>JBDSIM010000130.1:0-13085 GCA_039917935.1 Cyclobacteriaceae bacterium | reverse complement strand
AGGTTTGTGGAAATTATGTGGTCAAAGCTTTCTTCTGTTGCTTGTAGAATATCGCGTCTTTCTTTAGGTGCAACACCTGCATTGTTTACCAGTATATTTAATCTGCCATAGTGATCTCTTATCTTTTTTAATACTTGTTGTCGATCACCCGAAGATGAAATGTCTCCCTGACAGTACAAGACATCCGCACCAGCATCGCGCAACGACGTCAATACATCGCTTACAATTGATTCTGGCCGAATGCCGTTTACCGCAAGGTCAAAACCGTTTAAAGCGAGATGCTGTGCAATGCCCAGGCCAATGCCACGGCTCCCACCGGTGATCAATGCGACTTTTTTCATTTGGCGTGATTTTATAATTCAGGGATATCGACCCAACAACGTTTACTCCAGCTTTCTAAACCTTTTTCTGCCAGTTGCACCCCCCTTGCGCCGTCCCGGAGATCCCACGGAAAAGGTTCATTTTTCACGACATGTTTGAGAAACAATTCCCATTGGACTTTAAAAGCATTATCGTATGATTCTTGTTCAGGGACTTTGGACCACCCTTCGAAAAAGTTAATCGGTTGTTGAATATCAGGATTCCAAACAGGTTTAGGTGTATTGCCATAATGTTGGATGTAACATTCACGTAACCCTGCTACAGCGGAACCTTTGGTGCCGTCAACCTGAAGCGTTAACAGGTCATCGCGTCTCACCCGAACAGTCCATGAAGAATTAAAATGTGCGATAATACCATTCTCCAGTTCAAAGGTAGCGTAGGCAGAATCATCTGCGGTGCACTGATAGGTTTTCCCCTGTTCATCAATTCGTTGCGGAATATGCGTGGCACCGAGACAAGAGACCGATTTCACTTTTCCAAAGACATTGTCAAGTACATAGCGCCAATGGCATAGCATATCGACAATGATCCCTCCATCGTCTTCTTTTCTATAGTTCCAGGAGGGACGCTGTGCGGGTATGGATTCACCTTCAAACACCCAGTATCCAAATTCCCCTCTGACTGAAAGGATTTTTCCGAAAAATTTCTGTTGAATAAGTCTTTTTAATTTCAGGATTCCGGGAAGCCATAGCTTATCCTGGACAACACCATTTTTTAAGCCCGCATTTAAACATAACTGATGCAGCGCCAAAGCCGTCTTCGTATCCACTGCAATTGGTTTTTCACAATAAATATGTTTGCCAGCCTTTACAGCTTTCTGAATAGCATCCGCCCTTCTTCCTGTTGTCTGCGCATCAAAATATATGATGTTGTGGGGATCGGCCAGCGCTTTGTCAAGATCTGTCGACATTTTTTTTACTCCGGAAAGAGTACAAAGCCTTTCAAGTTTATTCGTATCCCGACCGATAAGAATTGGGTCAGGCATAATTATCTCATCTGCGCCTACCCTTACCCCACCTTGTTTAATAATTTCCACCATTGATCGCAACAGGTGTTGATTGGTTCCCATCCGCCCCGTTACACCATTCATAATGATGCCTATTGTATGTTGCTTCATTGTCGATCAGTTTTCCCTATTTCAAATCTAAACGTTAACTTTTGTTTTCCATTAGCCATCCCGTTTCCCTTTCCTTTTATTTCATAACCCATTACTTCCATTTTACCAATTGCAACGTCTTCACTGTTCGGCATACCCACTCACGACCCTGAAAGGCTTTTCAATTTTTTAAAACATTTATCTAAGGTGAGTTTTGCCAAATAATTAGTATCATGCTGGTTAACTTTTCTCTTTATATGCTGAAATAATTTTTTGAAGATAAGGTAATTGATCTGCCTGCCAGTATTTATTTGAAAAAATTTCTACTTCATAATACCCTTTAAACCCGGCAGTCTCAACCCATGACCTGATTTTTTTAATAGGTATGCAACCTTCTCCCATTATGCCTCGATCCAACAGAAAGTCGGTGGTTGGAACGTTCCAGTCGCAAATGTGAAAAGCCAACAAATGGCCGTTGTTCCCGCAACGGTAGATCTCATTTTTGAGTGCCGGATCCCACCAGAGGTGATAGACATCTACAGCGACACCCACCCAGGGTGAATCGATTGAACAAGCCATGTCGTTAGCCTGTGCCAGCGTATTGATGGCCGAGCGTGTGTCTGCATACATGGGATGAAGTGGTTCAATCGCAAGTTTTATGCCTGCACTTCCTGCATGTCCAATGACGCTTTCAATCCCATCCTGAATTTGTTTGCGCGAATCTTCCAGTGATTGATCTGGCTCTGCACCACAAACCAGTACAATCATGTTGGTTCCCAATTCAGCCGCCTCATCGATCGCCCTTTTATTATCATCGATGGCGGCTTGTCGTTTTGTTTTTTCTATGGATGGGAAAAATCCACCGCGGCAAAGGGACACTATTTGTAATCCGGAATCGCGCAGAAGTTTTCCTGTTTGGCTGATATTTTTTCCTTGCAGTGCATCACGCCAGACAGTAATGCCTTTTACCCCTGCAGCGGAAAAATGTTTCGCAGCATCTTCAACACTCCAGGGTTTGGTGGTAATGGTGTGAATACACAACTGAGAAAGGTCAGCTATTTTCTTCACGCTCATGAAAGGCAATTATAGAAGGTATAATATTTTTCGCCGCGAATAATCCGGTGAAGGTAAAGGCACACCTCTCTTGCATGATAATCACCCCACATACTAGACTCACCGTTCGGGATTTTGCTTCCTTCCGGAATATAATCCCAACCATTTGGCCGATGATAGATTGAATGTAAAATGAGCCCCTGGTGTTGTGAATTGGTACTGAGGTAAGGCTCGTCTAATAAAGTATTTAAAACGGTTAGCCCCGCTTGCCAGTAGCGCTTAGATTCTTTGGGATCCATTAACTCGAGAAATTTTCCCAGGCGAAGTAATCCCTGGCAGGCGATGGCAGCGGCGGAGCTGTCTACGGGCTCAAAACTATTAAATGGATCGGCAGGCTTATCTAGATAATCTGTAATTTTGTTGAGGGCTGGAGCCCCCGTATCCCAATACGGAATGCCGTCGGTGGGTGAGTTTTTGATGTAAAAATCACCTGTGGCTTTGGCGGCTTTTAGCATGAAAGAAATAATAGTCTCTTTTCCCCCGAGCTTTTGCAGTTCGGTTTCTTCACATATCTCTATCCATTCAAGTTGTTCGGCATATCCGCACATAGCCCAGGCGAGGCCTCGTGTCCACGTAGTAAATCCAGAGTATCCTTGTTGTGAATTTGGACAGCGGAAATTTCCATCCTTAACATTAAATATGCATTCATGTGCAGTTCTTCCCCGAACATCATATGTGTCGCGTCCTTCGCCATAAAAAACAGAATAATTGGCAGTAGCCTGCATGTGCTGAAGGGCGCGTTCCAATAAATTGATCTTAATATCACCTTCTCCCTGAAAAACGTGGCCCAGTGCATGACTGACAATGAGAGACCTGCAGGATCGAATTGTATCGACAAATAGGGAGTGGGGCCCATTAAAGGAATGAATAAACCCCCCATTTTTAATTACTGTCCACCGGCTAGCTTGTACAGCCCCGGAGATTTTCAAAGCCATCTCATAAAAATTTTTTTCCCATTCATGAAATGGAATTTTATCTTCTTTCATGAGCCGGAGTAAACTTCCATAAGTGCTCATGTTATTGAAGCCATGATCATGTACACCTATGTGACTTACATGAGGAGCCATTACTTCTACTGTTTGATTCCGGGACTCGGCTAAAAATGACTTTTCGCCCGTAACGTCGTATTGTAAAATGGCGGATCCATATTGAAATCCCTGTGTCCATTCAGTCCAGCCGCGGGTTGAATACTTTCCATTCAGGGTAAACACAGGTGACCCTTTGCTTTCATCGTAATACTTTTCAATGAGCTGTATCTTTTCTCCAGAAAGTTCCCAGAATTTTTTGAGCTTATGGGTTAGGTCTGCAGCCTTTAATTCAAAGTTGATTTTAATCATTATATCATGCTAAAACGCATTGAAGGTAATTGAATATTTGGAATAATGGAGAACAGGTTTGTCGAAACATTATTTCAAGCAGACCGGCAGTGCTATAAAACCGTCGCAGCTCGGATTAGTTGAACCGGGGATTTACAAAATTATTAAACTTTGAACCGAACCGATAGTTTAAGCCAAACCAGGTAGAGAAATTGTAATTTGACCCTAGCTGGCGAACCCGGGTAAGAATTTCATCTTTGGTAGCCTCTCCCCTTTTTAAATTAATCTGGTCATGAACCAGAGCTCCGTAAAGACTAATATTGAAACTCAACCCTCCGGTAATTCTGATGTCGACTCCTGCATTCACACTGACATAATAAAAATGAGAATCGTGGAAATAATTTCTGTAAATTATACCCTGATTTATTGAGCCCCATTTTTGGTTTAGGGACAGCGAAAGTTCGGTTTTTTGTCCGAACAATAATTCTTCCTTTTTGTTGTAAATCGTGGTATCGTAATAGTGGTTATCGCGCAGTTCCGGTCCAATCCGCAAGGTTAAAAATTTCGTATTAACCATCTGATAAGGAAAAAAGCTGTATTCAATGGCGGGACCAAAATACAATCGCGATTTAATATTTGAAAACGTATTGCTTGAAAATGATGTTTCATACCCATATGACCATTTCTCATTTATACTTTTTACCAAAAGATGAAAAGCACTATAATCTTGATTCTGGATTTTGGTAACAGTAACGGATGTGGAATCCACAATGGTGTATTTCGAAAAATCTTTTCCACCCGTGAACGCAAATCTGATTTTCAAGTTGTCTGTAATCTGGCTTATGTTGAAGTTCCCATTCAGCCGATATTGTTTATACACCTGGTCCACCCGGAAGTTTCCATTGCTCCCCACTCTGATTACCCAATATTTCCATGGGTCATCTGTTTGAACAAGTTCAACCGGACCTCTTTCTGATTTAGTAAATACTTTCATATTTTCAACTGAACTGGTCTTAGCGATATAAAAGGCCAAACCCAATTGAAGATATTTCACCAACTGATTTCTTACTTCATATTCGGTAGCATTGGGTTGAGTATTAAACCAAAGGGAATCAATGCTGTTTGAGAACCGATTTTGACCATAAAAAATTAGCTGTCCCTGACTTCCACCACTGCCCGTGGTCCGGGAAGTAATCAATACGTGCACATCCACGGCTTTGCGATCTAAGAGAAAGTCTACAATATTAATTTCACTCCGGATATAGTTAAGGTCGCACCAGGTTTGGCAATCAATGAATACTTTCAGTTTAGAATGATTGCCGGATTCCTGAGCGGAGCCGGGTAAAAAAGAAAATAAAACAATAGTTAATACAAATAGCTTTCTCACATTAAGAGCCAAGGTTAAATTCAATTACAAAGAACCCATTTCTAATCTTTCAATTATAAGTGCCGATTGCGGGTTTGAAAGTATGATATTTTATCGGGAAGCGTACTACCGCTTACGACGGGTAATTTGCCTTATGTATAATGATTTTTGAAGTGGTCATAGCTTTGGGTCTAAGGGTCCTAATCGGACTTATCAACCGGTTGTTCTGTCATATAATGATCTGAAACAAATTTATCCGGTTTGATAGCGATATTGGTAATGGTCAAATTGACTATTAGCCTGATCGGTCTTTTAAGACTGGCTGCTGTAAAAACCGGTTTAAAAACTGGCTCTTAATTTTTGAAGCACATCCCTTTGGGATGTACTTAAACGTTCCGGCATTTTAACCAGGAGTTTTACATAGAGATCACCATACTCGTGGCTTTTGCCATAGGCGGGCATTCCTTTCCCTTTTAATCTGACAATTTTGCCATTTTGAGTACCTTCCTTTATGGTGATGTTAATTTTGCCGGACAGTGTAGTCATTTCCTGTTTCCCCCCAAGCAGCGCCCTGAAAAGGTCAAGTTGACCATCCATATAAATATCATCCCCTTTGCGTTCATATGTTCCATCGCTTTGAATCCGAATACTCAGATGAAGGTCGCCAGCTTTTCCAGTATGAGATTTATGTCCTTTGCCCTTTACTCTTAATTTCAAGTCGTCATAGGCTCCCGGTTTTATTTTAATTTTGATCTTTTCCCCTCCAAGATCAATGATTCGTTCCGTACCGTGAAAGGCCTCTTCCAGAGAAATTGAGATGTCGGCAGTCAGATCCCCGGCAGGGGAGGCAAATTCATTTTCGAAAGGGTTACCTGACTGATGGCGACTTCGTCCGAAAAATGATTCAAAAAAGTCTGAAAATCCTGAAGGATCGAAACGCTCCGAGGGATCCCCATTGTTTTTATTGCTATATCTTTTTCCAGCACCTGGAGAACTTCCGGGTCTAGCGCTGGTATTTTGGTATTGTTTCCAATTAGCGCCCAGGGTGTCGTATTGTTTTCGCTTTGCGGGGTCGCTTAAAACATCGTTTGCTTCCGTAATTTCTTTAAATTTTTCCTCAAAACTTTTTACGCCCTGGTTTTTATCGGGATGATATTTGATTGCCATTTTACGGTAGGCTTTTTTTATCTCCTCCGGAGTGGCTTTTTTGTTCACACCTAATATTTGATAATAGTCCTTGTATTGCATGGTCACCTGTTGAGAAAATGCCGGATAATTCTACTTAGTTTTACAAGGTAGTACTTCCTTCTTATTTCTCATTTTTCTTCAAACCCAGGAGCGCATAGCGTAAAATTTTAGATCGGCTTATTACCATTTCAGCCAGGATTGAAAAAAGTATTGCAAAGATTACTCCCAGCGTCAAAATGACCCATGGATTCTGGACACCTAGTTTTAACAAGACGATTCTGCTTCCGCCGGTAAAAAAAACGTGAAACAAAAAAATTCCATACGCAAAACCACCTATCCAGATAAGCAGATTGTTTCTTAATTTTAGCTTAAACAGCAACAACACACCTGAGATACCGATAGACATTCCCAGCAGACTCTGCTTATGTTGTTCCGGAAAATAATCAAACCAGATCATTTGCTGAAGAACAAGGCCTCCAACGAAAATAGCTAACAAAACGAATGTTATTTTATCATTTAATAGCATTGCCTTATAGCGGAAAATGCCAATGCCTATCATAAAAAAGGGAAATAGATAAACGGCTCCTTTAAAGCTGAAAAGATTCGGAACTGCTTCTAAAAAATTGCGCGTAATAAACAAGAATCCAAAAGCGGTGATGAGGGTTGTGAGCCATCCCGAAAATTTATGAAAATAGGTTTGCCTGTCTAATACGGTAATGACCAGAAAAATTAGAAATAGCGAGTAGAGATACCAGAAAACATCATATGGGAAAATAAGATTGAGTGGTAAGTCTGATAACTGAGGCTTGGAACTGGTGCCAGGAATAATCATTCTAAAAAGAAATAACAGCGTACTGATAACAAACATGGGCAAGATCAGTCTTCTCAGTTTACCTTTAATAAATTTTGTGTGGTTCGTATTTAAGATTGGTTTATTGGCATAAACCCAACCGGAGATAACTGTAAAAAGGGGCATACGTATATATTCCAGCGTGTAGTACATATACCGGAAAATAGAATCATCGCTTACCTTCATTCCACCGGTACTGTCAAAACCTATCATGTGCCCAAAAACAACCAAAATTATAGCCATCCCTCGTAATGTCTCAACATTTTGATCTTTTTTAAGGGAGGAAGTGGACGGCAGTTTAAATATAAAAGGAGAAGCCAGATTTGAAAAAACAGGTTTTCGGTAAAACATCTTATTCATAAAATAATAAGAAAAGGCATTTTGGATCAAGGTTAATTCAACCTAACCTTATGCTAAATTATCATGCCCGCAATGGGTGCCTTTTGACATTTAAAACCATTATTTTCCCAGGTGCATATCTGCAAAATTCATAAACTGTTCCCAATCATAAAGGGTTACATCATGCTTTCCTGCCCTGATATGATAACCGATGGTCTTCATCACAGGCTCATGAATTTTAGGCATATCTTCAGAAGGTATACCATCCTTCTCAAAAAGTTTGTATACGGGGTTTGCTAATTTAGCAGAAAGAAATTCTCCGTAGGGATCTGCCCAAAGATCTTCTTGTGCGCTGGCCACATACAATGGGCGCGGGGCCATTAAGGCCAACAGCATATGCTGATCTACTGGTAAATCTTCCTCCTTGTCATTGTATTTTTTAAAGTTAGCGGCAAACCAGTGAGGAAAACTTTTATTGATTGTGGCAACAGTTTCGCCAAACGTACGCTTAGAAAGCGCGGCTCCACCGCATCCTGAATCATTTGAAATAATGAGGGCAAAACGATCATCCTGGGCTCCTGCCCATAGGGCAGCCTTACCTATCCGCGAATGACCCATGACCGCTATATTTTTACTATCTATTTCAGTATCGGTTTGAAAGTAATCCATAGCACGGCTTAGACCCCATGCCCATGCGGCAATAGCACCCCATTCATCAGCTGCGGGCCGGGTTTGGCCTTTTTTATAGAATAATGGGTGAACGCCATTTTGAAATCCATCATCAAAATCAGGATCGATGTCGCCGTAGTAAATGGTAGCAAGACCATATCCGCGCTCAAGAATCCTTTCAAGCGGCCACCGGTTTGCCCTTACCCCACGTGACGCCTCGGTTGCTCGGTGATGAACGATACCCATCTCCTTGCTTTCGCTCATCCATTGGTTAGATATCGTAATCCCGGGATCTTTGTGAATACTCTGATTTCCAAAATAATTTAATCCCACAAACAGTGGAACCGGTTTACCCTGATCCTTTGGAAGGTAAACCAATATCTCCATTTTTGGTCCGTCATCTCTACCCGAAAAAAGAACCGTGATCTCTTTACGTGTGGCTGTAGCGTTTAATGCATTATTGTCAATTGATTTGACTTCAAAACGCAGTGATTCTGGTTTACCAGGGGCTTTTCCATAAACCTGTGTTTCAAACATCCGCAATATTTCCGGCCTTCTTTGTTCCTGCCAGGTCTTTGAATCCTTTACAGCCTTACCATTGGAAAGGATGAGGGGATCGGGAAGATTGTAAAGAGGAACCTGGGACTCGTCGTAATTGGGGTTTTGGGAAAAAACTCCAATAACCGGAAAGCATAATATTAAAAAGGTTAGGGGGATTCTTAGTAATTTTAGCATGTTGTATTTGAATTTTTGCTACATGAATCTGAAAACAAAATGAGCCAGGCACAGCGGTTTTTATTCCTTACATGGGCACTACTCTCATGCAATGGCGCAGATAAATTTACCAATAGAAATACAAAAACCATCATTCACGAATTAAATAAGGAAGAAATATCCGAAGGCAATAAGGTATGGGCTATTGTTGGTGCAGTGTTAATTGATGGCACCGGAACGGACCCCATAAAAAATTCATGTGTTATTGTCCGGAACAACAAAATAGAAATTACGGGTAAATCCGGAGAAGTGGAAATTCCTGCACTGGCTGAAATCATTGATGCCAATGGAATGACAATGCTCCCTGGATTAATTGATGCGCATTATCATAACGGTTATAGCAAGGAGATGCCACCGTTGTTTTTAACCAGGGGCATCACCAGTGTTCGCGATCCAGGTGCATGGATAGATTATTATGATTCCGCCAGAGCAACCGGCAAGCCCATACCAAGGCTGTTCCTTACCGGTCCTCACATCGATATGTATCCACCCGCTTATCCAGATAACTCATACCTTGTTAAAGATCCTGAAGAGGGTCGTCTCGCGGTGAAATTGTTTGCCAGTCAGGGAGCAACCGCCATCAAAGTATATTTCCGCTTGTCCATTTCCATTATCAGCGAGATCTGTAAAACGGCTGATGAATATGGCATTCCTGTAACAGCACATTTGGAAATCACGAATGCAAGAGATGCTATCAACGCGGGGTTGGATGGCATTGAACACATCACATCTTTCGCTACATGTTTGCTTCCCCAAAGAGATGTCGAAAAATATAAGCAGCTTGTCACCGCGGACAACAATGCCCGTAACCGCGGCCGATACGATGTCTGGAACTCCCTCAGTTTAAAAAATAATGTAGTAGTTGATTCACTCATTCAATTTTTATCAGAGAAAAAAACTTTTGTTTGCCCGACGTTGGCGGTTTTTGAAAGGCGAATTGATAAAGGTGATAG
The DNA here is from genome assembly GCA_039917935.1 of Cyclobacteriaceae bacterium. GTDB lineage: Bacteria > Bacteroidota > Bacteroidia > Cytophagales > Cyclobacteriaceae > Chryseosolibacter. Next base: position 3,040 of record JBDSIM010000130.1, on the reverse strand, counting down.
CATTGAAGTCAACGGTTTTTCTAACATGGTCAGGTTTGCAGGCATGGCTGACAAAGAGGGTGTTCAGATTGTTGTGGGATCACACACATGGGTTCCTTACGCTGAAACGGGTTATGCATATTTCCGTGAACTTGAATTGTTTCACGAAGCTGGCATGAGCGCAATGAATATCATACAAGCAGCCACAATAAGAAACGCCCGATTTCTTCGCATTGAAGAAAGGTTAGGCACGATTGAAAAGGGTAAACTGGCTGATCTCATATTATTGGAGGGCAACCCTCTCGCAAATATTAGCGCCATGCGAAATGTAAAAAAGGTTATGATAAATGGCGTCTGGGTACGGAATAATTGAAAGAAAATGGATGAAGAACGCCCGAATAAATTAATGGATAAAACTTTTAATAGAGATTGTGCAATGCCGTCAGGAAATTATTTAATAAAGTAAAACATCAAAAACTATTTTTGGTTAAAATGAGTACGCGACAGTCTTACCTTGTTTGGTCAACTATTCGGCGAGTATTGACATTGATTTAAGAAAACATCTTTCTAAGAAAGAATCTTACTCTGAATAGTCGCCTGGTTTCATCTTAAAATAAATATTTGGCTTTCACTATCCCTGAAATGATAAAATCAACATACTTATTCCTGGTCCTTGCGGTTATTTTGTGTTCGTGTGATTCCGGTGAAAAAGACGGGGAAGTGAATCCTGAAGTAACCCTGTTTGAAGTAAATAAAGCTGAAATCCCGAAGGGAGATAAGTTTATTGCTCTGGTTGGTGCAACGTTAATTGATGGTAATGGTGGTGAACCGCTTAAAAATTCCTGTGTCCTGATCCGCAATAATAAAATTGAGTGGGTAGGGGAAGCGGGTGACTCCGATATTTTGGAAGGAGCCGACGTAATTGATGTGAAAGGTCTTACCCTTTTGCCAGGATTGATTGACGCCCATTACCACAATGAAGACAGCTATGACCTCGCTACCCTGTATCTGAAGAATGGAGTGACCTCGGTACGCGATCCAGGGGAGTGGATTGAGTCTTATGACAGCATCCGTTCTTCCGGAAAATTTATCCCGCGGCTATTTCTCGCGGGTCCCCATTTTGACACTTACCCGCCAGCTTATCCTGCCGATTCTTATCTAATAAAAGATGCTAGTGAAGCACGGTTGGCTGTGGTGAAGTTTGTGGGTGAAGGTGCCTCAGTGATTAAAGTATACTATGGTTTGTCAATTGCAATGATACGTGAAATCTGCAATGTTGCCCACCGTTACGGAGTTCCGGTGACCGCACACCTTGAAATAACCAATGCCAGAGACGCCATTGATGCAGGGTTGGATGGCATTGAACACATCACTTCTTTCGGCACCTGTCTACTTCCCTTGAGGGAGGCCGAAAAATACAAGCAGCATGTTATGGCTGATAACGACGCCAGGAAACGAGGAAGGTACGAAGTATGGAATTCATTAAATTTTGAAAACAATCCGACGGCAGATTCTTTGATTCAATTTTTATCCGATAAAAAAACTTTCGTAAGTGCTACCCTTGCCGTTTTCGAACGGCGGGCTGACAAAAGCGACAGCATCGAAGTGAAGGGATTTGCTAATATGCTGAAGTTTGTTGGTGCTGCGAACAGGGGGGGCGTTAGGTTCGTCGTGGGCTCTCACACGTATGTTCCGTATGCCGAATTTGGTTTTGCTTTTTTTCGGGAACTGGAATTACTGAAGGAGGCTGGCCTTAGTAACATGGAAGTTATCGAAGCCGCCACTATGGAAAACGCACGCTTTTTCAGAATCGGGGAAAGATTAGGGAGTATAGAAAAAGATAAAATTGCCGATTTGATTTTAGTAGAGGGCGATCCACTGAAGGATATTAGAGCAATGCGTAATGTGAAAAAGGTAATGTTAAATGGGCGTTGGATAGAAAAGTGAAATAGTCATCCGAAGCACAAAACTTAGACAAACGCTATATACTCTCTTTTGTATTGGTGTTGTATTCTCATCCATGAGCTACGGTTTGCCTGAGGGTACATTGAAACAACTTTCCTTTCGGGACCTTGAAAAAGATTGATGGAATAGTGTTAAGAAAAACAGGAATTGGAGACCTGACCAAATTGTGAATTGATCTTCGTTAGCAAATAGCCCTGGGAGAAGTCGTTTGGATAACACTTCGCAAACTAAGCACCCCTTCCTGAATAGTATAAGGCTTATTTAGGTATTGGGCATTCAATGTCAGGTATGACGGAATAGATGCCCGGTTGACCGATGTTGAATACATTACCACTTTCGTATCTTTTAACCTTTGATCTTTTCTGATCTCGATGAGAGTCTGATCACCATTTAGCAAAGGCATATTTATATCCAGAAAAATGATATCAGGTAAGTTGCCTTGAGCGAGAATATTAATTGTCTCAATTCCGTCCGCTGCTTCGAGCAACTTTATCTGCGGGTCAATTTCTTCGAGGATCTCCGCAAATATTTCTCTGTCCTCTGAATCATCATCGGCGTATAAGATTATCATAAATGGGATTTTAACAAAAGTACAATATCCCTGAGAGAACCCAAAATAGGCAGGAAGAATTCAATGCGATAATATAAAAATTTTATCGAAGCGGCTATAACGCCAAGTCGCGGGCATTATGAGCGTATTTTGTTTCTTAGATATGCAAAGGCATTCAAGTTTTTAATCTGCGCCATGATTAAAAACTACCTTACGATAAAACGAATGTATTTTGTTCCCTTGCCATAGTCCAACCTTAATGAATATGGCCCGGCACTCAGTTGACCAAGATCTATATGCTTTAAATATGATTTTTGTCCGGAGGCTTGGACATGACCTATCTTTTTCGCTGTAAGAAGATTCCAAACGCTGAGAACAATAAAGGACTCCTCGGCAAGTTCTATCCCGACATCGAAAGCACCATCATTGGGATTGGGATAAAGATTAAATTGTTTGACAAACGGTTCATGACCTATGCGACCATTTTTTTCCTCTTCACTCCACTTCAAAATAGTTATCCCTTTAACCATCTCGTCACGGCATTCT
>JBDSIM010000129.1:0-20265 GCA_039917935.1 Cyclobacteriaceae bacterium | reverse complement strand
TAATGAGTATACTTCCACATGCAACGGCATACCCTTGCATGCGCGAAAAGCTTCATGCCATTCGTCTGCATTCCAATCAAAATCGAAAACAGGCTCTGTAAGATTTTTTTCAGGAACAATCTCATTTTTGAAATACTCGTGTGCAAATTGATCTAACACTTTCTCTCTATCTAAGAAGGCACCGGTATGCAACCAAGTCTTTGTTAGTGTAGGTGGTTGATAAAAATTTTCGTCAACAAGTTGAATACCTCCATCGGGGTTTGCATGTTTGCTGTAGTGCTCGAAATTTTCCGTATCAGTTTGCTCTACTCTGCCAAAACCACGGAATTCACGTTCTTTATAGTCGTAGTAGCCGTGATGATAGGTGTATTGATTAGTGGAACGTGTTTTGGTAATCTGATCAATAACTTCCACTGCGCTTATGCATTGGACTGGAAATGGCAACCTGGTAATCCAGGGTGTGCCTGCTTTTTTATCTTGTAAATAATAAAAGGTTGAAGGTTTATAATGAATAGAAACCTCTTTCCCCATATTGTTTTTGTAAGCAGTCATGATGTGTGGCTTCTTGCCATTCATCAGGTCGATGTACCGCAACGGGTTCGATGCATGCTCGGGTAGTGTTGATGACCAAACAATACAGCCAGTTCCATTTCCAAGCAGATCGATAATATTTACATGCGCATGATTGTCAATCTTAAAAAAAGGGATTGGGTTTACACCTTTAATAATATTCTCTTCACTCCAACTATTGCCGCTTTGATTAAAATATATTTTGAAAGAATCATTTCCTAAATAAACAATGTCAGTAGTACCTGATCCATCCAGGTCGGCAAGCTTTACATATTCAGGTTTAAAAGAATCATCATAATCAAATACAGGCGCATTGCCCATACTTACTTTTGATCCAAACTTTCCATAGCCAAGGTTTGGCCAGTATACAATGTCGTGATTTCTAATGCGCACAATATCCATTAACCCATCACCGCTCATGTCGGCTACAACAATAGATTGTGTGCTGTCGGCAAAAACAATGTTGGGTCCAGATTCTTCGTCAAAAGATTTTCTCCGCGTTTGGTAACATTCAAAACCATCTATCCCTTTCGATTTATACCAAACGAATACTTCTTCTTCAGAAATAAGAATATCGGCAAGGCCGTCGCCATCCAGATCTAGAAATTTTACGTTAGGGTCGCTAACATCAATAGTTGGCCGTTGTGTAAAAGTTTTGAAATGCAGCCACTCATCTTCAGGACTGAGTTCAAAAAAACCATCCAATGCATTGCTGACTAAAAATTTCTGACCGTTCGCTTCAATATCCTGAAAATGTACTTCACCGGTGTTTAATCCTGTGAAGGAAGGCTTTGGAGAAATTAATTTGACATTACTCAATTCACCGTTACCCAAATTATTTTTATAGTACCAGCCCTGCGCTTGCTCGCTAAGTATACCTGCTACACCTTCTCCATATAAGTCAATCCACTGGTATGTGGGGTCATCGATACCAACGGGTAGATTTTCAAGACTTTCTTTTGGAAGAGACTTTACTTCTGTATTCCATCCCAGTTTCTCATACGTAAATTGTATAGGCGGAAGTGATCTCTCAGAATAATCACCTGCCTTTCTTATAAATCCTTTTTGTGTAGCTGAAGTCAAAAAACTAAATGCCGCCCCAGAACTATAACTCAACTCCAGCGAGCGAACCAGACAAGGTTCGTGACCTAATTCAGGGAAGTGATGAAACATCAGGACACGCCGACATAACCGGTAGGTTCTTATTTCAAATCCTGCATGAAAGTTTGAGAATGCATCCTCGCGACATTTCCAGGTCGTATCGGGTAAAGGTTTTGGGTCAGCAGCATCGTGATCGCCAAAATCCATCACTAACTCTAGTAAATATTCAATTCCTGCCAGCATGTTTGTCCAATCATTTGCATTCAGCGTTGCGCGGTCAACATGAGTTTTCGGGCAGTACTTAACACGTTTCAGGTAAACGTTTGTAAAAAAGGAGAGATCGTTCAGTCGATTCTTCTCATACAATTGATTGAGAATATTGACTTTGTTTTCTCGTTCATACTCATACTGAAAACAATTGCCCTTGTCATCGTAACTAAATTCCAGCAACCATTTAAAGATCTTCTTGTCGTTCTCAGGATCTGATACCTGTGCGCTTTTACTCCTGCCGAAAATGGAAACAACATTTTCCCTTGACGTTACTTTCCACCAGGTGTTTTTATTCTCGTCTGTAATTTTTTCAATCCTCAAAAAACTCCCTTCAATCCTGGGCTTATATTTTTTTATAAAAACGCCACCTGTTGTTGCCTCATCTTTTATCCAATCTCCTGAGCTTTGTTTTGTAAACGCAGGCACCAGGTCTTCTGCACCTGAGAAAATAAAAGTGTCAGACTCTTCCAAGTCATTATATTGGGGTAATTTCTTTTCTGTTTTCCTTGCTATGGAAGGAGGGTCAGCACGCCATCCCAGGCCAAAAATGTCATTACCACTCCCTGAGCTGTATTGAAGGGACATCGCTGGCATAAATCCATTTCGGGAAGGAGAAAAAGGAAAGGGTATGCTAAAACCCGCACTTCCGTTGGCTGGATTAACTAAAAACTTATCATCAATACTTTTTATTCCGCCTCCGCCTTTGGGCAACGTGATCGACGGAATTTCAACAGCGTTCGATTTAGCTTTTCCACCCGCTGTGCTGAAAAAGTTTTGTTCTTTCTCACCACCTATTCCCTTCTGGTTTGCTGGTACTTTCATTGATATCTTCTTTATTTCAGGGCATAACTTTGCTTTTCTTGCTCTATCGCTAGCTAATCGTCTAAAATGAGGTAAAACAGAAGGTTATGCTGGACTATAGAAAGGTGTTACGATTTTAAAGAAATATTTCAAGAATAAATACGAGCAGGAGACAAGTTTTCAGGGATGCCTAACTGTATTTTGGTTTGAACCACTTTGCGATTGCAAAGCAACCATATCCATCGTGAACGCGGCATGACCAAAAAAATCTTTCACAAGTTGGTACCAAGTTGTGAATCCAGGAGGATAATTAAATGACCTTTACGAAAACAAAAAAACCAAATGGAAAAGCTAAATCGATATCAAAAAACAGTCGGTTTTACTTAGGTAAACGAATTTGCCACAAATTTGCCATAACAAGTGGCACAAAAAAACTTAAGCCACTGAAAATCAGTGGCTCAGGAAGTGCTTTGTCTTTACTCTGTGATTCCGCTGGAGCTTGAAGTTTCTTCCTGGTATTTCCCTATTTTTCCACTATTCAGTGCACAACGTCCCAATTCCTTGCCACTTTTTCCCGGAATTTCCGCGGTTTTTTGCCACGAAAATGCCACTTAATACAGGTCGTCACGAAAATTTCCACAAAATTGCCACGACGTAAACACACTCTGATGGACTCTCTGTAATCAACAGGGCGACTTGTGCGCGGTTACCCGACCCCTTCATGGATTTCATGTAAGGCATGCTGTGCCGGGTAATTACACGCATCGGATGAAGCCTAAAGATATAATCTTGTAACAAGACATGGCATTTTCAGTAAAAAACCAAGTCAGGAATATAGGTCCGCCTAGTGTCGGTTTAAATTCAGGGCGCTTGACTTACAACTTCGGATGAAGAGGCTTGCCGGATCCTTTATTGCAGTTCTAAAAAAAATAATGCGAAGTTTTCAGCCATAACTTACACCTAACCCATTGAACTCAAGAATGCCTTGGAACAACGATGGAAGACGACCACTCACTCGTACCGCAATGCATTGACGGGATTCGCCCTTGCGCATCGCAATGTATGAAAGCTGATGGTCGCAAGCGCGATAAGGAGCGCAGCGACTCCACCTAGCACAAATAAAAGCGGATTGATCGAAATGCGATAGGCATAACTTTCGAGCCACTTTATTAATAGCCAATAAGTCGCGGGACTTGCCAACAAAAATGAAAGTAATATTAGCAACAAGAAGTTTCTTGAAAGCAAAACGGCTATCTGCCCTTCCGTCGCACCCAGCACTTTTCTGATACCAATTTCTTTTGTTTTTTTCAAGGCAGTGATCGCGGCGAGACCGAATAACCCCATACATGAAATCAGAATGGCCAACGCCGCCATGATCGTCAGAATGGCACTCATTTGCTGTTCGGAGCGATACAAATCTTCAAAATGTTCATCCAGGAAAGAATAGTTGAATGGGTAATCGACATGCTCTTGCCAAGTATCCTTCACAAATGCAATAGCCTCTGCTGCATGCGCTTCCTCCGTGCTCGTGAAAAACTTGCGCGCTGTCGACTCTGTCACCATCATGGTATTAGGTTCATCCAGCGCCGTGCTGCGGTCGCCCACAAGGACTTTGAAATCGAAAATTTCCAGGAATGTACAGACTGAATACGTTTATGAATGCATACAGCGGGCTCTGCCGAATGCTTCGAAATACGATGCACGCGTAATTTTTGATCATGTCATTCAAGGGATAGTGGTGTGGTGCTTTCTCAAAAACCGAAGACTGTTAAGAGAAAGATAAGAATTAATACCAATTAGTCAAACGCTCTAACTGGCAAATACAGAACGTAATGACTTGGTTATCAGACATAAAAAAAGAGGCCTTCGCCTCTTAAGTGATTTTTTATCGATTGATAACCGTTTAGGCTTAATTATTTCGCAGTTTTTAATTACTGCCGCTCCCGAATTGCTCACCTATGAAGGGAGTACAAAGAACATCAATGTGTGTTAAATTAAAGATAATATTCTTGATGACTATTTTATACTGATCGTCTTCAGCCCTTCTCTTCCAGACAAAGTCGGAAAATACATACATTCAACCACCGCAGGGTTTAACGTATACGTTCCAGAATACCGCGGCAATAATTCTATTGTGTAGTTGTACTTACCTTTCTTGAGGTATTTACAATATATGTTTGTCTTGTGGTTATAGTACTCACGATGAACCTCGGCATTTGATCTGCTTTGTGACTTCGATTGGTACGAACATCCTGCCGGAATTGGTATTTCTATCATAACATATTCCGCGTCATTCTTGACTTCAAGTTCAACATTGAGTTTAACCGGTTTTCCTGCAGCCAATGTACTAGTCGAATGGTCAAAAGATGTACGTATCGTAAAGTCGTTATCTCGCTGGTCAGGCGTATCGTTCCATTGTTCGGTGTACGCTGTGAAATAAACTGCCGCATTTCCTGTCTTTGTTATTGTAAGATTACCCGGACTGGCTGATAACTCTTGAGGAAATGAATTTACAGTTTTTGTCACGCTACCCGACAGTTGCAAATTTGGTTTGGTATTCAGTTGTCCGCGCTTCATTATTTCAGATAGCAGGTTTTCAAGAATGATGGATGACTCATACGTATTGCGCCAGTGTTTTCTGCGCTGCTCTAAAAAGTAATTTTCAATTTTAGCGATGTCTTTATTTCTAGAATTGTCTCTGGTTGCCATTTGATACACAAGTAGCGTGTTCAGTATGGAGTTGTCGTATACGCTCACTTTGTCTTCGCCCCAATAAAAATTTCCTTTAATAGTCTTTGATCGCATTGAATTCAACCACTTCCAGTCAACCTTATGGCCCATTGATTGGGACAAACGTTCCGCCAGTAGTTTTTCGTACACTGTGGACGTTTTCGAATCCTTTATGCTATCGATCAACTCTTTTACTTTCAATACCTGGCCTTGCTCTGCCAGAAAGTTCATCACATCAAGCTTTGTACTGACAGATAAGGTTGTGAGTTGGCTTTCAAGATAGTCGATCAATTGCTCTTTATCTATCGCTGTTTTGTAGCCTTCATTCTCACCCCGAAGAAGACTCTTTGTCACGTGCAACGTTATCCAGATTTCTCCCGATCCGCCTTTCCACCAACTCCAGCTTCCATCGTCATTTTGATTTGCTGTTAATTTTCTAACGATCTTCTGTATGTCTCGATCTCCTGAAAATTTTGTCTTTTCGTATTCACTGATAGTTTTTTCAAGCAAAAGGCCCTTAAGCTTTGACGCTAATTGCTCATTGCATTCATAGGCGTATTCTTTTAGGTAAGTTAATTCGTCAATGAGAACATCAAGTAAATCAGCTTGCGCATAAAGCTTTATCGACTCATTAGTATTTGAAAAGTCTAGTGTAAAAGTGGTGTCGGTATCTAGTGCAAAGAATTGTCCATTGGTTTCAAGCGTACCTTTTCGAAAAACGGGAATCTTTCGAAGTTCTCCATCTTTGTAATTTTTAAAACTAACAGCATATTCCACGGATACGGAGTCATTACCTGAGGGAGTAAGAGAGATAGTGTCTATTTTGGAATTGCTTAACTCAACTACATCGTCAGCAATCAACTTCTCATTGATTTTAATAGTCCGATTAAGTTGAATGTTTTCCTGGCTATAATTTGTAATCTTACCCAAAGCCATTGATTGGTCACCGTCAATAAGGAAATGAGGCTGAACGATTTGGGCAACAAGTGGTTTATACGATTGTATACTTGATGAAGTTTGTCCGGTTCTTCGTTTTGTTCCCATTCCAAGTACGTATGCATTCCATCCGGTGATATCGTCAGGGAATGTAGCGGTGAAAGTTGCTTTTCCATTTTCATCAGTTCGCAAACTTGTTTGCCAAAATGCATAGTCCCGGAAATTTTTTCGTAAGGAGTTGCCGGGTACGCCTTCGAGAACACCAACTAGCATAACTCCCTTACTCATTTCCTTCAAGTATGTTTTTGAAGCACCTGCCTTTGTTGACATCAAAACCACTCCATTTGCCGCCTGAGGGCCGTACAGTGCGACTGCATCAGAACCTTTGATCACTTCTATAGCAGTTACAAGGTTCTTGTTAACATCACTCAATCGTACAATTCGACCGTCAAGGATTACGAGCGGTTCTTGATTACCGTTGGTGCTGGCCAATCCACGAAGTCGAATGGAAACAGAATCTGCCGCACCCGGGGCGTAGCCATTGATAGAAATGCCAGCGACCCTTCCCGCGAGCGCGGTTGACGCAGCAAGTTCTCTTCGCGAACGCTCCACTCCATATCCGACAACAACCACTTCACTCAGATGCCTCACATCTTCATTCAGTTTTGCGTTTACAACTCCATCACTGTTTATTAGTTGCTCTACTGTTTGATATCCAATGAACGAAAAAACGAGGTTGCCATCGGGCGGACATTTAACGGTATAATAGCCCTCCATATCAGTGACAGTTCCAACGGCTGTTCCTTTCACCAAAACATTAACACCCGGAATGCCTTCGCCATTGTCATCTGTAACTTTTCCCGTAACGGTATGCGTAAAGGCATAGCTGGCTGAAGATTCCTGGTAGTACAAACTGCGCAGTCTTTGTAATTCCAGCTCTCTTTCCCGGAGTAAATACTTTTCTGGTGCAGACCATTTTTCTATCAACTTTAGTACATGAATGCTAAACGAATCAGGCTCCTGGGTTTTATACTTTGAAAAAAGATTATAGTAGCTCGTTCCGTATGGTTTAATAACGATCGAATCCGCCTTTACATATTTATTGTCATGAAGCAAGATAACCGCCTGGTATCTTCCTTCATTGAATTGTTCGCTCTTCGCAAGATGAGGCAACACATAATATTCGTCTGGGTTGTCTAGGTTAACAATGAATGTTGCTTTCGTAAGAAATTGATCATTCCCATCACCGAAATAGTCAAGGGTTAGCTTTCCGATACGATTTGGGATTTGTTTAAACTCGGGAAATCTTCTAAATGCATTAATGCGTATGTCTTGATTATTCTTCCAATACTCTTCCACTTTTTGTTTTGTAAAAACTTCGTCTGAAAAGGGGGGCGGAGCCGAGGAATACCATCCAAGCCGGTCACCCTTCAAAGTATTAGCAGCACTGAACTGACGCATCTTTAAGATGTTTTCTTTAAACTCATAACTATTAAATGGTTCATAATCGAAAGTCAAATGAAATCCGTCTTTTTCAAAATATGTTGTCTTGCCCGGATAGAACGGACCTGCTAACTGATTTGTCCCGTAATAATTTCCAGATGATTTTCCGAAAACATAAAATAGATCACCTTGAGAAAGGTAGGCATTCGGATTTCGCATGTTCCACCGCACTTGAACGAAATGCCTACTTAGTTTTTCTAATTCATCCTCGGTAAATTTATACGGCATCTCGACAGATGTGCAATTCTTAGGAAGCCTATAGCGATTGACAGAGAAAATCAGTTTTTGAACTGAATCAATCCTGACGTTATTAACAGTCAGCAAAGCATTTCTCAGTCGCAACTGGATTTTATGGATTCCAGGTTTGATCGTAAAGGAATAAGGTTCAACTGTGCCTACACCTTTATAATAAACCGGTTGACCATCCACGTATATTACCGCAACCGTTTCAATTCCATATCCAATGACAAAGGGAGCGAACTGCGTCATATCTGCTTTGGATCGGTCCTCAAAATAACCTGAATCCGGAAACATGAATTTGTAAAATGTTATGCTGTCCAGTCCTAGCGTCTTCCGCCAATAAGAATAATCAAGTCTTTTAAGGATGTCGGTATCACTTCGCTTTGTATTGAACTCATTAAATGCCACTCGTTTCCGTTTTGGTTTGGATAGATCAGGAACGGACACAACGTGTTGTGACGGAAATTTCTTCGTGATCGCATAAGCCGTTAAATCAACATTTTCAACGGGTTTTCCGAAGGCATCATTCACTGAAATTGCAAACGCAGTGTTTTCTCCAGGATATACAATCGGTGCATGATCGATTTTGATATCGAGGTTTTTTTTATCGAACGGGATATCGAATTCTTTCGTTTGACCTTCACCCGCCCAGACATATTGCACGCTCAAACTATATGAATCATGGGAATTCGACTTTCTTTTAATAACAAGCTTATCACTTTGACCTTTATCAATCAAAGATTGATTGCGAAACAGAAAATATCGAAATGATATTTTTCTTGAATTTTCTGCTGTCATAAAAAGTGAATCTTGCGTTCGGGTGGCAAGTATTTGCAATTGGTCTTGCTCCTCACTAACAATTATAGATTTATTCTTTCCCTCGTAGTTGACCCAATAAGTATCAACAAAGTTGTTTAGCTTTTCCTTGTGAGGTAAGTTGATGAGTTTTGTAAATAGTTTATCGCCCTGATGTGCTTCCAGTCTCACGCTTGACGCTCTTTTAATAGGATTAAAAGAGTTGATCAGCAATGAATCATTTTTTATAGAAATGGAGAACGGCAGCTCATGTTTGTCAAATGAAAGTTCCGCTTCTTTAACGACTCGCTCATTTTCGCTATTGAGAAAGGAAACAACTGCTGTGTATTCTATCGAAGCGCTTGGCATTATGGAGTCTGGAAGAACGACTTTGGTCTCGCCAATTGGTTCAAGCTTCGTTTGGTAAAACCAAAGCGTGTCTTTGATAAAAACATTTTGTTGATAGTAATTTTTAATAGCTGAGGGTTTTAGCAAAATTTCAGCGCGCACGTCAAAGAGTGGCATGTCGTTCGAGTCCGTACCCTTAAAAAACAGTGCTGCCGGTCTACCATCTCCATTGTTCTCTCTCCTTAAAGAGTAGGCATTGCTTTTCAGCTCGTAGTCTTCAAAGCGAAAGCTGTTTGAAATAAGCGTATGGCCTTTCTTATTCGTGAACTCAATTGTGTAGCTATTGTCGAGTTGAAGTTTTAGAATGTCAGTAAGTTTGAACTCAAATTTGTAAGCGCCATCATGGAACGGTTCGACAGTTCTAAGTTTTCTACTTAAGTATTCCGGACGATATTGTTTTAAAATAACTGTTGCAGATTTTTTAAATGGTTTCCCCTTTCGAGTTGTGATGAAGGCTTTAAGCTTAACTGTATCCCCAGGCTTATACTCCGGCTTATTAAAGACGATAAATCCCTGGTATTGCTTAGGCCGAAGCGGACGTGTTGCCTTGTAAAAAATTGGGGGTAAATATGGTCGTCCTCCATTGATAATATTTTGGACATTTTTTTTAAGATAGATCACTGGTGATATGATGTCCTTGACCGGAAATGAATGAATGATTTTCCGGCCCGTTCTTACAAAGAAGCCGTTGTTATATTGCCTGTCAATTTCAACGCATGATGTATGCCCTTGATAACGTGCAGAGACAAGTCCACGTTTATTTGCTTTCTTTAGTCGATAGCTTTGGGTCTTTAAATCAAATCGCACCTTTTTGCGTTTGACTGCAACTTCGGCATCAGAGATTTCTTTACCAGTTGAATCGTAAAAGACCATCATGAGGTCCCGATGGTTATTCAACAGTTTTATATCAATGTTATTTACAGATTGCAGCTCCCCGCTAAAGTCTCCATTCTTTGCGCTTACAAAAAGATAGTGGCCTATAGGGAGCGTTTTATTGTAAAGTGAATCTATTGGAAAGAAATCGTGTAATGTGTTTAAGTAAGAATTTTCAAGATTCCACATGTCACTATAAAGCTCTTGTGCTTGTTCATTATTGAGTTTATAAATGAACGTGTAGTAACTGCTCGTGCGACTGTCTGCAAGGTCTTGAGCCCTCACATCGTTGGCTTGGAATGATAAGATGAGAAAGGATATAATTATGTAAAATCGCTGCATAGGCAAATATTCAGATATATCTAAGATGCATTCTTCTTCTATTTCCATAAGGGATATACTACGAAAGTTCTCCGGCCTTTATTGGGTTTGCCTTAAGGTATCTTTTGTTAGCTGGGAATTCCAGTGCAAGTCTGAGCAATATTGAATCTTCATGATCATTCAAAACTTAAATGCCTTCGCCATTGCATCACGCTCAGACTTCGAGATGCTTTCCTTCTCCGCTACATCCTTCCATTGCACTACTGTTTCTTTGACTTTCTTAATGATCCGATTAGCCTTTGTCTCATCAACCCGAAAATATTCTGCAACGCCTAAGGCAAGATCGAATTCAAGGGCATTGTCGGTTTCGGAAATATTCAGGCTCAATCCTGAAGCATTTTGAACTGGATTGATGTCATATCCTGGTGAAAGAATCCATCCTTTTTCTGTGAGAAGAAAACCATGATTGCGTAGGTGGTCATCGGCATTGCTAACGCTGATGTAAAATACAATTCTTCGCCAAAGTTCTTCAAGATCCTCATCCACCTGAGCACCATTCTTTATGATGAATTCCGCCAATTCAAGGTAGCTCGCTCCATCATTGTAATCCGTTCCATCTTTGTATCCTAGCAAAGTCATTGCTGATGCAAAATGAATTCGATTGCCGTTAGACTTTCTATCGAAGCGCTTTGTCAGATAAGTATGTTGCTTACTGAAAAACTTTCCACTCATCGCCTCAGCTACATTTAGACCGGCAAGCTTTCCAAGCTTTTGAACAACCATTTCCCATGCACCAATGTCGACCTGATCATTTTTGCTTGGGAACTTAGCAATCCACAATTCATTTTTGGGATCAACAACGCTGGCTTTTGGTCTTGCGCCTCCGAGGGAAGAACCAGGGGCTATTAGAAGATTGAGCCCCTTAATGTACTCTTCATTATCCTGGTCCTCGTCTTCGATGATCCTTGCAGCTTGTTCCAGTTCGCGGATAGAAGTCCAGGGAGGTGTTGCCATCTCCATATTATTATTAAGAAATGGACCATCTTCTGATTCTTTAAAACGAATTCCACCCATGCGATGGCCATCGAATACACCGAGCAGGAAATCTGTTTCAAATAAGGTCTTTTCTTTTCTTGATTCCATTCTCGCCAACACTGCTTCACGCCTTTTCATTAACACTCTTCCCCAGCGGTCCGGTGACGAATCAAGGAAGGCTCCGAAATTACTTTTTTCGTCAGGCAGATATTGAGGCCCACTATAGTGCTGCAGGTCTGGATCGAGATTTTGAGAGAACTTGCCTTCCAGCCATTCGTCATTATACTCAAAGGAAAAAATTTCGTTTCCACGAGCCAAGTTTGAATGTAACATTCCCAAGAGTTTTGGCTCATCAATCCCATCCCAGTTGGCATAGGTGTATATCGAACGCTGAGAATTCTTTGTAGCCATTTACTTACTCCGTTTCGGTGCGCGTTCCTTTGTCAGAAGTTTTGCATCCTGTAATTTTCTTCCGAGTGGATCTTCACCCGCCAGTTTTAATAAGTCTTTTTCTAGTCCTAAAACAAAGAGTACTTGAGCATAGGCTCCTATTGCAACCGTGCTTGAGCCTTTTTCAATCGACCATAAAGTTGGCCTGCTGATGTTCGCTCGTTCTGATACTTGTTCGGTGCTAAGTTTCCTCCGCAATCGGGCAAGCTTTATATTTTCGCCAGTCTCAGCTAATAGCCTTTCAAGTTTTGGCAGCAGTACTAGTTTTGTCGATTTCATAACGTTAAATATAGTTAACAATTATCAACTATTTGATAATTATAATTAACATTATTTTATAAGATAGTTCTGCAAATGAGCAGATTAAGGGAATTGGTGGTCTAGAAGCGGCATTTTTTCCATTAAGACCCATTTCCTGGAGAAAATTTCCGGCTAACGCTGTCTTCTGGTGTAAAAATTCCGATTAACTCGGCTATCCAGGGGGAAAATTTCGACTAACACCGACCGATCGGGGTAAAAATTTCCATTAAAAGGCTATTTAACGGGTAAAATTTTCGATTAAAATGGATTTAGAGGGTAGAATTTTCGACTAAGAATTGATCACAGATAGGCTGCATCCGCGAAGTCCACCATTTTTGACGCAAATCACCTCCTATGTTGTCGCAGTTATACCCACAATGTGATGGGCCGTATGCAGATATTTGTGCTAGATAAAGACACTTTCCAAAACGATTTCTATGCGGAAATTAAAACTACAGGTACAAATGACTCTTGATGGTTTTGTAGCGGGGCCGAATGGCGAGTTGGACTGGATGTGGATCGGTAAACGGGATGCAGCTATTTTACAGAAGGTAATTGAGCTTGCCTACACCTGCGATACGATTTTACTCGGACGCAAGATGACCCGGGGATTTATTGATCACTGGGAAAATGTGTTCGACAACCAGCCCACAAGCGTGGAACAACCTTTGGCGCAACGAATGGTCAATATGCGCAAGATTGTTTTCAGCCACACACAAACTGCCATCAAAGGCAGAAACCTGGAAGTGGAAAATGGAGACCTGGCTGCTGCAGTTCACACGCTGAAAAAACAATCGGGTAAGGACATTATGGTTTATGGGGGCGCCACATTTGTAAGTTCATTAATCAGCCAGAATCTTTTTGATGAATATTATATTTTCCGGAGGCCGGTTGCGATCGGGAACGGACTCTCAATTTTTAACAAGCAAAAACTTTTAGAACTCCAGAGTTCCATCACTTACAAAAATGGAGCACTACTCCATAAATACTTGCCCGTTAGTGAAGTAAATTGAATATTCGAAACATAAATAAGGAGTCACTATGAGTAAAGTGAAAGTAACAGCATATTCAGTTTCACTGGATGGTTATGGAGCTGGACCTGATCAAAGCAGAGAGAACCCGCTGGGTAAGCGAGGTGAGGAACTTCACGAGTGGATATTCCCCACAAAGATGTTTCAGAAAATGTATGGCAAAGGGGAAGGAACGGAAGGAACGGATAATGACTTTGCCGAAAAGTCATTTGAAAATCTAGGCGCGTGGATCATGGGACGCAATATGTTCGGGCCTGTGCGCGGGCCGTGGCCAAATAATAAATGGAAAGGTTGGTGGGGTGACAACCCGCCCTATCATATTCCGGTATTGGTTTTGACACACCATGCAAGAGAATCCGTGAGCATGAAAGGAGGAACGGTGTTTCACTTTGTTACATACGGTATCGAATCTGCCCTGGAAAAAGCCAGGAAGGCGGCTAACGGAAAAGACATACGGATTGGTGGAGGAACATCAACTATTCGTCAGTTCTTGCAAGCAGGTTATATAGATGAAATGCATCTTGCTTTCTCGCCTGTGTTTCTCGGATCCGGAGAACACTTGTTTGCTGGAATTGACTTGCCCAGGCTGGGATTCACTGAAACGCAAACCCTGTACGGCAAGGGTGCAACGCATGTGATTTTAAAAAAAAGCAAGTGAGCTTGCAAAGACCTGTCTGCCGACAGGCAGGTTTAACATTTAAAAATTAAAATTTGAAATTTATGTCCAACAGTGTTTCACTACATAGAATACTTAAAGCAACACCGGAAAAAGTATTCCGTGCATTTACGCAAGCTTCGGCAATCGCGTCATGGTTGCCTCCCTACGGATTTCTTTGCACAGTCCATCAAATGAATGCAGAGAAAAGCGGTACTTTCAGAATGTCATTCGAAAATTTTTCAACAGGGAACAGCCATTCATTTGGCGGCACATACGTGGAAGTAACGCCGAATGAGTTCTTGAAGTACACCGATAAATTTGACGATCCAAACCTGCCGGGAGAAATGACCACTTCTGTTTCGCTTAGAAAAACTATTGCCGATACAGAAATAAAAATTACACAGGAAGGAATTCCGTCTGCTATCCCGGCAGAGATGTGCTATTTGGGTTGGCAGGAATCGCTTGAAAAGCTGGCGAAGCTGGTAGAGCCGGAGATACCGGATGCTTGAGGCAACAAAATTTCC
This sequence comes from Cyclobacteriaceae bacterium, assembly GCA_039917935.1. Classification (GTDB taxonomy): domain Bacteria; phylum Bacteroidota; class Bacteroidia; order Cytophagales; family Cyclobacteriaceae; genus Chryseosolibacter. The sequence goes on along the minus strand of JBDSIM010000129.1, from coordinate 5,719 downwards.
TCGTATTAAAAATGCGATACTAAAAGCTTCACGTTTCTGTGGGACTTTTTTGTTGTGATCCAGCGGAGATTGCATTGTACTCACACTTTCCTCCGCTGATCTCCGCTTAATATCTCATTGAAATTATTACAGAGTCAATCTCATGCAATTGAAAATGTTCTTAGTTTTATGCGTGAGAACTTGCTGGTTTATCATGGTCTTCATGGACGAATGTAATATCGAACAATCCTATTGATCTTCCGGGAAGTTGATTGGTATAAAAAACTTTGGTAATGAAATACATGCTCTTATTTTTCTTCTCATTTGCCACTGTGTTCAGTATGGCACAGGGGCAGACCAAAAGCCCGCTTGAAAATGTGGTGATAACATCCAAAAAGAATAAAACCGAAGTACGCACAAATGAGAATGGGGAATTGCTTATAAATGTATCCAAAAAGGATGTGCTGAAATTTAAAGCCAGTGGCGTGGTACGCTATAGTGACTTCGGTGCCAGGGGTGACGGTAAAACCGATGATATAGACGCCATCGCTGCGGCCCATGCTTTCGCCAATCAGCATGGCCTTTCTGTGAAAGCCGACGAGGAGGCCACATACTACATCGGCGGAAAAAACCGCACGGCACTCGTCCAGACGGACACCGATTTCGGCTCGGCTGCCTTTATCATTGACGATACCGGCGTCCTGGACCGTACTGCACATGTTTTCCTGGTTAATTCCAGCCTGCGCCCGTTCAAGCTTAAGGGGATATCTTCCCTTAAGAGAAATCAGAAGAAAATTGATGTTTCCTTGCCCGGAACCTGCATTGTCACTGTCACCAATTTACAGGTAAGACGTTACATCCGGTTTGGGCCTAATCAGAACAGTGGATCCCCGCAGACGGATATCTTTATTGTTGACAAAGACGGCAATGTGGACATGGACGCTCCGATCATCTGGGACTTCGATCAAATCACGGACATCACGGCTCTTCCCATTGACGAGGCTACCCTAACCATCACCGGAGGACGTTTCACCACAATTGCCAACAATGCAGAATCGAGGTACACCTACTATAGCAGGGGCATCGCGATCAGGCGTTCCAATGTTCTTGTAAAAGGGCTGAAACACCGCGTCACCGGCGAAGGAGACCATGGTGCGCCTTATGGCGGATTCATCAATATCAGCGACTGCTCCAACGTGACGGTACAGAATTCCATCCTGACTGGACGCAAAACGTACGAGACTATAGGCTCAGCAGGAGTGACGGTCTCCATGGGCACCTATGACATCTTTGTCAATCGGGCCCTCAACGTGTCATTCGTGAACTGCAGCCAGACGAACGACATCAACGATAGCGGATACTGGGGAATCATGGGGTCCAACTACTCCAAGAATCTTGTTTACGACAGTTGCATCTTTTCCCGGTTCGACGCTCATATGGGGGTTGCCAATGCTACCATCCGCAACTCGACCCTGGGACATCAAGGAATAAACGCCATCGGCAGCGGGATCTTCACCGTGGAGAACACCACCATCCATGGAAGGAACCTCGTCAATCTGCGCTCCGACTACGGCAGTACGTGGCAGGGAGAACTCTTCGTACGCAACTGCACTTTCGTGCCCGCAGGCGGCAGACCAACCAACGCCAGCCTGATCGGCGGATCCTATTCCGGGCAGCATGATTTCGGCTACACCTGTTATATGCCTGAACGGATCACCATCGAAGGACTCCATATCGACGACTCCAAACACCCCGCGGAGTATCAGGGTCCCGCCATTTTTGCAAATTTCAACTCCCGTCTGACAGACGATTCCTACGTGGAGACGTTTCCCTATGTCAGAACAAGAGAAATCGTTCTCAGGAACGTGACCATTGCCAGCGGCAAACCTTTAAGGCTCAGCGACAACGCTTTCATGTTCAAAGATGTAAAGGTAAACACCGATCAACGGGTGCTGCATGAGAAGCCTTAATTTTGGGACACTATGAAGGCTTGAATGAACCATCAACACCAGAAAACTCACTTAAGATTTTATTTCCATTCTTATCGTATGATTTGTTAACTTATTTTAATGGGCGCAAGACAAGAATAGAATGGTCAGCCCAAAGACTGACATTTCCACTAGTATCAAATTCATGGCAACTCCAGACTAATATTTGCTTCCCATTACGGTTTTTTAGTATAAAGTTCACCCACATAAATCGACAGTTCCAATGGAATGGCTACCTGCGGACGCGATCCTTATGCGGTGATTAACTTTTCTCTTACGGAACTTTTAGATATTTTTTCTGTTAGCTTAAGGTATTCTGATGGATAGCTATAGTGTTAATATAAAAAATTTGCTCAAATAGATTGAATGCAAATTCATACATTCTCGGTAACTGGCATTCTTCTTTAAACTCTATGATTATCCTGGCGTCATCGACAAAGATTTTTACATAATCCAAATGCGGTAGCAATATTTTCCTATCAGGACGATTTCGAGATACGATATTAATGGTGATGTTATTTATTTCAATCTCCCTTTTCGGATAAAATAAAAATTTATGACCTATTTCTGACCAAGGAATCAACGACAAAAATAAACCTACAAACATAAAGAGCATATACCACAGCTGATTGAGTAGGTCGTCAAGTAACACCAACCCACTAAAATAAACGACAAAAATTACGGTCCGAATTATTGTAAAGAAAAACGTAACCTTTCCCATTTAACAGATCGTATACCCTGAATTTTACCTTTCCATCATTTATCATAATATTCTATTAACATTCGCGCAGCGGCATTTTTCCATAACCCCAATTGCTTGATCAAGTGAAGCTGCCTGCGAGCCGAGCCTTTATCCGTTGCTCCTCGCTAAGTAACCCTATTACATTTTGAGCATCGACTAGGAGCTGAGCGATGCCTCCCGGACGCGAAGGTGTGTAAACTGGCACGCGCTGATATTTCAGGTTCCACTTTCCAGTATGATGCTTGATAAACTCATATAGATATTGTTTGTCATGGGTATTCACCAGATGCAAGAGGTATTGATATGTCTTTTGATCAAGCGGCTCCATCGTAATATTTATTTATTATACCTATTCCAATATTTGACATCCCATTTTTCATTCTATCAACACTTTTTAAACGCTTCTTGCCTCTATAAATTTCTTGGAAACTTATCCTCTCCTCACCCAAAATATTATTGGTAACCAAATAATACAGCCATTTTGTAAAGGCTCCAACAAATTCGAAAATTGTTGAGCCAAATAAGGGTTCCATAGATCAAAATTAATCGTTCATTAATGAATTCGCCCCGGCAGCTGTTGCTTTTGAAATACTTGCAGCCCTGGGGATTGCCCAATTCACTCCACGCATTGCTTCGCCTCTTATTGGCCAAGGAGATGAAGACAGAACTTGTTATTCGGACTAATGATGGCGAAATTTCAAACACCAAATAATTGCGGCAATGACCCAATTCCGCCGAGAGAATCGGAAGCATTGATTGGTTCAACAGCTTCACTCATAAAGCCGTTCCCGCATTCTCCTTTTGCTCGTGGTTTAACGAAAAGTATTATCGCTTGATCATTAGCTTCCGGACTTCTCCATTGCTGAACTTCAAATAATACAAGCCATCGGGAACCTCTAATGCAATCACATTCAATTGCTCAGATAAGGTGCCCGACGCCGTGGTTCTTCCAGAGGAATCATGGACGGTGTACTGCAGCGCGTCGCCGTTTATCAACATCTTCAGAGATATGTCACCACGCGAAGGATTAGGATAGATATCTAACTCCTCATTAACCTCTGCTTCAATGCCAACGAATACACTGACTGTAAGTATACCATCGAAAGTCTCTAGCACATACCTGTCTACCGGGTAATCCACGAGAGCAGATACCGGATATTGACCGACCGGAGACGTTAAACCGGCTTGTGTTGAATAGCCTACATATACACCGTCATTGTTTTTGACTCCGACAACTACGCTTTTAAAAATCGGGTTAGGGAGACCAAACATCCTGGTTGTATCAAGCACAGTCACTTTCAAAGGTGCTTTCTGAACTGTTAAAATACCCGGCATCGTCAGTACCGCATAGTTCTCGAACGCAAATGCATCGGCGACGGGATTAACTTCATAACCTCCGGGAGGGCTCGTAAGCCCTGCCGTTGTCGCATAGGTCAGACTCACTTGGTCAGGCGCCTTCAGTCCTTCTACACTGCTTTTAAATTTCGGGTTTTCGTAGCCATACAATCGAACCGTATCAGACACCGTGATCTTCAATAAGGGCAACGAGCGCATAATAGACAGATAGTGCCCGGGCCACCCTCCCAACGCAAGATCTGTCTTTTCATCGTCAGTAAAATTTCCTGATACCATATCAAGATACACTGAGCTGGGACATAGGCACATAGCCATACCGTATTGTTGAGCGATTTTGGTTCAGTTGAAAAGTTCTGTGGCCTGCTAGTGTGCGATAATTAGTTTTGAAATTGTGTGCGCCACTGTGAAAAGCTCACGCGTCGTCCGTTTCTCAGCGGGCCTTAGAACTTTTTTCCCAGAAGATCTTTTAGCATTTTGTTGTCTAAGGCAAGATCCGTATACATCTGCTTGAGTTTACGGTTCACTTCTTCAAGTTCTTTGTACTTTTTGAGTTCATTCATCTCCATGCCACCGTACTTTGCTTTCCAGTTATAAATGGTCGCTTTAGAAACTCCATGTTCCCTGGAGATCTCCTGAATGTTCTTTCCGGCATTAAATTCTTTGAGCATGCTGAAAATCTGTGTTTCGGTAAATCGCTTCTTTTTCATGGTTAACAGTTTAAAGTTAAAAGACTTTCGTCTAATCTTAAACTGTCCTATTTTCGGGGGAGCTTACAATTTTGATTTGTATGGTGATCTAAATAATTCTTTCACATCTACTCCTAATAACCTCCACGTTGCCGTTGCCAGATTTAAAATACCAAAATGCAAGATCAGGCTAAGTCCTACTAACAACAGTAACTCCGAGAGAAAGTATATTCTATTAGGTAATACTTCTACCAAAGTTGAAAAGATAAATCAGCAATAAGCCAATTAGAAATCTAGATACACCCTTGATAATTAAATCCAGGCAGTGCAAAGATTTAGACGGGAGCTTCTCAAATAAAACAGGCCGCATTCCAAACCACCCTGACGAAAAAGCGTACCATTGTATAAAATTTAAATTATTTCTTCAAGAATATGTTTCGACTGCTACTATAGCTTTCATTGATAAAAGCTGCACTGATACGATAGCGATCATTCTATAAAGAGCAGACTCTTCAGATGTTATAAAAACTGAATAAACTACTGTAGTGATGGCTATCAGCCAGGAAAGAATTCTTGCAAAATTCCTATTTACAAATGGAAGAAAGTACATCCAGCAACACGCATATCTCCGTAGAAGCATCATCATGTGGATGAGCTTCGTTTAATCCTTATATGTTGGCAGTAGTAGGGCCCTTCGCCTCACTTAATTCGTAGCCGTGTCTTTTGTCCCCCGTTAATTAACACCAATCTGTATTTAGAAAAGTCGTGCGGTGGGTTTAGTTTGGCTTTCTGTAAAAATCAGATTTTTCAGGTTTAAGCGGTTGATTTCCTAAAATTATATCGGCCGACTTTTCTGCGATCATCATAATTGGAGCATACAGATTACCATTCGTGATATACGGAATTACACTTCCATCTACTATCCTTAAACCGTCAAGGCCGTGCACCCGCATGGTTAGTGGATCTAC
>JBDSIM010000128.1:0-17596 GCA_039917935.1 Cyclobacteriaceae bacterium | reverse complement strand
AATTCAAGCTGCGAAGGTTGGATCTACATTGATTCGGATCAACTCACGGAGTTGCTCTTTACTTAACCACTCTGTATTAGAACCTGACTCATATGAAAAGCCGTATTGAACTTTCTTCGCTTGCCTTTTTATAAGGTATTCATCATGACTCCAGTTCTGACTTTGAGGCAGAATTACATAATAGCGACCTACATCTGCCGTATAAAAGGAATCTGAATGAGTGATCATTTCTTCGTGAATTTTTTCGCCTGGACGAATACCAACAATTTCCTTCCTGCAATTTGGAGCAATGGCCTCCGCGAGTTCTGTAATACGGTAGGATGGTATCTTAGGGACAAAAATCTCTCCACCCAACGCTTTTTCCAGCGCGAATAACACAAGGTCTACGCCTTCGGTTAAAGAAATGTTAAACCGGGTCATATTCTCATCTGTAATGGGGATGACCCCGGTTTTCCTTTTCTCCATGAAAAACGGAATCACCGATCCCCGGGACCCCATGACATTACCGTATCTGACAACTGAAAATTTTAATTTTCTTGCCCCTCTGAAATTATTGGCAGCCACAAATAGTTTATCAGAACACAACTTGGTAGCACCATAAAGGTTAATAGGGGCGGCAGCCTTATCCGTTGATAATGCTACTACGTTCGTGACCCCACAATCCATCGCGGCGTTGATCACATTTTCCGCACCAATAATATTCGTTTTAATGCATTCCATCGGATTGTACTCCGCAGCCGGAACTTGCTTTAGGGCGGCGGTGTGTATAATGATGTCGACTCCTTCACAGGCACGTTTAAGCCGTTCAGCGTCTCGCACATCACCAATAAAATATCGAATGGCATCAAATTTAGTGTCAGGGAAAGTCTGACTCATTTCGAATTGCTTCAATTCATCCCTCGAGTAAACGATCAGTTTTTTTACTTTGGGATATTTGTTCAAAATTACTTCAACAAATTTCTTTCCAAACGAACCTGTGCCACCGGTGATTAAGATGCTTTTACCTTCTAACATGATCAACCTAAATTTAAGGCCGCAAATTTAGGTTTAAAAGCTTTAATTAACAAAGTGATTGGTTTTTAGCGTTTTGTAACCCTTTTGACCTTCCGGAAAGGCGCTTTTTAAGAGGCCTCCAGGAGGAAGATTTTAGTAGTTCGTTTGGTGAAAGTTATCCTGATCGATGTAAGTTGCGCTCCTATCTGGAAATTAACGGCCGAGTCAGAGAGCTCGAATTATTGAAGTAACTGAAGTCAAATTCCATGCTGCTGATCAGGATCGTTTGTTACGAATTTGTCAACGACATATTGCCGCTTGGATGTGAGTGTGAGGTAGATCCTTCCAATATATTCCCCGATTAATCCAAGACACATTAGAATAAGACCGTTAAAAAAAACACTCAATAATACCAGGGTTATCCACCCCTCTACGCGTCTTGAATTAGTCAGATAATCCACTACAAAGTAAGCTCCTGACAGAAATGATAATCCGGCTGCCATCATTCCGAGAACTGTGGCGAATCTCAGCGGGTAAAGTGAATACCCAGTGACATGTTTTAAGAAAACAGACACCGACTTAAGTAAGTTGTAATTACCCTGCCCATCAAATCGCTTTTGATGGATAAGCTCAATCTGGGTAATATTAGACGTGAGGGAGAGTATAATTCCGTCGATGTATGGAAAGGGGCCCTTATACTCTGTAATTTCCTTGACAAGGCTTGCCCTCATAATTTTGAACGGAGAGAGATATAAGCCTTTAGGTTTTTTAAGAAATAGTTCAGCGAGGTAATCATTCAGCCGGCTACCCGCGTTTTTCCAGTAACTTTGTTTCTTATCTGAAAAGAAACCGTAACAGATGTCGTAGCCTTCTCTGCATTTTGCATACAATTTGCGAATATCAGCAGGGGAGTGTTGTAAGTCATCGTCCATCACAACCACATATTCCCCGACTGCCTGGCCAAGCCCTGCCATAATTGCATTATCCTGACCTGAATTTTTTTTAAGGCTAATGCCTTTTATTTTTTTATTCTTGCCAGCGAGCGAAACTATTTTATTCCAACTGTTATCCTTGCTTTTATCATTAACAAAAATTAATTCATAATTTTCGTTGAGGAGTTTATCATTTATTTGTTCGTTTAATTGTTCAAGACAGTTTTCGGAATTGTATACCGGTATAACGATGCTAAGGTCTATGGCTTTCATTTTTTATCAGCTTAACTATTGAGTCTTTTCCAACATCCTGAATCACCGCGATGGAATAACCCAGCGGGACGCTGTTTTCTTCAAGCATGGTAATGAAGGACTGCTTATTAAATCTAAAAGTCTCATGTCCCTTGCCGGCATTTGCAGCTCTCCTGGCTAAAAATCCAACTATCCCGGAATTGTTGGAAAGGTTGTATACCGGCTCGGAAATTACAACAATCTCAGCCGCGTTCAGTATTTTTCTGAGCATTAGTTTGGTCTCCGGATAGAAATGATAAAATGATCCCATCATGATACAGACATCGGCTTTTGGAAAAACTTCCAATTTTGTCAGATCCGCACATCGGGCATTAAAGCCCATTGATTTCGCCAGTCCTACGAATGTTTTATTAATATCAAACCCTTCCCAATGATATCCTTCCTTTTTACAAAACGCCGCAATATGAATATCTGCAAAACATAATTCCAGGATACGTGAATCTGGCGGTAAGCTCCTGATTTGCCGAATAACCGCTGTAAATCTTTTTTTATACTTACCGAGATATAAAATATCCATCATAAACCGATAAATAAAAATATTGCGGTAGACAAAACTCGTGGTATTCATTGAAAGAAATAAAAAATTTTTTTGGTGGAGATTTTTTTTGCCTACCAGAAATATCATTTGCGAATAGCATGCACCACATCAATTGATGGGCGTGCCTCCTGAATGCCAAATCCTCTTCCATTTAATATCTCCTGATAGCTTAACGTATGAAGATCTGTAAACCCTTCTGAAAACTCGAGTTCTTCATTTTCTATCGTTAGGGAACGGTAGGTGCGTTTGCCTGTTTTTTTTACATGATCCGGAATATGATCATAGTCGATGCTTAAAAACCAGTTAACCCTAGCCTGGGCCAATTCTAAATACCCTTCCGCGTGATCAATTTGGTGGGACTTCACTTGATTTACTTGTACAGGTCCAAATATCCACATCAGCATATCAAAAAAATGTATCCCGATATTGGTGGCTATTCCACCAGACTTGCTGTTCTCACCTTTCCAACTTATGTGATACCAGTTCCCCCGGGAAGTTATATACCGTAAATCAACATTGTAAACTTTATCCTTTGGTCCGTTCTTAATTTTTTCGCGCAAGGCAATGATGGTGGGATGCAGACGAAGCTGTAAAATGGTATAGACTTTTTTCCCGGTCTCTTTTTCGATTTCTTCCAACGCATCAACATTCCACGGATTTATCACCAGCGGTTTTTCACAAATAGCATCGGCGCCATGTTTTAGCGCAAACCGGATATGAGAATCATGCAGATAATTCGGAGAACATATACTCACATAATCAACCTGCTGACCTTTGCGTTTAAGTTTATCCAGATGTCTGTCAAACCGTTCAAACTCAGTAAAAAAGTCAGCGTTCGGGAAATAAGAATCCAGTATTCCCACATTATCATGCCTGTCGAGAGCCGCCACGAGATTATTGCCGGTCTCCTTAATTGCTTTCATATGTCTCGGGGCAATATATCCGGCAGCGCCAATCAGAGCGAAATTTTTCATTTGATTTTTTTTACAACGCCATTCTCCAACCGGTAATGTTCTTGGCTTTCCGGACAAATCCCAATCCCATTTGAATCAAAAGATAATGTATGACCAAATTCACTCATCCAGCCAGCATGTCTGGCAGGATTGCCTACAAAAAGTTCATAATCGCCCACATGTTTGGTAACTACTGCACCTGCCCCGATAAACGCAAAGCGTCCAATGTCATGACCGCATACTATCGTGGCGTTTGCACCTATGGTTGTACCTTGCCTCACGGTCGTTTTTGCATATTGCCCTCTCCGGTTCACCGCGCTTCTCGGATTGACTACGTTGGTAAATACCATGGAAGGACCCAGAAAAACATCGTCCTCACAGACTACCCCGGTATAAATGGAAACATTGTTTTGGATTTTCACATTGTTTCCGAGAATGACTTCAGGAGAAACCACAACATTTTGGCCAATGTTACAATTCTCACCGATTTTACAGCGGGGCATAATATGTGAAAAGTGCCAGATTTTGGTTCCTTTTCCTATTTCGCAACCCTCATCGATGACGGCAGTAGGATGCGCATAATAAGATGTTTCTAGCGGCATTAATCAAACTGGTTTATGGTGTTGCATATAAAGTCCAATTCTTCTGGTTGCATTTCAGTATGAATTGGAATCGAAATTACTGTTTTTGAAAGTCTTTCTGTAGTTGGAAATGACCCTGTGCCGAACCCTGGTCTTTGATAGGCCTTCTGAAGGTGTAATGGTACAGGGTAATAGATCATGGAGGGAATTCCTTTACTGGTTAAATATTTTTGAAAATCATCCCTGTTTTTTCCCTGCATTTTTAAAGTGTATTGGTGGAAAACATGAGTTGAGTTTTTAGCGCGAAGGGGTGTTTGCAAATATTTTTTTGAAATGGATTTGTCATAATAAGAAGCAACTTCATTTCTACTATTGGAATAGCCGCTGAGATGATTGAGTTTAACTTTTAATATCGCAGCCTGAAGAGTATCCAGGCGGCTGTTTACACCAATAATATCATGGTGATATTTAATTCGCTGGCCATGGTTCGCGATCATTTTTATTTTTTCAGCCAACGCTTTATCATTTGTAAAAAGGGCCCCGCCATCGCCATAACAGCCCAAATTTTTGGAAGGAAAAAAAGAAGTTGTTCCAATAACCCCCATGGTTCCTGCTTTTTTCTTTATCCCATCCCGGAAAGTATATTCAGCGCCTAACGCCTGGGCTGCATCTTCAATCACAGCTAAATTGTAGTCATTCGCCACTTTCAAAATGGGCTCCATATCCGCGCACTGGCCGTAAAGATGGACAGGCACAATGGCTTTTGTTTTTTTTGTAATTACTTTTTTAATCTCCTCTGCCGTAATATTAAAGGTGTTTTCATCCACATCTGCGAAAACCGGATTCAAATTCAATAGAGCAATTACTTCTGCCGTTGCTACATACGTATGAACCGGCACAATGACTTCATCACCGGCCTTTAACTCCAATGCCATCATGGCGATCTGGAGCGCATCCGTTCCGTTTGCGCAGGGAAGAACGTGGTCAGTTCCAACGTGTTTGGCCAAAGCAATGGCAAATTCATTTACCTGGGGTCCCTGGATAAAGGCAGTTGAGGTAAGCACCTCTTCAATCGCTTTATCTATTTCAGGTTTAATCCGCAGATACTGCTTGCGCAGGTCTACCATTTTAATATTTTCCATATAGATCGGCTATCTTAAACACATTCGGTGTAATATGATTGGATGAAGGCCTGACTCATCCCCTGATTAAGAAGACATTTTTTTTTGCCATTCCCACGCATGGAGAAGGGCGTCCGAAGTCGAATATTTAGTTTTCCAGTTGAGCAATGAATTTACCTTTGAGGGGTCAGCGTACACCTTTTCAACATCCCCTGGTCTTCGCGGACCAATTACATAATTCAGTTTTACGCCCGTAACTTTCTGAAATTGATCTATTAATTCCAGTACCGATACCCCAATACCAGTACCGAGATTGAAAGCTTCATAGACGTTGGAGCCAGGCAATCCGTTCAGATATTCCATAGCCTTTACATGTCCGCTTCCCACGTCGACCACATGGATAAAATCGCGGATATTCGACCCATCAGGTGTATCATAGTCATTGCCGAATACAGTGAGTTTCTCTCTTTTGCCGGCTGCCGTTTGCGTGATGTAAGGAACCAGATTGTTGGGAGTCCCAATGGGCAATTCACCCATGAATGCACTTGGATGGGCTCCTATCGGATTAAAATAGCGCAGGGAGATTACCCGAAGACCGGTTACATAAGCATCCTCCAGAATTCTTTCACACATTTGCTTGGTAGCACCGTAAGGTGATTCCGCTCGTTTGAAAGGGGCCTTTTCATTTACCGGAATTTTGTCGGGTTGTCCATACACGGTGCACGAGGAAGAAAAAATCAGATCCTTCACCTGATTTGCCTTCATGACTTTTAATAAAGTTACGAGGGAGCCAATATTATTTTCATAGTACATGAGTGGCTCCTGGACTGATTCTCCCACGGATTTATAGGCTGCAAAGTGCAGAACACCTGAAAAAGGACCATCCCGTTCGAAGATTGTGTTTAAAAATTTTTCATCCAGACAATCGACCTCGTGGAAGTTGGGTTTGGAGCCGGTAATTTTTTCCATTCCTTTCAGTAAGGTGCGGTCGCTTCTCGAAAAATTATCAACTATGACCGCATCAAATCCGGCATTGATCAATTCCACCGCCGTATGAGCACCGATATATCCTGCACCACCGGTAACGAGTATCTTTTTTTTCATAAGCGCGCAGTAATTTTTGATTTATCTAAAAAACCTTTCACATCATAGATCACTGTTTTATCATGTGTTATAATGTCCCAATCCAACTCCAGGAATTCTTTATGGCCTACTGCCAAGATAACCGCATCGTATTTTTTCGATAAGGCCGGGGTAGTTGCTATCCCGTACTCATGCTTAACTTCAGAAGCATCTGCATGGGGATCGTAAATGTCTACCTGTGTCCCAAAACTTTTTAACTCCCGAACTACGTCAACGACACGGCTATTTCTAATATCAGGACAATCTTCCTTGAAAGTTATCCCCAACACCAGGACGCTGGCTTTATTAATGGGCAGATCCTGTTTGGCCATGAGTTTAATAACACAATTTGCTATATGAATGCCCATATTATCATTGATTTTCCTGCCGGCGAGAATTACTTCTGAATGATAGCCGAGGCTTTCTGCTTTGTGTGTCAAATAATACGGATCAACACCAATACAATGGCCACCGACTAATCCTGGTTTGAATGGCAGGAAGTTCCATTTCGTGCCGGCGGCTTCAAGAACTTCATGGGTATCAATCCCGATACGGTCAAAAATTAACGCAAGCTCATTTACAAAAGCTATGTTAATATCGCGCTGCGAGTTCTCAATTACTTTGGCTGCTTCGGCTACCTTTATGGATGAGGCTTTGTGGGTTCCGGCCTTGATGATCTTACGATAAAGGTTGTCAACTTTTTCAGCTATTTGTGGAGTACTTCCACTGGTAACTTTTTTGATGGTTGTCACTCTGTGAAGTTTGTCACCTGGATTAATCCTTTCAGGTGAATAGCCACAATAAAAATCAACATTAAATTTCAAGCCACTCATTTGTTCCAGAACCGGCACACAAATTTCCTCCGTACAACCCGGGTAAACGGTAGATTCGTAAATTACGATATCACCTTTTTTTAGCACTCCTCCGACTGTCTTGCTTGCGCTTATCAGCGGCCTAAGGTCTGGTTTTTTTGAATCATCAACGGGAGTAGGTACCGTCACGATAAAATAGTTTACTTTTTTCAGGTCATTGTGGTCAAAGGTAAAATTCATGTGCACTGAAGCCTTCAATTCTTCGGCATCGACCTCTCTGGTACGGTCAAAACCATTTCTTAACTCTTCAATACGGTCGCGGTTAATATCAAAGCCCACTACTTCCATTACCTTTCCAAATTCCACACCCAGTGGAAGGCCAACATACCCTAAACCAATAATTCCAATTTTATCCATTTTTCACTTTATAATAGTCAAGGTACCAATCGACAAACTTACCTACCCCGATCTCTATAGGCGTTGCTGGTTTAAAATCTACTTCTTTCATCAGATCATCTACGTCGGCATAGGTTTCAGGAACATCTCCATCCTGGATCGGTAGTAAGTTCTTCACCGCCTTCTTCCCCACTTTTTGTTCAATGATTTCAATGAACTGTAAGAGTTCAACCGGATTATTATTGCCGATATTAAATAGGCGATAGGGAGAAAAACTGGAAGAAGGATCCGGTTTAAGACCGCTCCAGGCAGGGTCGGGTTTTGGCACCTTTGGTATTAACCGGCTGATGGCTTCCACGATATCGTCTACATAGGTGAAATCGCGCTTCATTCTTCCGTGATTATAAACCGCTATGGGTTTACCTTCAAGGATGGCTTTTGTGAAAATAAACAATGCCATATCAGGTCTGCCAAAGGGACCATAGACAGTAAAAAAACGAAGTCCTGTTGTGGGGAGATTATATAAGGCGGAATACGTATGGGCCATCAGTTCGTTCGATTTCTTAGAGGCAGCATACAGTGAAATCGGGTGATCTACATTGTCGTGAACAGAAAAAGGCATTTTTTTATTGGCACCATAAACCGAGCTTGAGGATGCATAAATCAGATGGCCGACGTTACTGTGACGACACCCTTCCAGAATATTTAGAAATCCGTGAATATTGCTCTCGAGATATGCGTGTGGATTAATCAGAGAATACCGTACACCTGCCTGAGCTGCCAGATTGATAACACAGGTAAATTCGTTTTTAGCAAAAAGCTGGTTGATCGCATTCCGGTCAGAAAGATCCATTTCCTGAAAACTAAAATTTGCTAGTGTCCGGAGTATATTTAGCCTGGCGGTTTTTAAAGAAACATCATAATAATCATTCAGATTATCGATTCCGGTTACAGAATAGCCGAGTTTAATAGCTTTTTGAGTTAAATGGAATCCTATAAACCCAGCTGCGCCTGTTATTAAGACTTTCTGTAATGACATGGTGGATGACAAGTTTTTCTTTACAAGAGGCCAAAAATATGAAGATTAAGCATATTGTGCATAAATTGCAGCTTCGTTTAGCTAACAAATAATGGAAAACCAAATTCAAAGGCCTAATAACAGTGATGAAGTCGATTTGACGCAGTTTTTTAGATGGGTTGGCAGAGGCTTTTCGAGAATAGGGAATTCAATTATTTATGGATTGGCATCTTTAAGGAACCAATTTTTTTATAACCGACTGTTTTTTTTAGGAATTATCATTTTGGGTCTCATTCTGGGCGGCATTTATTCCGAATTGCTTAATCGGAAGTATTATAAATCAACTATGGTGCTTAGTTGCGATTATCTGAACACCCAGATATTAAAAAATACAATTGATAAATTTAACCTGCTGGCTGGCGAAAGAGATACCGAAGGGTTACAGGAAGTTTTAAGCCTGGATGCAAACACCGCAAAAAATTTACAAAAATTTGAATTCCGATCCTTTGTTTCTGAGGACGATGTGGTGGAGATGGAGGTTTTGAGAGAACAATTAAATAATGTAACAGCAGAAAAAAAAGACCTTGTTGAAAAGGTAATTGATAGATTGGAAATTGAAAACAAAAACGCTTATGAGATCAGTGTACTTGTTTATGACCCGGGCATTGTTAGGCCTCTAGAGAAGGCCTTAGTCAGTTATTTTAGCAATAACAATTATATAAAACGCAGGATTGAGATAAATAAACAAAACTTAACCAGCAGGAAAATTAGACTGGAGAGAGATCTACGGAAATTGGATAGCCTGAAGGTATTACTATTTTCGAATTACCAATTATTAGCCCAAAAAAGCCGTGGGTCTAACAACATTATTTTAAACGACGAAACCATTGTAAATCCATTGGAGGTTTTTACCAAAGATCTCCAATTGCATGAGGAGTTACAGGATGTCAATAAGGATTTGTATTTACGCCCTGATTTTGAAATTGTAGATGGTTTTACAACATTTAAAGAACCAGAAAGTGCAAGTCTGGTTGAAACCCTTTTTATTGCCTTCTTCATTTCAATATTAATGGGATACCTCATTTTGGGTGCGTGGAGATTCGATCGCATGCTCGCCTCATATCCTACCCAGAAAGGTGCTATCAGAAATTAAAATATTGATCGGCAAGGAATTTATCCTGGAACTGAGGCGGAAATCCGTTATTTCCGGGATAGCCCTATATCTCTTTAGCCTTATTTTTATTTGCTACCTAACCTTTAGCTTGCGCAATAATTCCATCAATGAAGCCACCTGGTCGGCATTGTTCTGGCTGACGATCTTATTCTCTGTGGTAAATACGGTGGCGAAAAGTTTCATCGGTGAAAAAAAAGGACTCTCGATATATTATTATTCCGTGGTCAGCCCTCAGGCCATTATCGTTTCTAAGATTATTTACAACACCATATTATGCTTTGTGTTGTCTCTCGCGGGATATTTACTATTTCATATATTCATTGATAATCCTGTCCAGGACCAACCCTTATTTTTACTTACATTGGTCCTAACTTCTGTTGGTTTTTCAGGTTCTCTTACGCTCATATCCGGAATTGCCTCGCGGGCAAACAATAGCAGTATTCTTATGGCGGTATTAAGTTTCCCAATTGTAATCAGCCTGTTGTTGATGGCCATCAGGATCACGAAAAATGTTCTGGACGGCATTGAACGCGCTGCGAGCTATGACGAGTTACTCAACCTTGTCGCCATAAACTGTATTCTTACTGGTCTCGCCTATCTGCTTTTCCCATTTGTCTGGCGCAGCTGAACCCGGCATATCAAGCTAGAGGATTTTTATTCTTCATTCATCCGTTGTCATTCGTCATTGATTATTACCTTGCGTTTCCCTGACGACAGGATGTGTTATGAAAAACTGGTTAAAAATACTGGCCGTTGCATTGCTATTTTATGTCCACGTAGCGGGCTTGCTTTTCGATGTTCCTCGCCTCAATATTCTGAATGAAACCGTCAGGGCAATCTATTTCCACGTGCCTATGTGGTTCGGAATGGTTCTATTGTTCTTATTGTCATTCTATCACGCCATCCTTTTTCTCCGGAACCCAACCCCAGGATTGGATCGCATTTCCGTGCAATACGCAAATGTTGGGCTGGTTTTTGGCCTTCTCGGAATGTTGACGGGAATGCTGTGGGCCAACTACACGTGGGGATCTCCCTGGCACGGCGATCCTAAACAGAATGGAGCCGCCATTGCGCTTTTGGTATATATGGCCTATTTTGTTTTAAGAGGGTCCATTGAAAACGAGGAGCAAAAAGCGAGATTAAGCGCTGTTTACAATATTTTCGCGTTTGTCGCCATGATCCCTTTAATTTTCATAATTCCCAGGCTCCAGGACTCTCTGCATCCCGGAAGTGGAGGGAATCCCGGATTTAATGCATACGATCTGGATAACCGCATGCGCG
Organism: Cyclobacteriaceae bacterium; assembly: GCA_039917935.1. GTDB lineage: Bacteria > Bacteroidota > Bacteroidia > Cytophagales > Cyclobacteriaceae > Chryseosolibacter. Next base: position 6,363 of record JBDSIM010000128.1, on the reverse strand, counting down.
CAATTTTTTATCCGGCAGTGGTCTCCTGGTTTTTAATTGGTGTTTGGATTGCTAATCTGCGAATTCGCTATAAAACGCTCGAAGAAAAAAATATGGAACTGTACAATGAAAAATTTTAATAAGTATATACTGGCCATTGGATTGATGTTTCTCACCGAGTTCAGCTCAGCCCAAAGCCCTGAAATGGCAGATACTTTCAGGGCAGAGGGAAAAATATATGTGGTGGTGGCGATCATCCTGATTGTTTTATCCGGTCTTGTGGCTTACCTGTTTATGCTGGATAGAAAATTGACCAGGCTTGAACGGATGATGGATGAAAAACCCCAAACTAAATAGCCCAGGAAATCGTTTATTGGTTGGTTGCATTGATCCTAACTAATTTGTAGCTAATTTCGAGGTTCAAACCATGAGAAAATCGCATATCATCATTTTTATAATAATTGCCGCTGCTATCGGTATTTTAGTATCGACAGCCGGCGATGCCAGTACCTATGTTGGCTTTGGGAAGGCTTATGAAATGGCTAATGCCGGTAATAGAAAAGATATTCATGTTGTAGGGGCGTTACTAAAGGACACATCCGGTGATATCATCGGGATAGAAACTGGTGCTGATAAAGTTTCGTTTTCATTCTTATTGGTGGATGAAAATGGAAAAAAACAAAAGGTAGAATACAATCAGCCAATGCCCCAGGATTTTACTAAATCCGAAAAGGTAGTGGTTGTCGGACGTTATGAAGGAAGCGTCTTCAAAGCCAGTAAGATATTATTAAAATGCCCCTCTAAATATCAGGAACAAAAAGTCAGCGTTTAGCATGCGAAGCACATTTGACCTTCGTACTTCGTACTTCGTAATTTGTACTTTCATATGATTCATTATTTTATCGGTGATCTGGGTCACTTCTTTGTGATCACCTCTTTTGTCGCTGCGCTGGCATCAGCCTTCTCTTATTTCAAAGGCACCAATGCTACGTCTCTTGAGAAAAAAATTTTTTGGACGCAAAATGGGTCCATTAGTTTCTATACGCATGCAGCTTCCGTAATCGGGATTTGTATTTCGCTGTTTGTCATCATTGCCAATCATTATTTTGAATATCATTACGCCTACAGTTATTCCGACAGCAAACTTCCTGATCATTATCTGGTCTCTACTTTTTGGAACGGCCAGGAAGGTAGTTTCCTTTTGTGGATGTTCTGGCAGGCTGTCCTGGGAATTGTCATCATCAATACCAATAAATTTTGGGAAGGTCCTGTGATGACAGTTTTTGCGCTTGTTCAGGCTTTCTTGGCTTCCATGATCCTGGGAGTTGTTTTACCAGGATTTGATTTCAGAATAGGAAGCTCTCCCTTTGTGTTGTTACGAGAAGTGATGCACGACGCACCCATCTTTCAAAGCCAGCCTGATTTTATTCCCAAAGAAGGCAATGGATTAAACCCGCTGCTTCAAAATTATTGGATGGTCATACACCCGCCCACACTGTTTTTAGGTTTTGCCTCTACGTTGGTTCCGTTTTCTTTTTGCATCGCCGGATTATGGCTAAAACGCTATCGCGAATGGGTGCGTCCGGCGCTTCCATGGGCTCTTTTTGGGGGCGCTGTACTTGGATTAGGAATTTTAATGGGAGGATACTGGGCCTACGAAACTTTGAATTTCGGGGGCTATTGGAATTGGGACCCGGTAGAAAATGCTGTATACGTACCGTGGCTTATTTTAATTGCCGCCATACACACTATGATTACCTACAAAAACAGTGAGACTGCATTGAAAGCGTCCATGATCCTTGTGGTCACTGTATTTATACTCATCCTGTACTCTACCTTCCTTACCCGAAGCGGTATCCTGGGAGACTCATCTGTTCACTCGTTCACGGATCTTGGTCTATCAGGACAACTGTTGATCTATCTGCTATTTTTCCTTTTTGGTGCCATTGTTCTTGCCGTGGTCCGCTGGAAAGAGATACCAACAACTGATAAAGAGGTTTCAACCTACTCACGGGAGTTCTGGATATTCATTGGAACGTTGGTGCTTTGTCTGATGGGATTTCAGGTTATCATGGCAACCTCCATTCCCGTATGGAACAGCATCATCAATTTATTCGGCGGCTCTTCCAACATGGCCCCGCCCGCTGATCAAATTGGTTATTACACGAAATTTCAATTGTGGTTTGCCATTGTTGTAGCCCTTCTCTCTGCAGTAGGACAATTCTTCTGGTGGAAAAAGATTGAACCGCGACAAATAGGGAAAGAGTTGCTTGTGCCTTTTCTAACATCCCTGGTAATCTTTGTCATTCTTGTGAACGTACTGATCTTTCAGTTTGGTTCTGACTCTATTAAAAATGCAGGCTACCTGTTGATTTTGTTTGCAGGAATATTTACCGTATCGGCAAATGGAAAAATCCTTTTTGGTTTGTTAAAGTCAAGCCCGGGTTTATCCGGTGGAGCCATTGCTCATATAGGTATTGGCTTAATGTTGATTGGCATTATGTTCTCTTCCGGATACTCTAAAATTGTTTCACTAAACAATACCGGATTGTTATACAGCCGGGAGGCAAGTGAAGAATACAATCGCGACAATCTGCTTTTGTTCATCAATGAGCCGCGGTCTATGGCGGGATACGAGATCGAATATAAAGGAGACCGCCTTGAAGCGCGCGAGAAGGCAGGGTTTGTAAATCCCAATGACATAGAATTTACCGATGATCCCTTCATGGTGGTAGCAAGAAAAGATATTGTGTACAACAAAAATAAACTGTTTCACGCCAATGACACGTTTGAAATTTTTCCAGAGAATCGCTATTACGAAATTCAGCTAACCGGAACAGGCGGGCAAAAGCACACATTGTTTCCCAGAATTCAGGATAATCCTACCATGGGTATGGCCGCATCACCGGATATTAAGCGCGATATTTCTAAGGACCTGTACGCGCACATCGTGGATCTAAACGATCCTGAAAAAGCAGAATGGAGTAAGCCTGAAGAGATTAAAGTGACTGCGAACCAGGAGTTTTTCGCTAATGATTATGTATCGGCCCTGGAAAAGGTGGAGCGTGTTTTTTCGATCGGCCCTGTTAAACTCGATTCATCGGATGTCGCTGTAAAAGCGCACATCCGTGTGAAAGGGGAGTACGAAGAATATATTGCAGAGCCGATTTTTGTAATTCGCAACAGGATGGTGGGCCGTATTCCTTATGAAGTGAGAGACCTCGGTATTCAGTTAACGCTGTTAAATATCCACCCTGAGACGAACCAGTTCAGCCTTGGAATCAGTTCCCGCCAAAAGGATTATGTGGTGGTAAAAGCAATGGAGAAACCGCTTATCAATGTTTTATGGTTGGGGACCTTCCTGGTGATGACAGGTTTCGGCGTTGCGATGGTCAGAAGGATCAGAGAGTTTAATAAGATGAAAGAGAAAGGACTTGAGTGATGTGTTCATGTGTTCATGTTGGGGCATCTTGCATCTTTCTTTTTTCTGATGATACTGCGGCTTCGGATTTCTCATTAAGATAAATGCAAGGTCACTACTATCACCGAAGGTGATAGAAAAAAGCCCCACCCTTCAGGAGAGGGTACTTATGGCCGACTTTTAGCACCCACGTTTATCAGGTAGAAAGCGCCTAATTATTTATTTCTCAGTATGCTATGCTTCCGGCTGTATAGAAAATAAATCACTACGCCGATTACCATCCACACTGCCAGACGTATCCAGGTATCCAGTGGTAGGAATGCCATCATGAACAGACATGTGACAACGCCTAAGATGGGAATGAGTGGAACCATGGGTACTTTAAATGTACGCGGCGCATCCGGATTTTTTACGCGTAAAACCCAGATACCAATACAGACCAGTACAAAGGCGAAAAGCGTACCGATGCTAACCATTTCTCCCACAACATTGGCAGGAACAAAAGCCGCAAATAAGCTCACAAAAACCATGAACAGGATATTGGATTTATACGGGGTTTTGAATTTCGGATGAACTTCGGAAAATAACTTTGGTAACAAGCCATCCTGAGACATAGAATAAAACACCCTTGATTGTCCCATGAGCATTACTAAAATGACCGAAGAATAACCCGCAAGAATAGCCAGGATCACAGCTTGTTGCAAAAAAACGTAGGGGGTATGCGCAATGGCCACCGCCACCGGTGCAATACCATCTTTTCCGGCAAACTCTTTGTAATTCGCAAGACCGAGCATGACGTGAGCAAAGAGAATATACAAAATGGTACAAACAACAAGAGAACCCAGAATACCAATGGGCATGTCCCTTTTCGGATTTTTTGTTTCCTGCGCGGCAGTTGAGACAGCGTCAAAACCGATATAGGCGAAAAATACAATGGCTGCGGCACGGATAATTCCGCTGAATCCAAACTCACCGAAGGTACCGTTATTCTCTGGGACATAGGGAACATAATTATCAGGATTTATGTACCCCCAGCCCAGAATGATAAAGATCAGCACTACGCTTACCTTTAAGGCAACGATAATGGCGTTGGTAAGGGCAGATTCGTGCGTGCCTTTAATCAGCACGAGCGAAACAATGACGATTATAAAAACGGCAGGCAGATTCATTATTCCTGTCACTACCGACCCATCCACTAACGTAATTGTTTGAAAAGGTGTGAGCGTCAGTTCAGGGGGAATATGAACGTCATAGTATTCTAAGAATTTTATCAGATAGCCCGACCAACTTATGGCAACCGTTGCAGCCCCCAGGGCGTATTCCAAAACTAGATCCCAACCAATAATCCAGGCGATAAACTCACCTAAGGTGGCATAGGAATATGTATAAGCGCTCCCGGCGATGGGAATCATGGAAGCAAATTCTGCGTAGCAAAGTCCTGCGAATGCGCAGCCTAAAGCGGCCACTATGAAGCTTATTGTGATAGCAGGTCCGGCGTTGTTGGCTGCGGCCAAGCCAGTTATTGAAAATAAACCTGCACCAATGATAGCACCAACACCGAGGGCAACCAAATTGGCAGGTCCCAGTGTGCGTTTTAATCCTTTGGTATCTTCTGCCTGAGCCATTAAAAGTTCCAAAGGCTTCCTAATAAACAAACTCATGTATCTACTGAGGTTAAGTTTATATTAATTTCCTAAAAGTAAGAAGAATAATGAATTTGACTAACGCCCGTTTTGCGTTAATTCAATTTTCTTCAAGGAGGGAATTTTTCTAGAAGGCATCAGTTTCTCTCGGTTCCTCGGATAAAGGATCAACCCGTCTGGCAGGGGCAGCGGGTGCTATTTCTGACCCATTCAAAGTTGGGGTTGATATATTGCGGGAGGTTGACGATCCGCTTATTTCAATCCTGTCCTTAAAAAATCTTCTTTGAAAAAAGAGGATAACGACAACACCAATAAAGATTGAAGAATCTGCAATGTTAAAGACAGGACTGAAGAAAAGGAAGTAATCTCCCCCGACAACAGGGATCCAATCAGGCCAGTAAATATCGAAGATCGGGAAAAATAACATATCGATTACCTGGCCATGAAACCACGGAGTAGGCGAGCCAATCGGGTGATTATTTAAAGCAACGCCATAAAAAATACTATCAATAACATTGCCTACAGCTCCGCCCAGAATGAGCGCCATGCACCATAAAAAGCCAGCATGCGCACCGCGGGTAGCCATTTTCCATAAATAATAACCTATGCCGAACATGGCGGCTATTCTAAAGGCCGTTAAGGCCAATTTTCCGAACTCATTATTCCACCGTATCCCGAAGGCCATTCCCGGATTCAATAAATAATGTAGCCGGAACCAATCTCCTATTACATTGATCTCCTGATGGAGATACATGAACTTATACACCAGGAGCTTTGATGTCTGATCAACAACGATAATGATAAGGGCAACAATAAAATATCTGGAAATCTTCATTTAATGACTGCTGTGGTTTCGACCCTTATTTTTTCAAACTAATTTTTATTCTTAACTTAAAATCATCCATATCGATTTCAGCGGCGTCAGCCACTTTGTCCTTTAACTCTAAAGTCAACGCCTGGGTTTCGGTACTGATATATTCCTTATGCGAAGTCAATGCCGAGTTCAGTACTTCCCCATCACGCTCAACTTCAATAGAGATCTTATCCAATACTTCCAGACCCAGATCCTTTCTCAGATTTTGAACGCGGTTTACAAAATCACGTGCAATGCCTTCACGCTTTAGGTCTTCAGTCACAAAAATATCAAGCGCAACAGTAAGCGTGCCTTCCGATGCTACTGACCATCCGGGTATATCTTCGGAGGTTATTATGACATCCTCAACCGTTAGCTCAAAACCCGATTTGGCTATCTTCCCCGATTTTTCAATGGTTGTGATATCCTCTTTGGTAAAGGTATTGATGACAGCCGAAACTTCTTTT
>JBDSIM010000127.1:0-16481 GCA_039917935.1 Cyclobacteriaceae bacterium | reverse complement strand
GACTGGATCATCCCATATGAGTTTCCCTGAAAAAGCGAACATTCCTGTGCTGAACTGGATGGGTGTCCGGATCCACGACGAGCGAAGGTTTCGCTTTTTGTCAGAGCGGTCAAAAATGATGTTCCACTCCCTCACTCCATCTTTATATCTTAAGCTTTTCCAGGGGATAGCAACTTCCACGATCCAACGGTCGGGATACCGTTCCACATGCGAATGCCATTTATTATCCCAGATGGCGTTGAAGGCGTCCACCCCACCGGATCCTCCGCCTGAAATGATACCCTCTCGCTGCACCCCCGCGGGTGTTATGCTAAAGAAGAAGCCATTGAGCCCATCGTTAAAAGGCCCGAGGTTCACCCCAACATTATCATTTAACGGGAAGTCAAAGTCGCGCCGCAGGGAATTGATGAGGTCGGGGCTCTCGTCGTCATAGCACACGAAGGATACATAAAAGAACTCGTCGTTGAAGGTCACCCTCGCTTCTGTCTGGAAAGGAGATGCCATGGTATCTACGGGATAATTCAGGAACCAGTCACCTGCTAGGTCTGCATCCTGCCAGGTCGGCTCATCCAGGATACCGTCCAGGACGATCTGACTCGTTGCTTTGCGTATGTGCAGGGATGTGCCCGGCATATTTTGCGCCAGCAGAAAAGAGGGGAGGAACATAAAAAAAAGAAACAGGATTCTCATCGGTCCGGGTGGAATTGCTACGGGGAACAAATTATTTCCTTTCCCGTACAATTACAATCTCGCTGATACCAGCGGTGGAAAGATTGACGCCGGAGGAGAATTATCCACCCTCAAATGGAATTGCTGATTGTCTTCAACCTCGATGCCCTCGTGACCGACATGGCTGTTTAGAAGCATCCGAGACTGTCCTATACAGCACCACCCAGTCTAAAATGGATGTTCGCATGCTGGTGAGATCTTAATTTACAATTGTGAAGAGACCGACATTGGCCTGAGCGAAGACACTTTTATGTAGGAGAAGCTCATTCTGCACCATTTATTTTAGTCCATTTTTCCTTTAACCGTGGCTTAGGAACGACAGCTTTTTTTTGTTAAATTCCCTGAGACAACCCTTAACCACACCCACCTATGAAAAAAAAGACCCTTTCAATGGCACTAGCTGTGCCCGTGTTCGCAATTTCAATGCTCCTTTGTTCGTGCAATAGTAAAACAACACCTTCAGATGATTCCACAGCCTCTGACACTGCTAAAACACCGGACGCAGGTCCTGCTTATGTTTTAGCTTCCGACCTGGCAATCAAATCCTTATTATCAAAGGGAGCCGATTTGGCTTCAATAAAAAATCTTTATAAAATTAACGAGGTCGCTTTGCTGCAGCTCAAAGCAGTCAGTCCCCAAGGCCCTTGCTGCTTCCCTTGCCCCATCATTGCGGAATGTCCAGGCTTTCTCGAAGGGTGGGCTATCATTGGCCGCAACGATTGGGACATTCGTAGAATTTTATTGGGAGATCATATTTTTAAACCAGTTCCTTTTAAGAGCGATCCAAAGTGGACAGTTTATAAATCAGACAATGAAATTAATCTTCAAAACGGGACTCAACACCTCACCATGACCGCTACCTTTTTTGGCAAAGACTCAGCCGAGTATAGCTTGCCAATTGTTTTTAAAGACGGAAAGGCATATATGATTGAATAATATGAACGCAAAATGATGCCTGGAATTTTTTTCATTTTCCATTGCATAGCGTTGTTTCTCTTTTTTTCACACGAGAGTGCAGCCCAGACGGGGTATTTGCCCCGGCGTTATGATTCTCTAGTCGATGCTGGTTATGAATTGATGTATCATAATTATGAACGGAGCGATTCCTTATATTCTGAAGCCGAGCAGATCATTAAACAAAGTGGAATTGAAGACAATGCAGTCAGATGGATCGATTTGCTGAATCGCAGGGCAATGAACGCTTATTATAATTCCAAATATGCTCTAACAAACCATTATATCAATGAGGCTGCTAAAGATGTTGCAAAGTTAACAAAGCAACTTCAGCATAGACACGATAGCTTGCGGTTCGCCCTGAAGTTTACGCAAGCCAACCTGTTTTTTTCGCTGAGCCGATATGATGACGCTTTGGAGAATTTCAACAGTGTTGAAACGTTCATAAAAACCTGGCCACGCGAACATCAATGTAAGCGCCTATTTCAAATCATTCAATGGCAAGCATCCATCTATTTGTTAAAGGGCGAATATGAATCTGCGATTAATCAATATATCGCGAGTTTAATGTATAAGGACTGTTATTCAAAAGGTGAGCAAAGTTGGTTTTATTTACTCGCCTATCGAAACCTGGCAACAGCATATTTGAAGAAGGGAGACACTACCATCGGATTACATTATCTATTTAAGGCCAGCACAAACCTCGGCAAGGGGTTAAGATCGCAAGGGAAAACGGCTACTCTCAAAACCTGGGCAATTGTTTTGTACGACGATTTTTCCAACTACTATCTTGGGAAAAAGAATTTTGACAGTGCAAAATTCTATTTCAAAAAAGCGCTTCCCTTCACGAAAGAGAATCCAAATTTTACCTGGCGAATTTACCTGGGACTGGGAAAGATTGCCGCGGACGAGGGTAAATTCCACGAGTCGCGCAGATTATTACTGAAATCTGCTCAGTTGCTTCGGAACGGCTATGGCCCCAAGCGACTTATAGTCCGCTCCTACCTCGCGCTGGCCAGACTATACAAACAGCAAGGTGACTTCCCAACTTCCCTGCGCTTTGCACAAAAAGCGTTGATCGCCCTCACCGATCAGGAAGTGCTCGATTCGGTTAATTTTGTTTCAAATCCCACTTTGAAGTCTGTTTATGCTAAAAAAGAAATGCTAATTACACTGCACCAAAAAGCTGAACTGTTAACCGCTTTTTATGATCAAGCCAGAGATTTAGATCTCCTTCAACATGGAAGGGAAACGAACCTACTTGCACTTCAGCTCCTCGACAGCACCCTCAACGAATTCACGCTGGAAAAAGATAAGGTTGTTCTTGGGGAAGAAGCTATCGGTATTTATGAAACCTCCCTACGCATCGATTCTGAACTTCATGAGAAAACAGGTGACAACAAATACGTAGACGAATTTTTTGAGATGATGGATAAAAGCAAAAGTGCCGTTTTGCTTAATCACCTGAAGCTTGTAAAAAGCTTTTCGGGTATACCGGAAGAATTGCAGCAAAGACAACACCAGTTGAAAGCTGAGCTTACCATTGCCGAAGAAGATCTTTTTGAAGGTATGTCTCCAGGCGAGGACGGATTAAAACAGCGACAGGTTTTGGATGACCTTAAAAAAGCGCATGCTCAGCTTTTCGCAGAAATTAAAGATTTATATCCGCACTATTATAACCTTAGAATTGCGAATAAAACCATCACACTTCCTGAGGTTCAATCAAAACTGCTTTATCCGCAGCAGGCGCTGATTGAATACTTTGTTGGCGACACTTCCATTTATATGGTTTGCGTTTCTTCTAATACATCGCGGATCTATACTGCTCCAGCGGACTCACTGCATGAGCAGGTGTCGGACCTTCGCAATCGGATCATCAAAGGAAGCAAAATCCTAAATAATGGAATCAACAAGAAATCAGGGAAGCTCTATCAGCGGTTGGTGACTCCATGGATCAGTCAACTCGACTCACGGGTCACGTCCCTCATTATTATTCCTCACGGCGTATTATCGTATATACCATTTGAAATGCTATCGGCCGGGGAAGACAAGGAGATGTTGCTCAACCGATTTTCTATCAGCTATGCGCCGTCCGCATCCCTGTTGTGGCAACAAAAACAAATGCATGCATCCGGAAAATATTTCGCCGGTTTCAATGCGGACTACACCAACAAGGAAGATCTCGTTCCTTTGAGGGGTGCACTCCAGGAAGTCGAGTCCATTCAGGGGCTGTTTGGCACATACTCGAAAGTATTCATAAACTCCACGGCTGATCTATTCAGAAAACAAGCGCCGCAATTTAAAGTGCTGCACCTGGCGCTCCACTCCTATGTAAACGATGAAATGCCGCTGTTCTCACGGCTCGTGTTTACCAGTTCATCTTCGTCTGTGGAGAGTGAGATAACAGCCAATGACCTTTATGGAATGGAACTTCATGCGGAAATGGCCGTACTCAGTGCCTGCGAGTCCGGCATCGGCCAGCTTAAACGGGGAGAAGGTATGATGAGCTTGTCACGTGCGTTCATGTACGCCGGTGTCCCCTCAACAGTAATTGGTTTGTGGAAAGTGCCGGACCAGGCGACTTACTTATTGATGGAAAGATTTTATGGCTTTCTCAAACTTGGGCAATCAAAGGATTTGGCATTATCCAATGCAAAAAGAGAGTTTATAAAAGATCATCCGCTGATGTCATCCCCGTTTTTCTGGGCAGGATTTGTTGTCAATGGAAAAACCGATCCTGTGTCATTCATGGACGAACCCTTGCTATCCTATCGAAAAACCGAAATCATTATCATCACGATCGCACTGGTTTTAATGAGTGTTATCCTCTATTACGTTATCAGTTCTCGCTTGCAGATCAGGCAGAATGGATGACGCTGATTGAGCTTGCGGCGGTCCTTCTCATGCAGTTTTCATATGTGTGGCCTGAAAAGCCAGAAGTACAGGTCAAGAGTTTCTGCCTGACCGTCACGGGCGATTTCTGTTATCCGCGAATTACACCCAATGCGTCAGATACCTTTAACATTTACTTTTAAATCATCATCAAAGATCATGCTTACACCGGGGGAGAAAACTAAAAACAAACAACAACCCGAAAATTAATTTTATCTTACGCATTCACCAAATAGCGGAATGAAACCAAAAAGAATCATCCATGTCCCTAACTTGTAAAGCAGCATTGGCTGATGGCCACGGAGACTTCATCATTGAACAGATACAGGTCAACGAACCTAAAGCCGATGAGGTGGTTGTAAAAATGAAGGCGGCAGGATTGTGTCACACAGATTTTGATTCCCTGCGCTGGGGTAAAAATTTTGTACTGGGGCATGAAGGTTCAGGGGTTGTGATAAAAACAGGTGAAGCGGTGACAGGCATTCTTCCCGGCGACCCGGTAATTTTAAATTGGGCCACTCCTTGCGGTCATTGCTTCCAGTGCCTTGAAGGGAACCAGCACCTATGTGAAAACAATTCGCCCGTAGTTGCCGGAAGCAACGGACCCACTCCTGGTCATGCAGATCTTTCGGGTACTATCTGGAAGGGAAAGCCTATTGAACGTTCTTTTAATTTAGGTACTCTTTCAGAATATACTTTAGTGAAGTCCTCAGCAGTGGTTAAAAATACATCCAGACGAATGTCTTTTGAAGCTGCCAGTATCATCAGCTGCGGGGTAATGACAGGTTATGGATCAGTAGTGAACGCCGCAAAAGTAAAAGCGGGTTCTTCCGTGGTAGTTTTGGGGACAGGAGGTGTCGGCCTGAACGTTATTCAGGGTGCGAGGATATCCGGAGCAACAGTGATTATTGCAGTGGACATAAGTCCCAAGCGTTTAGAGATGGCAAAGTTTTTTGGCGCGACGCATTCCATCACTGCTGACAAAGCTGACGCAGGGCTTATGCAAGCTGCTCAGCAGGTAAAAGCGTTAACCCAAGGGAGAGGTGCAGATTATGCTTTCGAATGCACCGCCATACCACAACTGGGGGCTGCACCACTTGCCATGATCAGAAATGCCGGAACTGCCGTACAAGTCAGTGGCATCGAGCAAGAGATCACCATCGATATGAATCTTTTTGAGTGGGATAAAATATATATGAACCCTTTGTACGGGAAATGCCGTCCGCAAATAGATTTTCCAAAGATCGTAGCGCTGTATGACAAAGGAAGTTTGTTGCTGGAAGAAATGATCACTCAAAAGTATCCGCTGGCGGATCTTAAAAAAGCCTTTAAGGATATGTTGGAGGGGAAGAATGCTAAAGGAGTAATTGTCTTTGATTAAATAATGCATGTCTAAGTTCAGAACAATACAGATATCCGATAGCAGGTTCGAATCCAATAACTTGCGTTTCATCACAGTAAAAACCCCGAACTTAAAAGGGAGAGGGGATATCTGCATTTTTGTGCCGCCAAACATTCCTGATGACCAAACGCTGGCTGTTGTAATTCTTCTTCATGGTGTTTACGGGAGCGCCTGGAATTGGGCCTGTAATACAGGCATACATTTGACGGCCAATGAAATGATCAATCGTGGAGAACTACCGCCGATGGCTATCGCGATGCCATCTGACGGACTGTGGGGTGACGGCTCTGGCTACCTTCCGCACAATGGTTATGATTTTGAAAAGTGGATCGCCATGGATGTCTTCGATGCCATGGAAGAGAAAATCGCTGGCGTGAAAAAACAATCTCCTCTTTTTATTGCGGGATTGTCAATGGGAGGGTTCGGTGCCTTAAGAATCGGTGCCAAATATGGCTACAAATTCAAAGGGATTGCTGGCCATTCTTCAATTACAAACCTTGAACAGATGAAGTTGTTTGTCGAAGAAGATGTTTCTGTTCTGGGCCAGGAAGTCCCCACTGATAACGATGTTTTCAAAACGTTTCAAAGGTATCGCGGGCACCTTCCGCCGATTCGTTTCGATTGTGGAAGCATTGATCAATTAATTGAATACAACCGCGAGCTACATCGTCAAATGCTGGAAGATGGCATAGAACACATGTATGAAGAACATCCAGGCGCCCATGCGTGGTCTTATTGGGCGGAGCATGTTGTGGACACATTGCGTTTTTTTGCAAAACACGTTGCGTAGCGTACTTGAATTAAAAGAGGTGCTGAATTCATATGTTTGCCTGAGAATGGTGTATTGGCAACAAAGCCAGCCAACTTAACTTATAAAGAAGCCGCAGCGATTCCCTTTGGAGGAACTACGGCGTTGTCTTTTCTTCGAAAGGGAAAAATTCAGCATGGACAAAGAGTTTTGATTTATGGAGCTTCAGGAGCAGTGGGCACTTCGGCCGTGCAGCTTGCCAAACATTTTGGGGCGGAGGTTACCGCGGTGTGCAGTACCAGGAATTTAGACATGATGAAGTCCCTGGGGGCCGACAAGGTCGTTGATTATACGAAAGAAGATTTCAGTCAAGTGGGTGACTGTTATGATATTATTTTGGACACAGTAGGTAAGAGCCCGTTTTCAACTTGTGTCAAATCACTAAAGAGCGATGGTTATTATGTAAGGGTTGTGTACATGACCCTATCGGCAATTTTCAGAGGGCTATGGGTTTCTATGACAACGACCAAAAAAGTAATAGGCGGCGGCATAAGTGAAACGGCTGAGGATTTAATCTTTTTAAAAAAACTCATCGAAGGGTGGACGACTGAGGCCGGTTATTGACAGGTGCTACGCACTTGACCAAATAGTTGAGGCTCATGCATATGTTGAAAAAGGTCATAAAAAAGGAAATGTGATCGTGACAATTTAAGACCTTACTTCCTTCAGCAAACTTGTCATTTAAATTTCCGTAATTTTTTATTCATGCCTTCTTCTAATTTCTTAATCAGCTGTTCGGTCCAAAGTTTATGTAACTTCTGCTCTATGGTAAGTTTTGGTTTTTTGAAAAGCAGATACATCAGATACATGAACAATGCACCCGAAAAGCTTAAGGCTAAATCACCACGCTCAAAAATAAAACAATACTGTATTGCCAATACGAACAAGTAAGCTATGAAGCACTTCATATCACTGAGATAAATGGACGAAAAGTTATACGACTACAAATTTTTCTATATCTACTTTAGCTTCGCCGTCAAATCTGTAGGCGGCCAAAACGCCATCTTTTGCGACGCTGTAATCCAGGCAGCAAATATTACTTCCGTAATCTTTAATTTTCCCCTTTAACCAGTAGTGGCCAAAAAATACGGGGACTTTGTCTGTATAATAGTTTGGGCTCTTGAACACTGATTTGTCAACGAGCTTATCTGGCAACGTATCGACACGAGGGAAGCTTAGCTCCCTGTAAGATGTTGTTATGGGATCTGCCCACCATTTAATTCTCATCTCCTCCCTTGTATTTTGCTCCGGGTCTTCAAACAGATGTCCCAAAGGCACAGGAATTTCTTTCCCCTTCAGGGTCTCATCAATGGCAACAAATAACTTACTTCCTTTTTGAACAGATCCCCAAAAGAAATTATCATTCAATTTCCCATGCTTTAACCTTTTCTTAAGAAAAGTAATATTATTAATATCCCAACACGCATGCACCGCCCTGAAATTAATCCCCTCGTAAAATAATGGCAAAGTCTTGAACCAATCAATATATTCTTTGAATTGGGTTTTTCCCTTCGACATGGAATGGAATTGCTCTATTGTTTTTTTGTGTTGATGGATGTTTTTAGGAAGATGTAGCCGCAGAGGAACTCCTTTCTTGTTCTTCATATGAAAACAAATAGCATTGTACTCGTGATTACCCATGAGCGCGATCGCATCTCCCGCATCAACCATCCGCCTGACGATCTGTAGAGTCTCGACGATTTTAGGTCCCCGGTCAATGTAATCACCAATGAACATTACAGTACGATCAGAATGGTGATAGTTCCCGTTTTTGATTGAATACCCTAATTTTTTAAGTAATGCTTCAAGTTCGTCTGCATGCCCGTGGATGTCTCCAATAAAGTCTATCATATTTAAAATTTTTTAAAATTGAACATTGCAAGGCAGGATTCAATTGGACTTATATATTCTTCGTAGTTGGCTACCTTTATACGGCAAATTTGCATTGACCAATATTTTCTCCCCGGTTTCCTGACCATTAGCCTGTTGTACCACATCAAGAGGAAAACGTTTTATAAAAACAGCTACTACTTTAATATACGGAGTATTTCTCACCGGGTTGTTTTCAATTAAATAATCTCTAAGACTCGTGACATTTAGTGTCACTAAGGTTTGCGCCAAAGATTTTTAACGTGTATTTTTTCTAAAATACAAAACGATTTAATATCTTTAGGTCAGCATTAAGAAATCCTTTGAGGATTACCAACCGAGTAAAACACCACGGTGGTAAAAGCAATGCGGGCATACAAGCCAAAAATGTTTGGAGCGTTAGTGCTTTGTCCTATTGTTTTATTAATGCCATTAAAGCTTTAAACAAACTATTATGGCATTTACACAAGACTACATTCAACTGTGTTACGAGTACAAAACTATTTACGAGGGCAAATCCGGAAAAACCGGCGATTGGTATGGCAACGTTGCTACTTCCGAATTGAAGGTATTGAACCCCGACTCAAAAACAGATTTTAATGATCCGTCATGGTTTTACATTCCTGACCTCGATGACCTGTTGGAATTTCTGGCAATTCAGATCCGGGGCTGCCAGGCAATAGAACTTCCGGCAGAATCAATTCAACTTGTGTTCAATCCTGCCAGGAACTGGGAAGTTCAGATCAGGCTGAAGGACAGTTTTATCTTTAAATCTGTGGGCGGGAAATCACCCCACGAAGTAATGCTTCAAGCTATTTTTCAGATGTCTCCCTATGCATCTACGAAAAGAGATCAGGTGAAAAAAGCTGAGAGCCCCTTGATAATAAAAAAGTACTGTAAGATGCTTAATGATGGTAAGCCGAAATTTCAGAAACCGAAACCTAAAGAGAAAGAGCCCGGCATGTTGGCCGAACTTTTAGATGCTTTCAGGGAAGTGATGAGAATGAAACGGAGTAGGATATAAAAAATCATTAACTATTCGCACATTCGTTGAATACAATTCTGCCCAACCATGACTATTTCCTTTGAGCGATAATAGTGTGATGTTTGCGGCCCGGATCGTTTAGCCAATAAGAGGCGACATTCCGCAGTGAGAATTTCAGGTACTGAACCGGCTAATAAATTCTCAATGTGATAATAGAAAATTTAGCTATCGATTAAGTATCTTTATGGTTCTCACTTTGTAAGGGATCCCGTTTCCCTCAAGACCTTGCCCGCATGAAAAAAGTCAATGACAAAATATTTCTTTCTCCCACCGATCTATCAAATCACCTTGGCTGTAAACACTTAACAGAACTCAGCCGTGATGTCGTTCTGGACCTACGAGAAAAACCCATTTATAAAAACCTTAGTCTCGAAGCACTTAAAGAGCGGGGACTATTGCATGAGAAAGCATATGTTGCGTATCTCGTTGCTCAAAATAAAAATGTTGTTGAATTGCCTGAACATTCCTCCGTCCGGGATACAATTCTTTTAATGACTAAAGGTGTTGACGTTATTGTACAAGCCGGACTTTCGGATGAAAATTGGAATGGCCGCGCAGACCTTCTTATTAAAGTCGATAAGCCGAGCCCGGCTTTCGGCTGCTGGTCATACGAGGTAGGTGATACAAAACTTGCAGCGGACACAAAAGCTGGAACTATACTTCAGCTTTCTGTTTATTCAGACATCGTTTCACAAATTCAGGGAACGACACCTGATTACATGTATGTGATCAAACCTGGCCACCCTTTCGAAGAGGAGAAATTTAGATACGACGATTATAAAGCATACTACAGGCATATAAAAAGTTCTCTGATCAACACCATTAGTGCGGGACCTCAAACCACATATCCGGAGCCGGTAGCACTTTGTCATGTATGCAGGTGGTGGAAGGAATGTAATGATAGGCGACATGATGATGATCATCTGTCATTGATTGCCAACGCCCGGAAAATACATATCGGCGAAATTAGAAAGAACAGCATCCATAAGCTTGCGGATTTCGCACAGCTTGATAAGCCACTGCCAGGAAAACCGGAACGCGGAAACATCGACAGCTATATAAAGATCCACGAGCAAGCGAAAATACAGTTCAAGGGGAAAGGTCTGGAGAAGCCAATATATGAGCTCTTACTTCCTTTTGTTGAGAAGAAAGGTTTTAATCGCCTTCCTTCTCCCGATAGGGGAGATGTATATTTTGATTTCGAGGGCGATCCGTTTTATCCGGATGGCGGGATTGAGTATTTATTTGGGATTGCTTACAAAGAAAATAATGAGCTTCAATACAAAGCGTTCTGGGGGCTTACGCGATCAGAAGAGAAGAAAGCGTTTAATGAGTTCATGAACTTCATTATGGAACGCTGGAAAAAAAATCCTGGGATGCATATTTATCATTACTCTCCCTATGAGCCCTCGGCCATCAAGCGTTTGATGTCACGTTATGCGATTCATGAAGGAAACGTGGACAAGATCCTTCGCGGTCAACGCTTTGTTGATCTTTATTCCACTTCAAAAGAAATACTCCGTGCGAGTGTTGAAAGTTATTCTATTAAAAATCTCGAAAAACTTGCTGACTTTACCAGGAAATGTGATTTACAAATTGCAGGCCCCGCAAGGAGAACCCTGGAGTATATTTTGGAATTCAAGTCGGTTGACGCCATAGACCCGCAGACAAAATTTGTGGTGCAGGAATATAATGCTGACGATTGCCTGGCGACGGAAGCGTTGCATTTCTGGCTTGAAAAAATTCGGAACGAACAAATTGGGAGCGGCGCCGATTTGAAACGACCCGAGCTTGAGGATGGGATTGCAAAAGAGAAGACCACCGCCCGGGAAGAAGAATTAATATCTCTATACGAAGAACTGGTCAACGGTATCAATGAGGATACACAGCAAAGAACGGAAGAAGAAAAGGCTCTATGGTTGTTAGCCCACCTCATTCATTATTTTGATCGGGAGCAAAAAAATGCCTGGTGGGAATTTTTTCACGTTCACAAAATGGAATTGGATGATCTTTACGATGAGAAATCCGCCATTGGTGGCCTTATTTTTAAAGAGGAGTTACCGAAGACAAAGAAGCAAAGAAAGTCACGTTACAAATACAGCTTCCCTCCTCAGGAAATAGGTATTGAGAAAGGTTGCGAATTGCATGAAGTCAACGGAGATAGACTGGGCACGCTGGAGGAAATCTCCGAGGATGCCCGCACAATCGTCATCGCACAGGAGCCGTGCATCAAGCCGTACGCTGTGCATGCAATGAAAATTGTTAAGTCAAAGGTTTTAGAAGATTCGCTGCTTACCGTGATTAGGGAATTCAAAGAGCACGGAGTCATTAATAATAAAGTATTTAAGGCCGCAGCAGATTTATTATTGAGGAGACAGCCGGACCTTATCGGAATCGCAAGAGGTGAGCGCCTTATTAAGGATCCTGAGAAGACAATTGATGAAGCGATCACACTTGCCGCAGCAATGAGTGGAACTGTACTGGCCATTCAGGGTCCACCCGGAACAGGGAAAACCTACACAGGCGCGAAGATGATTTTGGCTTTGGCGCAGCAGGGTAAAAAAATCGGCGTTACGGCTGTCAGTCATAAGGTAATCCGAAATCTACTTGATATGGTTAACGCGTTTGCCAGCGAGCGAAATGTTTCGGTAGCCCTTGTTCACAAGCCAAAGGAATTTGGAAATGGCCCGCCATGGATTATAGAAGTGGATGATACGCAAAGCGCAATTGATGCGATCCAATCAGGCACCGTTGTTGGTGGCACTTCTTTCCTTTGGGCAGATGATCGCGCCGCGGGAACACTGGATTATCTATTCGTAGATGAAGCCGGACAAATGTCATTGGCGAATGTCATGGCTGCATCACGTGCGACAACAAACTTAATTCTCCTGGGCGATCCTCAACAACTTGAGCAACCGCAAAAAGGTGCGCATCCCGAAGGTTCTGACGTGGCCGGCCTCACGCATTTGATCGATGGAAGACAAACCATTCCGGATGATATGGGTATTTTTCTTGGAGTCACATACCGCTTGCACCCGGATATTTCCAGATTCACCAGTGAACTGTATTATGAAAACAGGCTTCAATCAAAATCGGAATTAAAGAATTTAGCCATTCACGGGAACACACCATTTGCCGGCGCCGGACTATTTTACATACCTGTAAACCATAACGGAAGGCAAACCAATAGTCCCGAGGAGGTGGAGGCTATTCAGAAAATAGTCAATGATTTTATCGATAAGAAAGTCCACTGGACAAACCGGAAAGGGAACAAAATTCCAATTACAAAAACAGATATCCTGATCGTTGCGCCCTATAATGCACAGGTTAACGCTCTGTCTAAAGACTTACCAGGATTCAGAATAGGAACTGTAGACAAATTTCAAGGCCAGGAAGCCGCGATAGTTATCTATTCTGTTACGTGCTCATCAGCCGAGGACGCGCCAAGAGGGATGGAGTTTCTTTACAGTCCGAACAGACTGAATGTCGCAACGAGTAGGGCACAATGTATTTGTATTATGGTTGGAAGCGAGAGAATATTTGAAGCTGATTGTAGAAATATTGAACAGATGAAATGGGTAAATGGGTTTTGCAGGTATCGGGAGTTGGCGGTGCGCTTTTGAATGCAGGTTAACTGCAGGGTCAGGTGGAGGTATCACGATTTGAATGGCGTATTTACCCCCGCAGATTGTCGCATTCAGAGATTGTTAAATGAGTGTTTTAGATGTCAACTTTGAATTGTTAATAGCACGCCAGGAAAAGTCTCTAAGAAATAATAAACTACAAAAGGAGTATCCATGAGAAAATTAAAATTACAAGTACAGATATCTGTCGACGGATTCGTTGCAGGGCCAAATGGAGAACTGGATTGGATGACATGGGAGAAAGATGAACGGCTCATCCAATTCATCAATGATTTAACAGACAGTTCGAGTACGATTATACTCGGCAGAAAAATGACCGATGGGTTCGTAAACTACTGGGAAAACGTTGTCAAAAACCAGCCTGAAAGCCCGGAATTCCCATTCGCAAAAAAAATGGTAGACACGCCAAAAGTTGTTTTCACGAAGACCCTTGATAAATCACGCTGGAATAACACCACGCTGGCAAAAGGAAACCTGGAGGACGAAATCGCCAAACAAAAAGAACAGGATGGGAAGGATATTATCGTGTACGGCGGAGCGGGTTTCGTTTCATCGCTGATCAAAGAAAGTCTTATTGACGAGTTTAACTTCTTTGTGAACCCCATAATGATCGGAAAAGGAATGAGGATCTTTGACTTGCTCAACAACAGGAAAAAGCTTACAAGCCTGGGCGCGACTGGTTACAGCGAGGGTATCTCTGTGTTAAGGTACGCGGTCGTGAAATAGTTTGTCTATCGCTTACCTCTTCATTACTTTATTACGGTATGGTTACTGGTTGTAATGTTGACAATATATATTCCCGGAGGCAGATGACCAACATCCAAAACAATCTGGCTACCGAGTCGTTTTCCGCCGTCGGCGGACGAGCACACCAATTTGTGAATACATCTTTACAGCGGTTTCAGGAATGTCTGGTGTGGCATCGAGATAAATTCTGTCGGTGCGTGCTTGTTAATTCTGTTGATGCGGTCGTCTTCGGTTACGACCAGTAGAATGGTCATTTCGGTCCTTTTGATCAAAAGAAGGAACGAGCCATACTTCGCTAACTGATTGGTATAATCTGAAACATGTAAACACTTGTGAACGGCCGGATTTAGAGTAAACATTTTTCACCTCTTAAATTTTTAGCAAAACCGCTATATCCTGTCATGGATGCTTGCTGCTGCATATGAAAACTTTTACGTATTATGATATATAATATTTCTTCAAAACTAACTGTATATCAAATACTTATATAAGTATATTATATGTTGTAATACACGGAATTTTAAATTGTACAGCATTTTTCCACAAAAAATTGAACTTGTACAGCATTTTTCCGTTATTTGTATTATAACTAAAGATGTATGAAAACCAAGGAATTAACTAGACTTGACCTGCGCATTCCACGCAAGCAAAAGGACTATTTTGAACAAGCATTCGAAATTGGCGGCTTCCGATCGCTTACGGATTTCCTGATTAGCGCTGCTTCTGAAAAAGCAGAAGCTATTATGGAAAAACACAATAATTGGCTATCTTCTGAAAACGATCGGAAGATTTTCTTTAATGCACTTGTGAATCCTCCTGCCCCAAATGATAAATTGAATCAGGCCATGAAGAAGCATAGTGAATTCAAGTCGAAGAAATAGATGCTTCATACAGTAGCTCTAGATTCTTGGCACAAAAAGAATTCCTTCGTATGTGAAGAGCCGTCTTTGGAAAATTATCTTAGGAAACAGGCTGGACAAGATGTTAAGAGACAAGTTGCAGCCTGTTTTATTTTAGAGGGCGAAGGCGGTGAAATCAAGGGGTATTATACACTGTCAGCCGATAGTGTTGATCGAACTTTGATTCCAGAGCATTTGCATAAGAAACTGCCCTACAAAAACTTGCCAGTCACTCTACTAGGTCGGCTTGCACGTGATAGTAATTATAAGGGACAGGGTATTGGAGAATTATTATTGGCTGATGCATTAAGGCGCGCATATCAGGCTAGCTCTACTATCGGTGCCTGGGCAGTCGTGACCGATCCAATCAATGAGAAAGCCCTAGAATTCTATCAAAGTTTCGGTTTTATTTCATTGGAGAGTGGACGCATGTTTATTCCAATGGAAACCATTAAGTTATCGTTTCCTTAATAAGCGGTATTCTTTAAAAAATTTGGATTTTAGGTACTATAGGTACCAGAATTCGTAAAAAAATAAAGAAGGCGTCTTTGCCTTTATCTTTGTAATGTTGAATTATTAACCCGTGAAAAATCTTAAAAACACCATCAAAGGAGCTTTGCATTAGGTTTACCTAATCAAGCTCTTTATGAAAAGACAAAGGCGAATGCAGAAGGCATTTGGTATTAATGAATTTGGACTTATTGATTTCCCTGTCAAGATCTCAAATGTTCAAGTTTCCAGAATCGTGTATGGCAATGAAAGAGGATGCTCGTGGTGCTTCCCTCACGGATGGGAGACAAGCAACTCAACAATGTTTGTTAACAGACAGCGAAACTGGAAACGCTTTAGAAAAACTAGATGGAAAGCCACTAAAAATGAAAGGCCGGATTTCCCGGCTTTTTTCGTTATCCATCATCTTCGGTTTCTCGGTTGGAATACCGTTCCATCGACTCTTGAATTCCGTCAATGTTAATTCTTTCCCTTCATTGAGGATTTGTTTCTGATAACCGTAAGCCCTTGAAAGAAGTGATTCAAGAAAGGTGTTCACTGATTTAGCTTTCGAGTTTGTTCCGCTTACTCGTCCCAATTCTATTGACCAATTTCTGGAGGTGCCGAACGTCTTGTAACTAGTTCAAATGTTCACCGGCAATTGTCACGCGCATGTAAATTGGCGCTTCCACTTTGATCGTCCCCTCTTTCTTTCCGATTCAAAAATCTGACACTCATTGATGTGCTCATAAAAAAATGTTTTGGTGAGAAATGTATTTCCTTGTTTCCTTGGGAACCGGAAATCCAAGATGCCCGATGAATGAACCAGTTGGAGATAATGAATTAGCCTCAAAATTCGGGAGTAAACTTCGAGGCTGTAATCGGGAAATAACAATGCACAATCTTCGGCAAATAAGGATGCACAGAAAACGGGAACCATAGTGCTCAATTTTCGGGAACCATAGTGCACAGAAAATGGGAACCATGATGCACAGCTTAAAAA
>JBDSIM010000126.1:0-6916 GCA_039917935.1 Cyclobacteriaceae bacterium | reverse complement strand
GATCACCGATCACCGATCACCGATTACCGATCACCGATCACCGATCACCGAGTAATTCCACGAAGGTGACAAAAGTTTTTCTCCCTATGATCTTAATCATAATTCCGGATGCACTTATGACCTATTTTTGATTCCATTAACAAGCCATTATGACAACATATTCCAACACAATTTCTGGCAGCAGCCCTACCGTAGCTGAATTGGCCGTATCGCAGCCTGGTGCACTTTCGGTGTTTACCAAATACAATATTGATTACTGTTGTGGCGGCAATCATAGCCTGGAGGACGCATGCCTTAGTGCAGGATTAAATCCTGAAAAAATAAAACAGGAAATTTTTAATGCGCCCGTACAGGAGACAACTATCTCCATGCGGGCAGATCAATGGAGTGCTGCTTTCCTGGCAGATTATATTGTGCAGAATCACCATGAATTTGTCAACCATGCTATTCCTGAGCTTGAGACCTTGCTGGAAAAAGTTTGCCACGCCCATGGCGAGGAAAATATGGAGTTGTTAAATATTCAACAGGATTTCAGCGACCTGGCAGCTGAACTCCGGAACCACATGCAAAAGGAAGAACTCGTATTATTCCCTGCCATTAAACGCATTGAATCCAACAATGATACGGGTCTTCTCCTCGTGGATACCCTGCAGGAGCCCATTGAAGAGATGGAACACGACCACGTTATAGCAGGTGACCTGATGAAATCGATACGCAATCTTTCCAACCATTATCAGGTACCGGAATACGCGTGTCCTACCTATCAAATTACGTATCAGAAACTGAAAGCGTTTGACAATGACCTGATGACACACGTTCATCTGGAAAACAACATCCTTTTCAGAAAAGCAAGCCGTGTTTGCAACCATTGAGGTGAAAAATAAAAATTTGGCCGATAGTGAAGGTCATTGTTGGAAGTTGATCTGAATAGATCTTAGACTTTAATTGATAAACTTAATTCAAAATAAAAAACGATTTGTTCACACGTTTGGCCCATACTTAACACACTTTAATGCAACTCAATCAACGGATACTGAGCGACCTGATTATCTACATGAAGTACGCCCGGTACGTTCCGGAACTTCAGCGCAGGGAATTATGGCCTGAGATATGCGATCGGTACGCCGCGATGCTGATTGACCGTTATCCGCAACTGCTGGAAGAAATCGGTGTTAATTTAGAATTTGTCCGGAATAAAAAAGTTTTGCCCTCCATGAGGGCGATGCAATTTGCCGGACCTGCTATCGCTAAGAATAATAGCCGTATTTACAATTGTGCATATATGCCGGTGGATGACATCCGCGCCTTTTCAGAGGCGCTTTTTCTTTTACTTGGTGGAACGGGTGTTGGTTATTCTGTTCAATTGCATCACATCGAGAATTTACCGCCCGTCAGGAAAGGAAAAAAAAGCAGAAGGTTTTTGGTTGGCGATAGTCTGGAGGGATGGGCGGATGCAGTGAAAGTTTTATTGAAAGGTTATTTTGGGTTGAGTGAATACATTCCCGAATTTGACTATTCCGATATCAGGCACAAAGGCGCCCGACTCATCACGGCAGGGGGCAAAGCGCCGGGCCCCGAACCCCTTAAACTTTGCATCGCCCATATTTCCGCTATTCTTGACAGGAAAAAGGAGGGTGAAAAATTAAGTTCCCTCGAGTGTCACGATATGATGTGTCACATCGCTAACGCTGTGCTCGCGGGAGGTATCAGAAGGTCTGCGATGATATCCTTGTTTTCTTATGAGGATGAAGATATGCTCACCTGTAAATTTGGAAACTGGTGGGAACTCAATGAGCAACGAGGACGTGCCAACAACTCTGTGGTCCTTCCCAGGGATTCCGTCACGCGCAAAGAATTTTTTGATCTTTGGCGAAAAATTAAACTTTCCGGATCTGGTGAGCCAGGGTTTTATTTTACCAATCATCCCGATTGGGGAACAAACCCTTGTTGTGAAATCGCACTGAAGCCCTTTCAGTTCTGCAACCTGTGCGAAGTAAACGTTTCTGATGTTGAAAGTCAGGAAGATCTCAATGCCCGTGTACGGGCTGCAGCGTTCTTCGGCACGTTGCAGGCTGGATTCACGAATTTTCATTATCTGCGGGAAATCTGGAAGACTACCACCGAATACGAAGCGCTGATCGGGGTAGGCATGACTGGCATAGCCAGCGGAAAACTTGCGGACCTCGATTTGAGAGAAGCTGCGGATGAAGTGAGGAAAGTGAACCTGCAGATTTCCGGGATCATCAACATTGAGTTTGCGGCACGTTGTACTACGATCAAACCTTCGGGCACTTCTTCCATCGTACTCGGTACCTCATCAGGTGTTCATGCGTGGCATAATGACTATTACTTAAGAAGGATCCGGATTGGAAAAAATGAGGCCTTATATCCCTATCTGCTGGAACATCATCCCGAGCTGCTGGAAGATGATATCTTAAACAGCAAACAGGCGATAATCTGTATTCCACAGATGGCACCGGAAAGATCTATCATCAGAAAAGAAAGCGTGATGGATTTGCTCAACCGTATAAAAAAATTCAATATCGAGTGGGTCCGAAATGGTTACAGAAACGGTTACAATAGCAATAATGTTTCGGCGACGGTAAGCATACAGGAAGATGACTGGGATAAAGTGGGGGAGTGGATGTGGGAAAACAAGGCATCCTATAACGGGTTGAGCGTTTTACCTTTTGATAATGGTAATTACAGTCAGGCGCCGTTTGAGGATATCACGCGGTCCGAATTTGAGGGGCTCGTGCAGAATCTAAATGATATTGACCTATCAATGGTATTTGAACCTGATGATGCCACCGACCTCCAGGCAGAGGCTGCCTGTTCAGGCGGGGCTTGCACGATTACATGAATGCATGACGAAAATCATTTTTTTATCTGGCTATGCGCGGTAATTTTCTCCGAAATAAGAGAAAGTTGTTTCCATCAAAAACTTTAGCGCAATACCAAGGCAGGCTGGTAAACCTTCGGAAGGACCAAATACTGTTTCATGAGGGAGGTAAGGCAAGCGACTACTATCAGGTAGAATCAGGATCGGTAAAGATGTTTATCGTTAGCCCTGATGGACAGGAATTTATTCAGGGCATATTTAATCCTGGAGAAAGTTTCGGTGAACCTGCACTGATCGGAAAATTTCCTTATCCCGGAAGTGTAAAGGCCATGGAGCCATCCAGGGTTTGGAAATTACCAGGCGACTATTTTCAAAATATGTTAAAAGAAAATTTTGACCTGCACCTGAAAATGGATCAGGTATTGTGTCAGCGCTTGCGGTATAAGTCTATGGTACTTTCTGAAATTTCCAGCCATGATCCGGATCACCGGATATTTTCCCTGTTAAAATATTACAAAGCAAAAAACAGCAAGCCAGGCGAACAGGGCAAGACCATTATTCCCTATACACGTCAGCAGATTGCCGATATGAGTGGCCTTCGTGTGGAGACCGTTATTCGTACTGTGAAGAAGATGGAGAAGGAAGGAAAACTTTTGCTCGAAGGCCACAAGATTGTAGTTTGATTTGGATAACCTCCCAAAGTTTTTGTTTGTTAAGAGTTGTTGATTATGCGTTAAAGCATACTATATTAAGTTACGAAATTGGTCTATCAAAGGCAAGCCAATACGTCAAAATAATTACCGTTTTATTTTTGTGTTAAAACCCTATAATCAAGGGCCTGTGAAAGTATTTCTTTTATTTTCCTTTCACCTGCCTCGAGCTGTTGCTCAAAAACATGGATGCCTGTGTTTAGAATATAATGGGCCAGATTTCGATAATAAACAATGCCATTTAAAAGCTCATTACCAAAAGAAATAATCCTTTTCATGTCTTTCTCATTTGCCGATGGCTGCAACTCATTTATTTTTTCTCCAAGGTAATCAACATTAAGGCTTAGTTCTTTAATAAACATATGGGGCCTGTTGTCAGTGCAAAGTGTATGGCTTCTTCCATATATATGGTCCGTCATTTCCTGCAGCGAAACTATTTTGCTGAAGTAAGCGATGTTGGGTCCTGGGCAGATCGTAACCGCCTCTAATTTCTTTACGCGAGGTAAATTGTATTTATGTAACGCCGAGTTAATCAATCCAATGCATAAGCATTCCTTGCTCACTACATCCTGATATTGTTTTTCGTATTGCTCAACCGTTAAATCCATTGATTGCAGCTGTGCAATTTTTTGTTTCTGATAAACCTGGGATGCTGTGCAAATTGGTTCGATGGAGAATTCGGTATTGGATACCAGGTGTTTTTCTGTACATGGGCTTCCCGGGCGACCTTTGTTTATGCGGGATAATTTTTCCTTATCCGAACTGGTGCCCAGCAGGTAATTGAAACGCACGCCCAGAGGAGAATTCTTGCTTAAAACAACGTCTTTTTCTTCCGCCTTGCTCAGTAAAGCGAGGGTTTCATCATCGACAGTTGTGGCTTCCGGGCAAAGCAAAAATGGTGTGCCCCACCCGGTACTCTCAATCCCGTAGTAGCGGTGTAAAAAGTCTGCCTCTTCATGGGTTCCAATCCCTCCCTGAACCGTGATTTTAATCGGATGAGGTGTTTCAAAAACTAATCCTCCTTTTTCTTTTATCGCCGGATTATAAAGTGAAAACAAGTCATCAGAAAGTTGCGTTTTGTTTGTTTTGAATTCCTCGAGGATGGGGCCCAACAAACTGCCATCAGTAGCAAAGGCATGACCCCCGCAATTTAATCCTGACTCAATCCTGAATTCACTTACCCATATACCTTTTTTAGCAAGGTATTTTCCCTGGATGAGTGCCGAACGGTAATCACTTACTTTGATAATCACTTTCTTATTAAAAACCCCCAGCCCTTTTGGGTTGAATGCCGTGATTGTTTCAAGGTAATTGAAAAGCCTGGGGTTCAGTCCGGCCGAAAAAATTACGGATGAATTGGTTAGGTCGCTGTTGATGTAACCGCGGAGGGCGGCCACTGCGTCGGATGCGTCTTTTAATATATTGCCAGCTTTGTCATAGTTATTTTTATCCACCTTCGTCATGATATTCACATCTATGCTTCCAGCTTGTATATGGCTTTTCAGATAGCTTTCAAGTTGTGCTTTTTCTTCAGGATCATCAGCAGTTTTATACTTAAGAAACTTTATCCTGAGTGGGTGGTTACTGGGAAGCATTTCAAAATACTTGGCCAGATTCCCTCCTGTTTCAAAAGTTGAGACCCTCAGTTTTGCTACCTCTGCTTTTACAATTTCATTTACCAGATTGAGATAATCCGTAATACGTTTTGCGCGGTAGTCGTCTTCTTTCTCGGAAATCGGTTTGAAGGGTTTATGGATCTCAGCATGGTAATGTTTGCGC
Source organism: Cyclobacteriaceae bacterium (assembly GCA_039917935.1). Lineage (GTDB taxonomy): Bacteria > Bacteroidota > Bacteroidia > Cytophagales > Cyclobacteriaceae > Chryseosolibacter. Next base: position 1,585 of record JBDSIM010000126.1, on the reverse strand, counting down.
ATGAGTTCAATCAGTTTGTCCTCGATGATGGAGATCACAGAAGAAATGCCGAACCGCGCAACTTTAATAGGCGTATCAATGGTGTAGGCCAATCCCATTACCGGGATATGGAAGGTGTGGGTCGGTGAATTTTCCATCATATTTCAGATAAGTACACAAAGGTTCGGATTATTCGAACCTTTAAACATGACGGAAGTCATATTCCTTCATGATCCTTATTGTTTATTATCACGGTTTATGAATCAGTAACATGCTTAATAAAGTTTTTAGGAACCAGACTCCTGGCTTCCTGATTTAAAGATCATGGTGGTACTTAATATGACGATCTTGCGTTACATAAATCCAAGACCCTTTAAATGCGTTCAGAACGTTCTGTAAAACCTGAGGTTGAACCCCTATTCATTATTCCCACCATAGATCTTTAAGGCTGTTGGGGAATCAGGACGGCATCAATAACATGAACAATTCCATTCGAAGCAGGAACTGAGGCAACGATCTGAGCACCATTGACGGTTACTTTCCCTTTGGAAACGCTAAATTTTACGTTGTTGCCATTTACCATGCCGAGTATCTGGCCATCGCGAAGGTTTTCAAGTTTATATACACCCACGGCTACGTGAAATTGTAAAATGTCCTGAAGTTGTTCTTTTTGTTCAGGCTTCAAAAGATTTTCAACGGTCCCTTCAGGAAGTTTATCGAAGGCTTCATTCACAGGCGCGAAAACGGTAAATGGTCCGGCATTTGAAAGGGCATTCACCAGGTCAGCGCTTTTCACAGCAGCCACCAATGTCGAATGAACAGGTGAACCAATGGCCACCTGAACAACATTTTTCTGAGACTCTGAATCCTCTACAGCAGATTGTCCGCCGAGCGAAACTTCATCCTCTGTGTTGATAGTCTGGTCAACATTCTTTTGATCACATCCTGCCAAAATGAAGCAAGCTGCCAGGAGATAGGGAATTGCCGTGATTATTTTCATAAGCGTTAAGTTATGCCTGTAATTTCACTGATAATACGTTGGTTTTCTATGATTAAAATCATAGTCGGCATTTAAAGATCTTTTTTCGCAAATATTCTGGTGGCAAGGGCAAGGGGCAAAACGATCCAGATAAAAAGCACACCCGTCGAAAAGAGAATTCCCAAATGACTCCCAAAAAAGCTTTTATAAAATGCTCCGGTATAGCCCATCAATGCGGAGATGTCCAACTGAAGCAGGATAATGATCCGGGCAAGATCCACCGGATTCAGGGCTACCAGGCCCAGCGTGAGTTTCTCGATGGGGTAATCACTGAAAGAAAAGATCACCCACAGCAACAGGCCGTCATAGATCAAAGAGAAATAAAACCAAAATAGAAGGGCAAGGCCTATGGCTTTTGCTTTATCCCGTGTAAGCACAGAAGCGAGGAATGCCAGCGATACAAATACAAGGGTTAACATAAATCCCGAGAATAATAAACTTAACCCACTGGAGGATGCCCCAAATATTATTATGGGACCTCCTACGCCGATAAGGTAAGCCAGTGAAAGGGATAACGCCAGCGCAAAATATTCACTCCAAAAGATCACGGTACGGTTAACAGGTTGT
>JBDSIM010000125.1:0-7890 GCA_039917935.1 Cyclobacteriaceae bacterium | reverse complement strand
AAATGGTGATGATTGCACGTGCCCTGGCCCAGGATACCCCCATCATACTATTGGATGAACCTACTGCGCACCTGGATTTGAATAACCGCGTGGAGATCATGAATGTGCTACGAAAAATTTCGCGCACTTTGAATAAGGCCATTTTACTCGCAACTCATGAATTGGACCTTGCCTTACAAACAGCCGACCTTCTCTGGCTGAGCGGAAAAAATCAAAATATTTTATCCGGTTTTCCTGAAGACCTGGTATTAGATGGCTCTTTTGATGAAATTTTTGAATTTAAAGGTTATGACCTCAAAACTGGCCGGGTAGAACATCAGCCATTCCGCCAAATCAAACTTCAGTTAGTGGGAACAGGTCCGGAATATTTATGGACAAAAAATGCCCTGGAGCGAAATGGTTTTGAGATTACACCAAAGAGCGAAGACATTTCCATCGTTGTGATGCCCTCCGCCCTTCCTTTGAAGTGGATTATCACAAAAAATAATCGGGAGAACCAGGTCTTTTCAATTGAGTCATTAATAAAATTCATTATCTCAAACGATTGCGGTAAACGACCGTAATTTTTTTTGCGATTTGGATAAACTGAATTGGCACGGGTTTGTTAGTTTGCAAAGCAATACCAAGCATTATCATCCCATGTTTAACACTTCAGACCTCTTCCCTTACCAATTTGACAGTAAATATTCCAAGCCTGTAGCATATTTCTCTATGGAATTTGCCATAGACCAGCCTTTAAAAAGCTACAGTGGCGGTTTGGGCTTTCTGGCAGGCTCTCATTTGAGAAGTGCTTACGAGTTGAAACAAAACCTTGTGGGGATTGGCATTTTATGGAAAAAAGGATACTACGATCAGGAACGGAACCAGGATCAAACCTTAAAAGTGAATTTGAGGGATAAAGAATACTTCTTTCTGACGGATACAAAAATTATTTTCCCCATCACCATTCACGGCGCGAAAGTATATGTTAAAGCTTTTCTGTTAAAACCTGAAGTATTCAATACGGTCCCTCTGTTTTTATTAACCACCGATATACCCGAAAACGATTATCTGGCGCAGACTATCAGCCATCGATTATATGATCCTAATGAAACCACCCGGATCGCCCAGTCCATATTGTTGGGTGCGGGTGGCGCAAAACTGCTGGACGTGCTTCAGCGACACACAGAAATTTATCACATGAATGAAGGACACGCTTTACCGTTGTGTTTTTATCTGCTGGATAAATATAAAGATATTGACGAAGTCAAAAAGCGGGTGGTATTTACCACCCATACGCCCGAAAAAGCCGGGAATGAAGAACACAGTGTGCCCTTGTTAAATAATATGAGTTTTTTCAACGGCCTGACTACTCGTCAGGTGGAAGAACACGTTTCTCCGGAAAATGGTATATTAAATTATACGCTTACTGCTTTGCGGATGGCAAAAATTGCCAATGGTGTATCCCAATTACATGGCGAAGTTTCCAGGCGGATGTGGAGTGGATATAACGGTATCTGTGAAATTACAGCTATTACCAATGCACAAAATAAAACCTATTGGCGTGACTCCGAATTGGATCAGGCACTGGAGCGAAATGACGATGCGGCCCTGGTGAGCCGTAAAAAGAATCTGAAAAATAAATTATTCAAAACCGTTGCCAACCAGACCGGTAAACTTTTCGATGAAAATGTGCTTACGATTGTTTGGGCACGCCGTTTCGCGGGCTATAAACGGGCGAATTTAATTTTATCTGATTTCACCCGGTTTTTAAAAATCGCTACTAACAAAAAATATCCTATTCAGATTATCTGGGCAGGCAAGCCTTATCCAGAAGATTTTGGCGCCATCAATATTTTTAATGAGATTTTCTGGAAAACCAAAGATCTTCCCAATTGTACGGTAGTCACCGGATATGAACTCTGGTTATCAGGCCATTTAAAAAAAGGCTCTGATATCTGGCTGAATAACCCTAAAATGTATCATGAAGCCTCCGGCACCTCAGGAATGACTGCCGCAATGAATGCCTCTATAAATTTATCCATACCCGATGGCTGGGTTCCCGAATTCGCGAAGGATAAAAAGAACGCCTATATCATTGAAACGGCGAGCGATATCTTACCGGGCGATGAAAAAGACAAAATAGAAGCGCAAAATCTGCTGAATCTGCTGGAGTTTGAGATCATTCCAACCTATTATGAGAGGCCTGAAGAATGGGTTAATATCATGAAGTCCAGTATGCGAGACGTGGTTCCTTACTTCGATGCCGGCCGTATGGCGGATGAATATTATCAAAAGCTATACAATTATAAATCGGCGGCGGGTTTGTCGTTAACCCAGGATAGCAATCAGTACGCCGCGTAGAGCGAAATTTGAAATTATTTAAAACCGGTGTTAGAATGCAACTTATTGCGGGCTAACACCGGTTTCTTTTTACCTTGTTTCCAAAAACCGGCGTCACCGGGGTTTCCGATTAGCATGAAAAATGTTGTGATAATAGGCAATGGTATTTCAGGTATTACCGCCGCAAGGAATATCAGGAAAAAAAGTGATTATAACATCACCGTAATATCCTCTGAGACCCAGCACTTCTTTTCCCGAACAGCACTCATGTACATTTACATGGGGCACCTCAAATATGGCAATACGAAACCTTATGAAGATTGGTTCTGGGAAAAAAACAAGATCGACCTTGTCTTCGATCACGCCGACAAAATTGAAAGCGAAAATAAATATATTCGACTACGCTCCGGAAAAAACACTCCATATGATGTGCTCATCATAGCCACAGGATCCTGTTCCAACTCGTATGGCTGGCCAGGCGAGAACCTCACGGGAGTTCAGGGGCTTTACAGTTATTCCGACCTGGAGAAGATGGAACAAAATACCAGGGAAGTAAAACGAGCGGTAATCGTTGGCGGCGGGCTGATTGGAATTGAAATGGCGGAAATGCTTCGGACAAGAAAAATTCAGGTCACATTTCTCGTGCGCGAGCAGGCCTTTTGGAATAATGTACTTCCCATTCAAGAATCAAAGATGATCAGCAGACACATCCTATCACATGGGGTTGACATCAGACACAACCTGGAATTAAAAGAAATCCAGTCGCATGAAAATGGCAAAGTTAAGGGTGTGCTAACACAACATAATGAGGAAATTGCATGTGACTTTGTGGGAATAACAGTTGGTGTCCATCCCAACATTTCATTGTTAAAAGGCTCTGCGATTTCTGTAAACAAGGGCGTTTTAGTGAATGAATTTCTTGAGACCAATATTCCGGATGTTTATGCCATAGGAGATTGCGTGGAAAGAATGCATGCATTGGAAGGAAGAAAAAATATTGAGCAGGTGTGGTACACTGGGCGGATGATGGGTGAAGTGATCGCCCAAACAATATGTGGTGTAAGAACCAAATATGAACCAGGCCCCTGGTTCAACTCTGCGAAGTTTTTTGATATTGAATATCAGACTTATGGAAACGTGTCCAATGCCCTCCATGATACAGAAGATGAATTATATTGGGAGCATGCTTCGGGAAAGAAAGCAATCCATATGGTATGGGATAAAGCATCACAGGAATTCAAAGGGATAAATGCTTTTGGCATACGGTTGCGCCATGAGAAGTTCGATCAGTGGCTAAGAGAAAAGCGTCACGTGAATTTTATTGTCGATCATTTAACTGAGGCAAATTTTGACCCGGAGTTCGCACAAAGGTATGAAAGTGAGATCGGGAGTTTATGGAAGGGCCGGGGGTTGGTTAATGTAGTCAAATAACAAGGACATGAGGATTATTAAAATTATCGGTTTAGTAACTTTTTTGGTCGGGTTCATTTTATTTAATGCCACCACTTTTTGGGCAAGTTACCGGCTAACGCCGACAGTAGTCAAAGAAAAAATCACGGATGATAAGAAAGAAAAATTATTTCTGGAGCACGCAGCACCGTTTATTGACAAAACTGTTCACTCAAATTATGATTTCGTTCAGACGCTGAATGAGATTTTTGCCAGAGCCAATGCGCAGCAACTTCAACGATACAACATCACCAATGAAGATATAAAAGGCCTTGTAAAAAGGAGCCGGAATAAATTTACTATACCCCCACAAGATTCTATCTTCAGAACATCCAATGAAGTCGCCGTTTTTCAAAACAAGGCCTTCCGCGAATACGGCCGAGAACTTCAGGGAAAAGAATTTGCCTCAGAGGAGGAATTGCAAACCAATTTACAGGAGATCGCCGAAAAAATAAATAAGTACAGTACCATAAACCAGGTCGGCTTTGATCGTTATGCGATCAAAGACCTTCAGTACAGTCTTACCAAAGCTTCAGCAGTGGGCCCTGTAAAAAACCGGCCCTTGCTGTTTCTCTTCCTAACCTTTGGGTTGTGCATCATCGGTGCCATGCTCTACATACTTCCGAAGCTTCAACATCAGCCAGGCATCAAAAATGACCAGATATTTTTTAACCCCATGAAAAATGTAGGGTGGCTGGGAATTTTGACCGGTACATGGTTGATTGTTTTTTATATACTCCTGTACTTTCATCCCGAATATATGACGAACTGGGTCATCATGGTAGACCCGGTCAGCAAACTAATCAATGGTCACGAAGCAGGCAGATTTTTTCTGTATGGATTTATCTATACGCTTTGCATTATCATAATGGGTGTTCGTTTCATCATCCATTACAGACATAGTAAATATCAGGTGCTCCGAACCATCTCCGTAATGTTTTTCCAAACTGCCTTTGCCTTTTTAATTCCCGAAATCCTGGTCCGCCTCAACCAGCCTTATTATGATTTCAAAAATATCTGGCCCCTGGACTACAGTTTCTTTTTTGACTATCGTTTGAATGCCATGGTGGACAATGGCACCATTGGAATTTTTATGCTCGGTTGGGGTATCGCATTGATTATTGTTGCCGTGCCAGTGCTGGTTTACTTTTTCGGTAAGCGTTGGTACTGCTCCTGGGTTTGCGGATGCGGAGGACTCGCAGAAACAATGGGTGATCCCTATCGCCAACTTTCACAAAATTCTCTTAAAGCCTGGAAATTCGAACGATGGATCGTCCATGGCGTTTTGGTATTTGCTGTCGTTATGACCATAGGTGTCTTGTATACTTATTTTACAAAATCTTCTCAATTCTTTTTTATTGACACCTACACATTACGCGAAATCTATGGCATTTACATCGGCGCGGGCTTTGCGGGTGTCATCGGCACCGGGTTCTATCCACTGATGGGTAACCGGGTTTGGTGCCGGTATGGATGCCCTCTTGCCGCCTACCTGGGTTTGGTGCAAAAGTTTAAATCACGTTTCCGGATAACCACAAACGGAGGGCAGTGCATATCATGCGGAAATTGTTCGACTTATTGTGAAATGGGTATTGATGTGCGCTGGTATGCACAGCGCGGACAAAATATAGTCCGATCATCCTGTGTGGGCTGTGGTATATGCTCCGCTGTTTGCCCAAGAGGTGTTTTGAACCTGGAGGTGAAAGACGAAAAAGGAAGATTTGGAAACCCGGTATTAATTGGCAACAATCACATCAAAATAATGGAGCCTTAACATTTGTTAAAATCGCAATTGTCACACATTATACACGTCATCATTCCGGCTTTTAATGAAGAGAAAAGCATTGCCAGGGTAATTGCTGAAATTCCTGACGACCTTGTAACGGAGATAATTGTCGTCAACAATGCGTCGACTGACCAAACTGCTGACGTTGCTGGGCAAATGCGGGCAACCGTTTTGGATGAACCGGAGCCAGGCTATGGAAGGGCTTGCCTCAAAGGTATTGGTTATTGTAGTAAACAGTATCCTCTGCCTGACATTGTAGTTTTCCTGGATGGCGACTATTCTGATTATCCGCAAGAAATGCGATCGCTCGTAAAACCAATCGTGGAAAATAAAGCAGATCTCGTCATTGGATCGAGGGCTTTGGGAACAAAAGAGAAAGGTTCTATGACATCACAACAAATTTTTGGAAACTGGCTTGCGACCACATTATTAAAAATATTTTTCAAGGTCAGATTTACCGATTTAGGTCCCTTCAGAGCAATCAGGTTTACCTCTTTATTGAGTTTAAATATGCAGGATAAAACATATGGCTGGACGGTAGAAATGCAGCTAAAGGGCGCCAAGCAAAAACTGCGATGCCTGGAAATTCCTGTGCGTTACCGAAAAAGGATCGGCATTTCTAAAATTTCGGGTACCGTCAAGGGTACGATTATGGCAGGATATAAAATTTTATTCACGATTTTCAGGTACTTATAGTCATTGACAAATGGAGTTGATCGTAGCAATATCATATACTTTATGTTTGCTTTATCTTTTTCTTTTTAGTTTGGGACAACTACATCTAACCAATATCTATCGAAAACGCAAACTAAATAAAAAGGTTGAAACCCCTTTAGTAGACTTCGAGCCCCTGGTAACGATACAGCTACCGGTATATAATGAAAAATATGTGGTGGAAAGGCTGATTGAGGCCGTCAGCAAGATAGACTATCCAAAAGAAAAATTAGAGATACAAATCCTGGACGATTCTACAGACGAGACCTCCGGCATTATTTATCAAAAATTGGAGTGGCTGAAAAACTCAGGGCTAAACATTGTCCATATCCACAGAGGTAACCGTACAGGATTTAAAGCGGGGGCTTTAAAAGAAGGACTGCGGAATGCAAAAGGTGAATTCATTGCGATTTTCGATTCTGACTTTATTCCCGAAAATAACTTCCTGAAAAAGACACTGTCCCATTTTACAGATCCCCATATCGGTGTTGTTCAAACCCGTTGGGGTCATATTAACAAAGATTATTCGCTGATAACCCGGTTACAGGCATTTGGCCTGGATGCCCATTTTTCAATAGAGCAATCTGCCAGAAATGCTGTCGGAAGTTTTATCAATTTTAATGGTACCTGTGGTGTATGGAGAAAAAAATGCATTCTCGATTCGGGGGGATGGAGTGCCGATACCTTAACCGAAGATCTTGATCTGAGCTATAGGGCCCAGCTAAAAGGCTGGAAGTTTAAATATCTTGAAGATGTGGTAACCCCGGGTGAATTACCGATCGTGATGCCCGTTATCAAACTACAGCAGTATCGATGGAACAAAGGCGCTGCAGAAACTGCCCGGAAAAATATGGGCAAAGTGCTGCGGTCCGACTTTTCGGCCATGCAAAAACTTCATGCCTTCCTGCACCTGGGCAATAGTTCCGTTTTTGTGGCCGTGTTAATGGCAGCCCTGCTCAGTTTGCCTATGTTGTATGTAAAAAACAACTCGATGACAACATCGCTGTTTTTTAATTTTGGAAGTATATTCTTCCTGGGGTTTTTATCGGTCGCCATTTTTTATTGGACTGCCACTCAGCGATTTTATCCAAACACCTGGAAGAGTTTTTTCATTTTATTCCCCGCCTTCCTGGTTGTTTCCATGGGACTATCCCTTCATAACAGCATTGCTGTGCTGGAAGGTTGGATGGGTATCAAAACACCCTTCATGAGAACCCCGAAATTTAACATCGTCGGTAAACAGGACCCATGGATGAATAACACCTATCTCAAACCGAGTATCAATCTGATTACCCTTCTCGAAGGCCTGCTCTGCATTTATTTTATTTTTGGAATCGTGAAAGGGATCCAAATACAGGATGTCAGCCTATTGTTTTTTCATACCATGCTTGCCCTGGGCTTCGGCACCGTATTTTTCCTTTCCATAAAACCATGGGCCAATGCCTAAGCAGAAGTCACACCATTATTTTCTGCAGCTGATATCTTTAAGTCTTTACATCGCCATAGGATATGGCATCCAACGTTATGAAACGTTTCCCTTACTGATCTTCTGTTTTTTAGCATTTTCGATTTATGCATGGGTCTGTTCTTTAAAGGAAGAAACAAATTTCTGGACATTC
>JBDSIM010000124.1:0-6916 GCA_039917935.1 Cyclobacteriaceae bacterium | reverse complement strand
AGGCGCGCGTTTCACGACGCACGAGTTGAGTTTCGGCATTAATCTGGCACTGTTTAATTTTCACAGCACCGCCATCACGAATTTTTAAACGCGGCTGGGCGTCGCAAGGTAGGGACCCATAACTTTGCATCCCTACCATAAAACGCCCATCCTCCCTCTGCAGGTTTGCCATCCTGCCCGTGGTTTGCCCGCCCGGTAACATTTTCGCGGTTTCTGAACCTTTTCCTCAATATCCTGTTAAATTTACTACATGAAGGTTAAGGTTTCCCGGAAAGAGCATTTTAACGCAGCCCACCGGCTTTACAATGCGCAATGGTCTGACGCCCAGAACGAAAAGATTTTTGGAAAATGTAGCAATCCCAACTATCATGGTCATAACTATGAGCTCATCGTGAGTGTTATAGGAGAACCGGAAGCAGATACAGGGTATGTTTTTGATATGAAATTGTTGAGCGATCTGATCAGGGAAAATGTTTTAAATAAATTCGACCATAAAAATCTGAATCTTGACACAGACTACTTTAAAACGCTCAATCCGACGGCGGAAAACATTGCCGTGGTGGTCTGGAGGATACTGAGACAAAAGATTGACGCTAAACTGGAACTGAAAATCACATTGTATGAGACAGAAAGAAATTTCGTTGAATATCCGGCCTCTTAATCCGTTAGACCAGGAGGATCTGGATGACCATGTAGCCTCCTCTTCTGATACGCCATTGCGCCCTGATGCCTTTGAGCTCGATGACGAAGAAAAGATCGGGCAGATCGAAAATCACTTTCGGGAGATCATGCATATTCTTGGGCTCGATCTTACGGATGACAGTCTGAAAGGAACTCCCCGAAGGGTAGCCAAAATGTACGTGAAAGAAGTTTTCAGCGGATTAAATCCCAAGAACAGACCACACGCACGGCTTTTTGACAACAAGTACAACTACGATCAGATGCTTGTTGAAAAGGATATTACTTTCTATTCGCATTGTGAGCATCATTTTGTGCCCATCTACGGTAAAGTGCATGTCGCTTATTTTTCTTCCGGTAAGGTAATAGGTCTGTCAAAAATTAATCGCATTGTTCAATACTTTGCCAAAAGACCTCAGGTACAGGAACGTCTCACGGTTCAGATTGGGAAAGAAATGCAACGCATACTTCGCACCGATGATATTGGTGTGGTCATCGATGCCAACCATATGTGTGTGGCCTCGCGGGGTGTAGGCGATACCAACAGCAAAACAGGAACTGCCTACTTCTGCGGAAAATTCAAAGACGAAAACATCAAACGGGAATTTCTAAACTACATCAACAGCAAGTAAGCTTTAAGCAATAACCAGTAAGCTATAAGTATTACGCAAGGGAGGATTATTCTTTGGGGGGATTCAGGTTTACCTCAGCAATTTTTTGTGGATTTTTATCCTTGATAAAAACAAGGGTGAAAAATGTTGCGATCAATGCCGCCAGAATTAAGAGATAGATGTATCCTGTTGAATTGTCGGGTATAGTGATCGCCTTATTCGCGGTAAAAGCATCGTACACGGGTATGATCCAGGTAAATAAATATGCCTGCGCAAATACAATGCAACATATAAAAGCCAGCATATAGAAACTGTGTTTGACCGTAAACCGGAATAATTCGGATTCTTTGCCGACCAATTGCCCTGCGGCTGCGGCTACCGCGATAGACTGCGGAGAAATCATTTTTCCTACTACGCCACCCGAAACATTGGCCGCCACAGTAACGACTGGGTCTACTCCGATCGAGGTGGCTGTTTCCTGCTGAAGTTTTGCAAATAAGGCATTGGCAGAGGTATCAGAACCGGTGATAAACACACCTAACCATCCAAGCACCGGAGCGAAAAACGGAAACAGGAACCCGGTGTTGGCCAGGGCTTCCGCAAGTGTGATAGTGATGCCTGAAGCATTTACAATGTAAGCAAAGGCAAGGACCGTGGCGATCGTGATGATCGGATATTTCAGTTGATTCAGCGTATAGACAAATACATTCAATCCCTCTTTGAATTTCATCCCCACCAGAGGAATCGTAAGGATACAGGCAAGAAATATCGCAGTGCCAGAGGCTGAAAAATAATTAAATTTATAAATATGCGGCAGTTCCTTCCCATTGCGGTCCAGTATCGTGTTATGGATAGCGGGGATTTCAAACTGCGTCATTCCGGTGGTATTGAGCACATCCTTCACTGGTTGAATACCCCATGCAATGATCACCACGGTCAATAAAATAAAAGGTGACCACGCCCTGAGAATCTGGCCGGAGGAGTACCGGATGTCGGTATTCAAAACGGGGGCTATCTCATCCTTAAACCGCCAGGTAGTTTTTGGTTGCCAGAATTTTAAAAGCGCGACGAGGCAAACGATCGATCCAATTCCGGCGATGACATCCGGCAACGCCGGGCCGAGGTATTGAGAGGTAAACCACTGGAGAAAAGCGAAAGAAATTCCGGATACAAATATGGCGGGCAACACCTCTCTGGTCTTGTGTATACCCGCCATGAGTATGACCAGGTAGAATGGAAGTATCACAGACAAGATCGGAAGCGTTCTTCCAACCATTTGCGAAATAGCCATTTCAGGGATTCCGGATACCTGCGATGCCACAGTGATAGGAATGCCAATTGCCCCAAAAGCAACGGGTGCGGTATTGGCAATTAAGCAGATCCCCGCTGCATAGAGCGGATTAAAGCCCAGGCCTACCAGCATGGCCGCAGTAATGGCAACAGGGGCACCAAAGCCGGCCGTTCCTTCAAGAAAAGAACCAAATGAAAAAGCAATCAACAGCGCTTGCAACCGCCTGTCGGAAGTGATCGAGCCCATGAAGTGTTTGATCACTTCAAACTGTCCGCTTTTAACCGTTATGTTGAACAAAAAAACAGCGGATATAACAATCCAGCAAATGGGAAATAATCCATACATTCCGCCATGCACCGTGGCCAGGACGGCTAGCTTTACAGGCATGCCATAAATAACAATGGCGATGATTATCGCAATAAGGGTAGCCATTAAACTGGCCTTATATCCCTTCATTTTCTTAATGATCAGTGCCCAAAAAATAAACAGTATGGGTATGAGCGCGACCAGAGCCGACAGCGCGATGTTGTTAAAAGGATCAATAGCCTGTGTCCATTTCATTCGTTATTCCCTATTAAATTAACATCAGTTTTTTAAAGATTTTCCTTCTTTAATCAATTCGTCTCTAAGAACGTTTCGGGTGAATTTCCGTCAGATCTGGCGAAAGTCAAAACATCTGGAAACGGAACGTGGGTTTATTGGTGACTTCACTACGTTTACGTTTTACTAACATACCCAAACTACCAATAACTATCAACTAATCAACCAAGGACTATCATCTATGGACTTTCAATCTGCGGGGTGGGTGATTAAAATTAAATCAGGGAGAAATAAAAAGTTGAAAGGGCTATGGGGAGCGGGAAACAAGGCAGTCAGTGATGCCGACCCGGATTTTAAATTTTTACCCTCGATCCGATTCCACACCTTTCAAAACACGCAACCTTATCATCTCTACCCTGCGTTCTATTGCTTTCCCCTTCATCCCTATATCCCGATTTCCTACTTCGGAATGTGAAAATTTAGTACTTTAGCGACCCTAAACTAACACTATGGTATTCGATTTAGACATGATCAAAGCCGTTTACCGGCAATTCCCGGAGCGCATTGCCCGGGCGCGAAAAGTTGTCAACAAACCCCTTACCCTTTCGGAAAAAATTCTTTTTACGCACCTTCACACGGAGCAAACGATTGAGGATTTTAAACGAGGTAAGTCGTATGTTAACTTTTCACCTGATCGCGTTGCCATGCAGGATGCCACTGCTCAGATGGCCCTTCTGCAATTTATGTCAGCAGGAATACCCAGGGTCCTGGTCCCGTCAACAGTGCATTGCGATCACCTGATCCTAGCCAAAGACGGAGCGAAAAAAGACCTTGCTGAATCATTAACGGCGAGTGGAGAAGTATTTAGTTTTTTGGAATCCGTATCCAATAAATTCGGAATTGGTTTTTGGAAACCGGGCGCCGGTATTATTCACCAGGTAGTGCTGGAAAATTACGGCTTCCCTGGTGGAATGATGATTGGAACAGACTCGCATACTGTCAATGCAGGCGGACTGGGAATGGTTGCCATAGGTGTAGGAGGAGCGGACGCAGTTGATGTGATGGCAGGTATGCCCTGGGAATTAAAATATCCGAAACTCATTGGTGTAAAGCTCATAGGGCAGCTTAGCGGTTGGACATCCGCCAAAGATGTTATTTTAAAAGTCGCTGGTATTCTTACCGTAAAAGGTGGGACGGGCGCTATCGTTGAATATTTTGGACCTGGCGCGCAAACCATTTCCTGTACAGGTAAGGCTACCATCTGTAACATGGGCGCAGAAATTGGTGCTACGACTTCGTTGTTCGGATATGACGAACAGATGGCCGATTACCTCCGAGGGACTAACCGCAAAGAGATAGCCGTACTGGCCGATAAGGTAAAGGAACATCTTACGGGTGATCCTCAGGTTTATGCCAATCCTGAACAATACTTTGACCAGGTAATTGAAATTAATCTTACTGAACTCGAGCCACATGTGAACGGGCCGTTTACTCCGGACCGCGCCATACCCATTTCAGAATTCGCCAACGAAGTACGCAAAAACGGATGGCCAGAAAAACTGGAGGTTGGATTGATCGGTTCCTGTACCAATTCTTCCTATGAGGACATTACGCGGTCGGCTTCTTTGGCAAAGCAGGCAGTGGATAAAAACCTGAAGGCCCGCGCTGAATTCACCGTCACACCGGGTTCCGAACTCGTGCGTTATACTGTACAACGGGATGGATATCTGGGAATCTTCGAAAAAATGGGAGGTGTTGTTCTGGCTAACGCGTGCGGTCCTTGTATCGGACAATGGGCACGGCATACCAATGATCCGGAAAGAAAAAACTCCATTATTACTTCCTTTAACAGAAATTTCGCCAAACGGAATGATGGCAATCCGAACACGCACGCCTTTGTAGCTTCTCCTGAAATTACCACTGCGTTTGCGATAGCGGGTAACCTTACCTTTAATCCTTTAACTGACACCCTGATTAACGACGCGGGAGAAGCGGTTAAACTGGATGAGCCATCAGGTGATATGTTCCCGCCACGGGGCTTTGATGTTGAGGATGCAGGTTTTATTGCTCCCGCAGAAGACGGCACAAGAGTGAAGGTGAAAATAGATCCGCAGTCAAAACGACTTCAAGCCTTAAGCCCATTCCCGGCGTGGGATGGTAAAAATCTGACGGGAATGAAGGTTCTGATAAAAGCAAAAGGAAAGTGTACAACGGATCATATTTCGATGGCAGGTCCCTGGCTACGGTTTAGGGGACACCTGGACAACATTGCCAATAATACCTTAACAGGAGCGTTAAATTATTTCAACGAGAAAACAGACAACGTTAAAAATCAATTAACCGGTGAATATGGTCCGGTACCTGCCACCCAACGCGCCTATAAGGCCGCGGGCATCCCAACCATCGTTGTTGGGGACCACAATTACGGAGAAGGATCTTCGCGCGAGCATGCCGCTATGCAACCACGACACCTGGGCATTCGTGCGATCCTGGTAAAATCATTTGCCCGTATCCATGAGACCAATTTAAAAAAGCAAGGGATGTTGGGGATCACATTTTCAAATGAATCGGATTATGATTTGATTCAGGAGGATGATGCGATTGATTTCATTGATCTTACGGCATTTTCGCCTGAGCGCCAGCTTACCCTGGTGCTAAATCACAAGGATGGAACGAAAAATACCATTAAGGTAAACCATACTTATAATGCAGGACAGATCCTTTGGTTTAAAGCAGGATCTGCGTTAAATCTTATGGCCAGGCAGATCGCGGCCACAGAAGGATTTATACAACCGATGAAAAACATGAAGCCGGAAAGGATGGCCAACAAAGTCTCCAAAAAGAAGGCCAGTAAGCGTGCGGATAAAAAACTGGCGACCAAAACGCTCGCGAAACAGGCACTCAAACAAACGAAACCTGCGAAAAAATCCAGCAAGGGATTGGTCAAAAAAGCGGTGAACAAAATCGTCAAGCTGGTGAAGAGAGTGGTTGGAAAGAAAAAAACTGAGGCGAAGAAAAGAACGGTCGCGAAAAGAACCATTGTTAAGAAGAAGAAAAAATAATTTGCACGGTCGCCAAAGGAATGCACATCCCATCGCAAGATGGGATGTGCTGGCAAACTAAGTAATAGCACCAGCTGATGGACTTTTTTGGTTTTAACGCAATTTATTAGGAACTGAAATTGTGGTTAACGGAGTGGCTAAGGGTAATTCCCTGTTTTTCCAGACCAAATAATGTCCTTCAGAATTACCCTGAACTCATTCAGCATCATTGCTGTCGCACCCCAGACAACTTCCTGTTCTACTTCAAAATGAGGCGCCATCATCCGGTACTTACCTGCTGCGAGAATTTCCTTTTCTTTTACGGCATCCTCTGCGATAAGGTGGTCGATGCGTGCTTCGAAAATTTTCGAAACTTCATATGGATCGGGTTTGAACACAGGTCTTGAGAGCGTGTATGATATAATTGGGGTAACTATATAATTACTGGGTATAACGAAAAAATCGCTCAGCTTACCCAACACTGTTAGCGTTTCCTTTGTTATCCCTATCTCTTCTTCACATTCACGTAAAGCCGTTTGAATGGCGTCTTCCCCGGGTTCGGCTTTTCCTCCTGGTAAACTTATCTGGCCTCCATGGGTACCGATGTATTCCGGGCGTTTGATGAGAGGGTACTTGATACTGGCTTCGTCTTCATATAATAAAATAAGCACAGCTCCGGGTCTGGGAGGACCTTGGTGATTGAACCGTGGCCTGACGTCCCCTACAGATTTAGCCCGGAAGGTGTCATGCGCCTG
>JBDSIM010000123.1:0-9261 GCA_039917935.1 Cyclobacteriaceae bacterium | reverse complement strand
AATATTGAAGATAGGCGGGTAATTGTTCGATTTTTTTGGACCCGGTTAAAATAACATTGGGGAAGTCTGCGAGACCGATATCCTTTGCGTCAGGGGTTGTTACAGGCCCCACCATGGCAATAATTTTATCATGGTGAAACATAATCACTTCCTTTAATAGTTGATAGTCAATCCGGGTTTCAATATTCCCCGTATATCCGATAATTTTTTTTCCTTCGGCTGGCGCCAGCTCGACTGGCCGTGGGAATTTTTCCGAAAGCGCCCTCTTAAAATTGCTGAAATCCGCGGCGTTCGGATGATAGTAAACATGGTCTGAAAATTTAGATTTTAATCGCCTCAGTTCATGTGAGGTGGTAAGGGTAATATCATAATTGCGAATGATTTCCTCCTCCAGGCGGGCTCCGTGACGGCCCGTATACTCCGCCTGCGATATATCATCCATGGACTGATAAATTTTCTTAATCGGTTTTATATCAGCAGGAAATTGACGACAGAAAAAAGGATCAAAGGCGTTAAAAAATATAAATGTAGAAAGCTGATAATCTTTAATGATCTGCCGGATGGTATTGAAAACAATATGATCGTTCCACTTGCCTATCGTCGAATAGAGAAAACCGGGTGGTAAAAAGTTGATGGGTAATGTTGCTTTCGACGTTACCATGGTTAAATTTTCGGGAAGGCCCTCACCTTTTGTATAAATGTTCCTACCCAAAAGCAACGCCTCTCTCCTTTTCTGAACCCTGGGAGTTCTGTACTCAGAAAAAAAATCTTTGATTGAAAAAGGATGATCGATATAAAAGACACGGTTATTCCTGGCAAATTCTTTCGCAAGTGAAAATGAAGGCGAGGATATCGGGGCATCCCAGCGGGATAAACTGAAAATTATAATATCACTGTTTCTTACCATAGCAACCTAAGTTGTAATTACCACCTGCGTGTGGGTTGTTTAAAATAATAGTACCATTCGTGTAGTGTCAGTTAATTATGTCGTTATATCATGCTAGCGCCATTGCCTAACCTTATTACTTTAGTAAGCTGATGCAAACCTTCCCACCTAACCTTATTGCCTTATTATCATGTTCAGATATATTCACTACACTGATAAAAGAATGATTTGTTTCATTTTAAATCTTTCAGTACTAATCTCATTTCATCACAGCTTCGAATAAGGTAACAAGGTTGGCGATTTACTATTTTCGCTTGTTACGAAGGTTATCAGGTTAAAAAAGCAGACCAATAACAATTTATTAACGAATAATATTTAAGCTATATCTAAAAAACAAAATATGTCGCATAATTAAAGTTTTGCGACACCTCGACAATACGTCGAAATGAAGTTGATACGACACTGGTCAACGGCCGGAGAAAGTTTGCAGGCAAAAAAGCTGGCCATTCCGATGAAATTTAGTGCAACCTGATCAGGCAAATTTCACCATTCGTTTTCTAAGCGCACTCCAGCCAATTTTGTACCATGCAAAAACATTTGTCAACACCTTCAAAGTATTGATATCAAACATGCGGTGAAGGATAATCTGGTTGAGAATGAATACCACACAATATGACAACAATGTGCCGTATGCCGAACCGATCACTCCGAACTGTTTCAAAAAAATATAGTTAAAAATGACATTGAGAACGGCTACCATGACCAGCAGATAAAAATTAATTTTCGGTTTTTTAAGCGCATCCATCACCGTACCAAACTGGCGATTAAAGGGAATGATGAGAGAATAAAAAATAGTAACCCGCAGAATGGGCGCGGCCTCCATGTAGTCAGCTCCAAAAATGGTAAGAATAATAAAATCAGAAAAAATATAAAGGGGCAGCACCATGGGTAACATCAGGGCGAGTATCAGGCTGACCGATTTTACGTAAACATCCCGGACGCCTTCGTTTCCGTGATCTTTCATTTTTTGAGCTATCTGCGGGAAAACCAGAGAGGCCACCGCCAGGGTCGGTACCTCTACAATATTTGAAATACGCAAAGCAGGATTATACACTGCAACCGAAGCAGTGGATAGCAGTCGCCCTATCATCCAGCTATCCGTATTCTTGACAAACATGGAACTTATGTTGGTTCCAAAAGTAAATTTTCCAAAGTGGAAAAGATCTGACAGAACCTTTTTATTCACCACCCTGTCAATTTTTAGCATATTTTTTACAAACTGATACCCCACAATACTCCCGACCGCGGTGGCGACCAATTGAGCAAGGGCCAGTTCCATCAGCGTCGGCTTCACATTCATAATAAAATGTCCCATTATATAAAAACTCAGGATCGCCAGTCTGCAAAAATTACTGATAAAAATGCCTTTAAATTGAAGTTTGGTGGTCTGGAGGTATTCAAAGTGCAGGAATGGTATAAAAATTATATTGTTTAATGCATATACCAGGAATAACTTTTCCAGACCAGGGGCATCCCAGAAGTTGGAGAGAGGTACCGAGCCAATTAATAGCAATATTGAAATTACACCCCCTAAGATGCAGTGCAGTGCAAGCGAAGCCGTAATGAGAGGTCTTTTATCAGCCTCATCCGCACTTACGAGGCTGGAAACTAAGGGATTTCGGATGAATCCATTTCGGATCATTTCGAGGATGGCCGTTACGCTGGTGAACAATATCCAGATCCCAATATCGGATTTGGGCATAATGCGCACCATGAAAAAGATATTCAGAAAGCCAAAAACAACGACGAAAATTCTGTTAAGCAGTGAGAAAGCGCCGCGTGTAAAAGAGCGGGAATATCCAGATGAAGCCAATTTAAATTAATTTAATTATGACAGTTAGTCTCAAACAAAATGATTTTTCCAATTCTTCGGCACTGACCAAGAAACATGACCTCATACCTGATTTTTTGATTATCGGAGCAGGAAAGTCAGGAACAACTTCATTGGATAAATACCTTAAACAACACCCTGAAATTTTTATACCCAGGGTGAAAGAACCGAATTTTTATGGGTATGAACATAAAACAGCCAAAGATTTTGGCGGGGACTTAGCCGAAATCGCTCATTTTAAAGGCTCCGTTACAGATTTGCAAGCCTACCTTGAATTGTTCAAAGAGGCGGCTCCAGGGCAGGTGAAAGGGGAAACCTCCAATACGTACCTATATCATGAAGGCGCCCCGGAGAGAATTCAATATTATAACCCTGATATGAAGCTGATTGCCATTCTGAGACAGCCTGCTGGCAGGCTATATTCGCGTTACCTGCACCTGGCGAGGGAAAACCGGGTCCCTACAAACAGTTTTGCTGATTGCATGGATAAAAATACCATTTGGTGGAAACGCAATGATCTGATTAAGGAAGGTTTTTATTTCAAGAATCTTTCCCCTTTTTATAAACTTTTTCCACCTGACAATATAAAAGTTTATCTATATGAGGAATTAAATAACCATTCGCAGGAAGTACTTAAAGATATCTTTAAATTTTTAAATGTCAGCACTGACTTCATACCGGATCTTACCATTCGCTATAATCAATCGGGAATCATTAAAAATAAATTTCTGGACAGCCTTTACGGACAGGAAGGAATTCTAGGCGCAGGCCTAAAAAAGCTTTTTCCTAAATCCATAGTAGAGAACTTAAAAAAGAATTCTTTCATACAAAAAACCGTTAACGATCTGAGGGGTAAAAATCTGGAAAAACCAAAATTTGATCCCAAAATAAGGCAATGGCTTACGAACGATGTTTATGGGAATGATATCCGCCAACTTCAGGAATTAATCGGAAAAGACCTCACCCCATGGCTTACATAAAAAGGCTGAAAAATTACTTTCACCAAATTATTGTTTAACGCATCCATGCTAGCTGCCAATGAACCCATTATTTTTATAGATGATGATGTAGATGATCATTTCATTTTTGAGGAAATATGCAAAAACCTAAACCTTTCCAATCACTATAAATTTTTTCATAACGGAGACGCTGTTCTTCAATACCTGCGCACAACGACCGATAGACCGTTCATTATTTTTTGTGACATCAACATGCCGCAGATGAATGGCCTGCAATTGCGGAAAGCGATTAATGAGGATGAAACGCTGAGGGAAAAAAGTATTCCCTTCGTATTTTTTTCCACCGCGCCGAGTAACCAACAGATCCGCCAGGCTTATGGTCTGACGGTCCAGGGGTTTTTTCTGAAGGAACAAAGTTTTGAGGAAACAAAAAATACTTTTAAACTAATTCTGGAATACTGGCAAAAATGTAAACACCCGAATTCCATAAAATAATGATGGTCCGGCCTCCTTAAAGGATGTTATGAAAAAAGTTATTGTGTCATTTATTATCGTGGTGTCACTCCTTTCGGTCGGGAGTTATTATTTCTATCAAATTTACTTCACGGACTTTATCGCACAGGCCTTTGTTTCAAATTCTTTACCGGGCGTCGTACCTAAGCGCATCCAGACCCGAATGAAGGCGATCAGCGTCCCACTAAATAAAGGTACAGAAGCGCTCATACAAAAAATGCATGCTTCGGATATCTCTATAGATCATATACTGAGCGTGGTCGATAACACCACCGAAGAACAAGCCTACGAATTATTGGATGAACTCAACAGCACAAAACTAAAAAATACCAATGACGTTTTCGATGTGACAAAAAAACATATAGATGCCGATTTTAACCTGGAAATTTTCCGTAAACCTTTTCAAGAACATTTTAAAATGACGCAGGTTAGAAAGGTCCTCTATCTTGCGAACCAAAACCGCAAAACCCACGATGTTGATTTTGTTGCAGCGAAGGAGATCATTAAAAAAATCCTGCTGGAAAAAGAAAAAGAGTATACGAAAAGGCGAATAGTAAACGGTGAGTAGTCAGTGGTCAGGGGTAGTTTTCCCTTGGGGGAAACTACCATTGTCAAAATAGATTTTGTAACTGTGAATTACAGTTTCAGGTCTTTCGTATCGACGCGATTCAGAACGCAACCGCCAAACTTCTTGCCCAGCGATTTAAAATACTGAATCGATTCACGATCAAATTGCCTGATGGATGATTCAGCAGAAAATACAGCAACGACTTTATCCGCATACTTTACCAACTCCTTTGTATCGGAGTAATCGTTTAAGGAAGCACCTTCCATAAGCACATAATCAAAACTATCTGACAACATCGAAACAAGATTGGTGAAGTCACGCCCGGATAATATTTCAGCAGGTGATTCATTTCCCCCACCAGAATTTCCAACGATATAAATATTTTTATACTTGGTAGGATTAATGAGCTCGTAAGAGTTCTCATGGGCAAATTCCTGTTCTTCTTTTTTCTCACCCTGCGCACTAACCAGGAGTTTATTCTTCTTGCTGTCTAAGACCTTGAGGTCGCTCTGCCCGCGTCCCAGTATTTGTGACAAGGAATTATTCTTGAAATTAGTATCTACAATCAAGACACGCTTATCCAAAAGACTTAACACATAGGAAAGAGAAAACATGACAAAGGTTTTGCCGTCGCGTTTGTTAGGGCTTGTAAACAAGATAACTTTCCCATTTAGAGACTCGATTTCGTGGCGAAATTTCCTCAATAGTGATTTAAACATTTCTGTTTCGTCGTTCCCATTCTGTTGATTAAAATAGGTGCGGATATTAAAATTCCGGCTGTCAATCCTGTTTAGGATCCCTGCGATGGGCAGATTAACCATGCGTTTAAACTTCTCAGGGGTGCGTATCGCGCCGTCCATAAGTTCTAATCCAACGACAGCCAGGAGAGATAGAAATAAGCTCGTAAACGCTGCCAAACCCACTATTATGAACCGCGTGCTGGGTTCAGGATTTACCGGAGGAGCAGCCACAAGCACCTGACGCAGGTCATTGGAAGTAAGCTGGCGATTTTTGGCTTCATTGTACTTTTCTAGCGCCATCGTATATTCCTGATTAGCCAGATCCACTTCTTTCTGGATGGCCGATAATTGCGCTTCCTTATTCGCGTATCCGGAGAAGCTGTAGTTTATGGCTCGTATTTTCGATTGGGTCATGCCCAGATCAGTTTTCTGAACATCTAAATCTATTTCAGCTTCTCTTAATTTAATCTGTAAATCGGAGGCTGTGTACCCGGGCGTTACTGACGCCCCTTGTCTATAGGAATTGTCCTGAGCAATACGAAGTTCTTCACGCAGAAAATTCAATGAATCCAATTGCGATCTATTGGTTGATCCGCCGGTAATGTAACGCTCATTTAAATTGTTAATTTGCGTGCGTAACTCGAGGATCCTTTGATTGCTATTGGAAGTTACAGGAGCATTCAGTTTTCTTATATCATCTCTTAAACTGCGGATGTTGAGCTCCAGCCGATGGATGTTGCTGCGAATAGAGGCAGCCTGAGTTTCCAGTACCGATAACTGGCCCATTTTCATTCCGCTTTCACCTTCAATATTGAACACATTATTATTGGCTTTGAACATTTTCTGGATTTCAAGTTTCTTATCCAGTTCTCCTCTCTTAGCGTCTGATAATTGTTTCAGGAAATCTACCGACTCATTGGAGCGTTCTGATTTTCGCGATTGATTGTACCGGATGAATTCCTCACAGAAGGCATTGGCCGCCAGGGCAGCAAGGCTTGGTCTGTCGGCAGCCATGTATACATCGATATAATCCGTATTCGGCATTCTTTCAATACTTAGGTTATCCTTGACGTCATTATAAGCGTAGCCATAAGCAGAGAAAAATTTCGACACCAATAGATACTCGGGATCAGCTGAAGAAAGCGGAGAAAAAGTTCTCAATTTTGTAATCAGCGCATTACGCACATTTTCAATTTCCTGGGGTGTGGTGGTGAATTGCTCCGGATCGGGTCTGTGAAAAGGAACTTGTTTTGGGTCGAGGTCATGAAGCAGTAACCTGTATGAAGTAAGGTTCACGGCAAGCCCTGAATTCATTGAACTCATAAGATTGCTGAATTTAATATCCGCTTCCCGGCTGTTGAACTTCTCCTCCGTTAGCTGAACCTGATCCTGGATGGTGAATCCCGTGGCGAGCTGCGCTCTTGATACGTACGTATCCGTAGCATCGAGTGTGAATAGAAATGCGGCAAAGGCTGCAATGAGTGGAACGGAGACAAGAATCCATAACTTCCTCCACAATACTTTTCCTAAAAATAATAGATCCATTGGTAATTAACTTTCTATGTTTATTAAAGCCTCAAAATTCTTTCTCTAACCACCGTTTTAAGCACTTGAGCTTAATGCCGAATCGGCCGCAGCGTTTTATAAAACGCAAAGTCCACTTCCTAACACCTAAAATTGCGAGCCAACACCTCTGCGGATGCCTGAATAAATATGGCTAAAAATTATTGGTGGTATCGGGAAAAGGCATGTGGTGATCGGTTACTACCCCTATAATAAAAGAGTGCCAATGGCTGGTTGAAGCTCAAGTGGGAACGAGATTTTATACACGGTTCACCCGTAACCTATATTCTTTAAACAAGTCCTTAATTACTCGTATTCAGTGAAAGTTTTAGGAATCTCAGCTTTCTATCATGATTCGGCGGCAGCTATTATTGAAGACGGAGAGATCATTGCCGCGGCTCAGGAAGAACGTTTTACCCGCAAGAAACACGACCCCAACTTTCCCGCGAATGCGGTTAAGTTCTGTTTGGAATACTCAGGTACAACCCTCGACAAGCTTGATGGGATCGCTTTTTATGACAAACCATTATTAAAATTCGAAAGGTTGCTCGAGACCTATTATGCGTTTGTTCCCAAAGGATTATCCTCTTTTATAACGGCCATTCCCGTCTGGCTGAAAGAGAAGATGTTTCTGAAACGACTCCTGTATGAAGAGCTGGAAAAAATTGAAAAGTTTGACCGAAAGAAAATAAAGCTGCTTTTTCCTGAACATCACCTTTCGCATGCGGCAAGTGCTTTCTATCCATCCCCTTTTGAAGAATCTGCGATCCTGACGATTGATGGCGTCGGAGAATGGGCAACGGCATCTATCTGCCACGGCCAGGGGAAAAACATTAAGATTCTCAAGGAGTTGAAATTCCCACATTCGCTGGGTCTGCTGTATTCTGCATTCACCTATTTTCTTGGATTTAAAGTGAATTCAGGAGAATATAAATTGATGGGACTGGCTCCGTATGGTGTTCCAGGAAGCGATGAAGTCAAAAAATTCAAAGATATAATCCACTCCACTTTAGTGGACCTGAAGGAGGATGGATCAGTTTGGCTCAATCAGGAATATTTTAATTATGCAACAGGCCTGACCATGGTCCATGAAGGAAAGTGGGCTAAAATATTTGGGTTTAAGGCGCGTAAGCCTGAAGATGAATTGCAGGCGCACCATTGCAATCTGGGTTTAGCCATACAGGAATTCACAGAGGAAGCCGTGCTAAAGATGGCTTCTGAGGCAAAACGACTGACCGGTTCTGATCATTTATGTATGGCTGGCGGTGTAGCGCTGAATTGTGTGGCCAACGGGAAAATTTACAATGCTAAAATTTTTAAAAAGATTTTTATTCAGCCAGCGGCCGGAGATGCAGGCGGAGCACTAGGCGCGGCCCAGGCGGCGTATCATATTTATTTTAACCAGGAGCGGGCAACGCCTGCAACGCTCGATGGAATGAAGGGTTCTTATCTGGGACCGGAATATTTTGATAACGACGTGCAGCGTGTTGCTAAAAAATATGGGGCAAAATACCAGCAGTTTAGCAACTCAAATCTGCTTTGTAAGGATGTGGCGCTGAAACTTTCAGAGGGAAACGTGATCGGTTGGATGCAGGGCCGAATGGAGTTTGGCCCGCGTGCCCTGGGTGGACGAAGCATACTTGGCGATCCAAGAAATGCGGAAATGCAACGAAAGCTGAATGTTAAAATAAAATTCCGGGAATCCTTCCGGCCTTTTGCTCCCTCTGTGCTGGCGGAGGATTGCGCTACTTACTTTGAGCACGATTCCATAGCCCCCTATATGCTACTCGTGCAACCGGTCAGGGCCAATCGCCGCAAACCACTACCACCTGATTACGATAGCTACTCTATCAAAGACAAACTGTACCATCTCCGGTCAGACATGCCGGCAATAACGCACATCGATTTTTCTGCCCGGATTCAAACGATTCACCAGGAAACGAACCCGAGATATCATGCATTGGTACAAGAGTTTAAGAACCTTACCGGGTACGGCGTGGTGGTCAACACGAGCTTTAATGTAAGGGGTGAACCCATTGTCTGTACGCCGGAAGATGCTTATCGGTGCTTTATGCGAACGGAAATGGATTTCCTCGTGGTCGGGAATTTTATTTTTGAAAAAAAGCAACAACCAGCCTGGC
>JBDSIM010000122.1:0-17878 GCA_039917935.1 Cyclobacteriaceae bacterium | reverse complement strand
CATCAGTCGGGTAAGGGAGGGACTTAAATTTTTTAAATGCTCATGGGTGACGCTAGGCAAAGATGTAGCTACCGTCTCTGTAATTTCTTCTGAATGGTTCCTGAGTTGTCTCCATTTTTTTCCTTGTTTTCCTGAAATCTTCCCTAATTGATATACCTTAAGAGAATGAAAATCAAGGTCAGCCAATTGGATCGTCTGCTCTTTTTGTTGTCAGAAAAAACAAAAGAATCCCTTGACCGCGCAGGATTAAGAAACATGGCTTCTCAGATCGGTGGGATAAGCGAAGACTATTTGTATAAAAAACTTTTTTACGTAATCCGGGGCATGAACAAGGAACATTCGCTCAGTCTGCGGGATGCTCAACTGAATTCAGTCGCGCGTTTTATTGGATTCAAAAACATCCGGGATTTTATTTCAGCGTCCCTGGCACCCGCCGATGAACAGTTACGAAGCCTGGTGGGCAACTATCTCGCTTTTGTCAGACAGAATTCAGCCCAGGGATTGATCTTTCAAAGCCCTGTGGAAATTAAGGAATCGGAAGGACAATTTGTGATGAGCTTAAAAGGACCCTCCTGGACTTACCAGGGAATACTTAAAATAAAACATGGCTGCTTATTCATTCATCTTGAAACGCCGGAAAATAAATCCTTCTACCATGTTTATAAAATCGGTACGAGCCGTAGCCCAAAAGTGATACAAGGAATTTTCTCGGGAGTATCCACGGCCTTCGATCCGATTGGCGGAAGGGCAGTGTTGTTAAAAGTAAATGAACATGCCGGAAGTCTGAAAAATCAAGCCATGCACATCCGGGAACTAAGTAAGTCTACCGTTTTGGAACACAAAAAACTCGCGGCTTACTTCAAGGACTACGCTAAAAATAATCTGAGTATTAATAAAATAATCAGCTTCGGAATGGAAGACCTGGAGGATAGTTAAGGATTAGCTGACAGTCAGAGATCCCCGACAGTTTTCGGAAAGAATTGGCAGGCGGTGCTATCGGAAGAAGGAATTCCGCCCACCAACAGATTTAGTTTAGTCGGCAGTCGGCAGGTTGCAGTCGGCAGCAGAGTATAGAATAGGCCTTCAACACTTCAAGGATCAAACACCTCAGCCCTACTTAATAATAATCTTGTCCCCTGGTTTGAGAATATGATACTTGTCCTTTAGGGCTTGTGACAAACGGATTTTTACTTCATCAGGATAACCTTTGGCCCAAAACCGGTTGCTTTCATCGTAGGCAATTGTGCTGTGATGTTGGGGAAGAATATAGTCCGGATTAAGGGTATTGATCAGGATAGCGGAGCGGTCAATGTACATATTGTGTTCCGTGGGAGAGAAGAACAGAACATTGACGTTTTTCAGGAACAGGTGATCTTCCAGCAAATAGGAATCGCCGGGTTGCAAAAAGTTTTTGCCGTTGATCGTAAAAAGATATCCGCAATCAAGAAGGTTTGCTTCGTAGTATATGGCAAAATTTGCGTTGCCGTGAATGGCCCTGAGAGCGTTTACTTTTACCCCTTTTACCTCGAACGATTCGCGGGGCTTTGCGACCACAATCCGGCTATCCGGAATTTTAATTTTTCGCGCTGCAGGAAGGCAACTTTCCGGCATAACGAAAATACAATTCGATTTCTCCAGCAGAATACGGGAAGTGTAGTCATTGAAATGATCGCCATGCGCGTGCGTCACAAATGAAATATCGATTTCGGTGGCAATTTCTTCCGGAGTAATGGGTGAAGGAGCCATTCGGGAACCATTCTCTAAAAATAAATCCGTGGTCACTACCAGGTCACCGGATTTGATAATCCAGCTATTATGGCCAGCCCACCACACTCCCATCCCGGTGCTATGAGATTTTATCTGATCGATCATCCGCTGATTCTCCTGACAGAATGATGGAAATACGAAAACGCTTAGGAACAAAAAAACAACTGATCTTTTCATGGTTTTCAAATTAGACCTTAGGCATATTCAGGCGCAAGGCAAGTCGGATAAATATCATGAAATGCTTGATTCTAATCAAAAAATTTCGTATATTATTAAGAGAACTGCACCGATCACCGATCACCGATCACTTCCTTCAAATTGACCGTTGCGCCATTTCTTCGTTTACTTTCATCGGCAGCTTCCATGAACGCATAGATCTCAAGGGTTTCCACTTCATCGAAGGGTGGTTTTCCAGACCTGAAGAACTCGGCGATCTTTATAGCGAGACCATCATATCCATCAAATGGTCCTAACGCAAGATTGCCCTCCGTACCATAAGCCGTTCCTCCATAGTCGTGTTTACCTTCCCTGGTTCCCCGGAATGTGCCAATTCTTCCGTCCTTCCATTTTCCTACAACGACATCCATATTGGGCGAATGTTGTCTGATCACCGATTCACAGCCCGGCCCCATGACCGTAAATAATGTCTCCACGCCGTGAATACCATACCAGAAGAGGTCAGGATGAGTAGGTTCTAATGTAGCCGGGCTGAAAGTATCCGCGCCGATTACTCTTCCAATTTTATTTTCATATCTCACCTGCTGCACGGTTTGCATATAGCGCAAAGAAGAGGCTGAAAAAATAGGGACCTTTCTTTTTCGCGCTTCATCATAGATGGCCAAAACATCTTTTAAGGAAGCAGCCACTGGTTTGTCAATAAACATCGGCTTGCCCGCCTTCAGTACTTCGAAAGCCTGCTCTTTATGGGGTCGACCGTCATTCGTTTCGAGTAAGACTACGTCAACCATTTTTAACAAGCTTTTCACTGAATCAACAATTTCAACACCATACCCTTTTACTTCCTCCGTATATTTCGGAATACGACTTACGCTCGACTCAATATCGGCGCTTCCTTTCGGGTACGCGGCCACCACGCGGAATCCTTGAAATTCTTTGGGGGAATCTGCAGCATTGAAGATTTTGGCGAAAGCCGTTGCATGTGAAGTGTCAAGACCGATGATGCCTATTTTAATAACCGATGTTTGCATTCCTGAAAGGATTGAAGGGGACAAGATACCTAATGTGGTTCCGGCAATTGCGGTTTGTTTAACGAATTTTCGTCTGTTCATTTCTGTTGATTTAAATATACCTATGCAATGGTGGGTGCCCACCCTCCCTGGTACTCCCGATTCCAAAGCTTCATAGCTTCGTCATCTTTTAGAATATGACCGTTCTGCGGATCGCAATCTAACGCCCTGCCTACGCGGTAGGAAATATTTCCCAGATGGCATAATAAAACGCTTTTGGAACAATCTGAATAGGTGGAGTGTGGAGTTTTGCCGGTTTCTATACTTTCCAGAAAATTGACAAAATGAACTTTGTCGAAGTCAATGCCAGGTCCGACTTGCGAGGCAGTAGCTTGTCCAGCACTGTCAGCACTTTTTACCAAGTCGCCGTTGTTATTAAAGATTTTATAAGCATTGTCCTTTATTTCCAGCGTACCATTTTCGCCATGAAAAGATACCCCGGAACCCATGTCATTGATGCCTCTCGGGTTGCAACTACGTGCTTCCCATGAAATTGTTTTACGGTCTTCAAAGTCGAATGTCGCGATTTGTGTGTCGGGTGTTTGCCAATCATCCTGGTAATGGTAACGTCCTCCCGTTGAAAAAGCTTTGACCGGCAGATCAACGTCCAGGCCCCAGCGGGCAAGGTCGATAAAGTGCGTTCCATTATTCAGTATCTCGCCGGTTCCCCAGTGCCAGTTCCAATGCCAGTTATAATGAATGAGATTATCTTTAAAAGATTTGCGCGGGGCTGGCCCCTGCCAAAGTTCATAATCCAGCCAGGAAGGAACAGCCACAATTTTTCCAGTCCCTATTGAAGGCCGTGTATTAGTATACCAGGTTCTGGCAAAATAAACCCTGCCGATTGCACCCTCGTGCAAAGCCTGTATTGCTTCTCTTACACGCGGCCAGGACCTTCTCTGGTTTCCCATCTGTACAACTTTATTATATTTTTTTGCCGCTTGTGTAAGAAGTTCTCCTTCCGAAGGATTATGGCTTCCCGGCTTTTCCACATAAATATGTTTCCCTGCTTTCAGTCCCAGTATGGAAGCGGGTGCATGCCAGTGATCAGGGGCGGCAATGGTAAGCACATCCACAGATTTATCGTCAAGAGCACGCCTGAAATCGGAAACACCTTTCGGTTTTGTTTTTTGTCCGGCTTTCATAACGCCTTCGATTCCACTGGCCAGAGCGCGTTCATCCACATCGCAGATGTAAGCGATCTCAGCGTTTTTGAGCGAAGCAAATCCAGCCGCATGTGCCATTCCCCGGCTGTTGACACCCATCACGGCAATCCTATGTTTATCCTGAACGGGATAGGCGGAAAGAATATTAAAACCATGCACCTGTGTACTGATGCCTGCCCCTAAACCTCCCGCGATGGCAGACTTAAGGAATTTCCTTCGATTCAGATCGTTTTTCATTGGCTTGCTCTTTATATTAATTTTTTTTCGAGAATACTTTTAACGGATAATCTACGAAAGATTTCGGAACCTGACTATTCAAATTATCTGACACATTTTCCAAACCAAATCCCTGACAGATCCGATGTTAAGAACCAACCAAAACTTCACCAGACGCGTCAAAGGCTTCATGTTGAAATCCAAATAGAAAATAGATAATAAGAAACTATTTGATATCCGGTTGCACAATGATGTCATTTTATCTTAAATTTTGTAAACTTTCCGAAACATGAAAAATAAACGAAGGGACTTTTTAAAATTGGCAGGGCTCACAGGACTGGGTATGGCTGGTGGACTGAATGGTTTTGCCACTTCTACATCTAACCATCAAAAATCAGTCTTTATGCCATTAAGTACAGATAAAACCGCGATCCTGGAAAATTTAATATCAGCAGAAAATGAGAGTATCATTGGACAATACGGGTCATGGGCAACATCCCTCATTAATAAAAAATTACCTTCCCATTCTTTCAGGGGAAAATCATGGACCGATCTGGAAGATTGGAAAGAATCTGCTAAAAAGCGTTTGATGGATCGGTTGGCGATTCCTGATATTGGCAGCCTGCCCGAGGTAAAAGTAAAAAAACAATATACCTACGACGGATTGCATATTGAGGAATTGAGCTGGCAATTACCTTATGGGCGTCCAACGGATGCCATATTGTTAAAACCGGCGGATGCAAAAGGTAAATTACCCGGTATTCTCGCTTTCCATGACCATGGTGGAAACAAATATTTTGGTACTCGGAAAATCACCCGTACCAGCGATGACCAGCATCCGTTGATGAAAGAACATCAGGCAAATTATTATGAGAATCACGCCTGGGCAAATGAAATCGCCAAACGCGGATATGTCGTTTTGGTTTCGGATGCGTTTCCTTTTGCCAGTCGAAGGGTAATGATGCAGGATATTCCGGAAAGGTTTCGGAATGGACTTACCGATGAGAATCCGGAAAAACCTGAAAATATTCAGGCATACAACGCATGGGCTGGAGAGCATGAACATACGATGGCGAAATCATTATTCAGCGCCGGAACAACGTGGCCTGGTGTCTTTTTCGCGGAAGACCGCAAGGCGCTCGATATTTTATGTGCACGAAAAGATGTAGATGCCGACAGAATAGGATGTGGTGGATTGTCTGGTGGAGGGATGCGTACAGTGTTTATGGGAGGATTGGATCCACGTATAAAATGTGCGGTCTGTGTTGGCTTTATGACCACATGGAAGGATTTTATCGTGGATAAATCATTTACCCATACGTGGATGACTTACGTTCCTGTTCTTCCCAACGAGATGGAATTCCCTGAAATTCTTGGTTTGCGTACCCCTCTTGCAACCATGGTATTGAATGATGAAGATGATCAACTATATACCCTTCCGGAAATGCAAAAAGCGGATAGCATCCTTCGTGAAGTGTATAAAAAAGCAAAAGCCGAAGATCATTATCAGAGTGGATATTATCCGGGCCCGCATAAATTTGATGCAAAAATGCAGTCTGACGCCTTTGCGTGGTTTGACCGCTGGATTGGAAGCGGTAAGCAGTAAGCAGAAGGCAAGATGGCGCGGTGGGTGGTCGGGACCCTTGACTGCGTATCACTGACTAGCGTAAGATCAAACAGTAACAAGAAGTACTTTATAATCCAACAATAAACAACAAGAGAATGAAAAGTAACCGCAGAAATTTCTTAAGGCTTTCCGGACTTGCCGGGATAGGACTTGCAGGAGGCAGCATCATTAATGCCCATGCCGCCGTGCCGGTTGAGAAAGCACTTGAAGGAAATCATTTCCCTAAGCAGGATGGAAAACACTTTAATATGAGCGGGTTTGCGGCTCCCAAAATTGAAACGGTGCGAATCGGTTTTATAGGTTTGGGAAACCGGGGCCCGGGGGCAGTTAACCGAATGAGTAAAATTGATGGCGTGGAGATCAAAGCTCTGTGTGACATACGGCCAGAGAAAGCCAACAAAGCAAAGAAACAACTGGAAGGTACCATCCACAAACCTGAAATTTATACCGGGGATGAGCATGCGTGGAAAAAAATGTGCGAAAGGAAAGATATTGACCTGGTATACATTGCTACACCGTGGAGCATGCATACGGCCATGGCGGTCTACGCTATGGAACAAGGAAAACACGCTGCCTCAGAAGTACCCGCAGCCGTTACCGTCGATGAATGCTGGCAACTGGTCAAAACATCCGAGAAAACACGCAAGCATTGCATGATACTAGAAAATTGTTGTTACGATTTCTTTGAACTCCTCACCCTCAATATGGCCAGACAAGGCTACTTCGGCGAAATCCTGCATGCTGAAGGCGCTTATATCCATCACCTGCTGGATAGTAATTTTAATAAGGAAGGATATTATGACATGTGGCGTTTGAAAGAAAACCTGAGAAACGGAAATCTATATCCAACCCATGGGCTGGGTCCTATAGCTCAGGCTTTGAATATCAATCGCGGCGATAGAATGGACTATCTTGTTTCTGTATCCACGAATGACTTTATGATGGGCGAAACGGCCAAAACCCTGGCCGCGAAAGATGATTTCTACAAATCATATGCGAATAAAACTTTTCGGGGCAACATGAATACGACTACTATCCGCACGGTAAACGGCAAAACCATGATGCTGCAACACGACGTCACCTCACCCCGCCCGTACTCGCGCATACACCTGATCAGCGGAACAAAAGGTACTGCATTAAAATATCCTGAACCTGGAAGGATTTCCAATAACCATGAAGGTTGGTTAACAGAAGATGAATTTAAATCACTGGAAGAAAAATTTGCACCTCCGATCGTAAGAAGAGTCGGTGAAATGGCGAAGCAAATTGGCGGTCACGGTGGAATGGACTTCTTAATGGACTGGAGACTAATCGATTGTTTGAGAAACGGCTTACCGCTTGACATAGATGTGTATGACGCGGCTGCGTGGAGTGCCGTTGCCCCACTGAGTGAAGTTTCCGTCGGCAACCGTTCCAAAACCGTCGACGTACCTGACTTTACTTCTGGCGCATGGAAAAAAAACCAACCTGTCGATGTCTTCCTTGCAAAAGGTGGCAATACAAAAGTAAGAATGTAACTAAACTTTATCCGCCATACGCTGACGAAGGTGTGTGGCGGACAGCTTAGGAAGCGTTGGGACAGGAGTAGTGGTGGGCGAGATTGCTGTTTGGCAATTGAAAATAATTTTTGAACAACTATGTGTAGACATACAATTACCCGGTTCATTGTTAACGCTGCTATTTTATTCACGTTTCTATTCTTCACTGCCTCCTGCACCTCTAAATCGAACAAACCAGTTCAAGAAAAGAAGGGTCCTGCCATTACGTTTGTTGAACAATATGATGATAAAAGGGTTGATGTAATGATTGAAGGAAAACCCTTTACAACTTATCGATGGCCCGACAACATTTACAAACCAATTCTTTACCCCCTGCTAACTTCTCAAGGCACCGAAGTGACAAGGGGATTTCCCTTAAAACCAAGGGAAGGTGAACGCAATGATCATATCCATCAGGTCGGAAACTGGTTGAACTATGGCAATGTAAATGGCTTTGATTTCTGGGGCAACGGTTCTACTGGACAAAGGGATCTTAAAGGTGGGCAAATAAAACATCAGGGCGTTGATCAGTTAACCGGCGGAAGCGGTGAAGGGTCGATGGTGACAATGGCGAGCTGGATCGATCCCATGGGAAAAGAACTTCTGGCAGAGCAGACTAAGTTTCACTTTATCGCAAAAGACTCCCTGCGCATCATCGACAGGGTTACCACTTTAACAGCGAATAGCGTTACACCGGTAATGTTTAAAGATACTAAGGAAGGAATGTTTGGTATTCGCGTGGCACGTCAACTCGAGTTACCTTCTGACGAGGAAATAACACTGACGGATGCGCAAGGCAATCCAACAACGGTAAAAAAAATGTCAAATAAAAATGTCACCGGGGATTACAGAAGCAGCGAAGGGGTAATCGGTGAAGCCGTCTGGAGTACGCGGGCAAAATGGATGGACCTGTTCGGCAGTATCAGGGGTGAAAAAATATCCCTGGTGATTTGCGACCATCCTGACAATATAAGTTATCCCACCTATTGGCATGCGCGTGGCTATGGATTATTTGCTGCCAATCCATTTGGCGCGAAGGATTTCACCAAAGAAAAAGAAGAACTAAATTATACGATCCCCCCCGGTCAATCGATCACTTTTAAATACAGAATAATAATTCATTCGGGCAAACATCTATCGGATGCTGAAATTAACGGTTATGCGGATGATTTTGCTAATAGGTATTAAAACCAATTCTTAGTAACAAGCGAAAATAGTAAATCACCAACCTTATTACCTTATTGGAAATTGTGATGAAATCAGATAGGACTGAACGATTTATGAATGAGGAAAATGTTTCTTTTATCAGTGTTGTGAATATATCTGAACTTGAAATAAAGTAATAAAGGTTGGTGGGAAGGTCTGCATCAGCTTACTAAGGTAATAAGCGTAGGCAATGGCAATAGCGCTTGCATGACATAACGACATAATCAAGTTGACACGACAGTAGAATCATTAGAGATCGCAAAGTGAGAAGTCAACGTCGAGTGTTGTTAAGATTTAATGAAGTAAAGCATTGTAATATAAGATCAGTACACCTCATCTGGCAAATAGAAACTAAACAAAATATGGACGAATGACAAAGAGAAGAGATTTTATTAAAGGTATATCACTCACAACCCTGGCCTTGGTGTTATCGCATAAAAACATTCTGGCAAGGAACACTTCAAAGATGAGGATTGGCCTTGTTACGTATCAATGGGGAAAGGATTGGGATGTATCAACAATCATTCAAAATTGTGAAAAAAGTAAAGTTTTGGGTGTAGAGCTCCGCACTGAACATAAACACGCTGTAGAACCTGGATTAAACTCCAACCAGAGAAAAGAAGTCAAAAAACGCTTTGCCGATAGTCAGGTGGAACTCATTGGCTATGGATCGAATACACAATTCGATAGTCCTGACCCCACCATATTAAAACAAAATATGGATCAGGCCAAAGCACTTCTGAAGCTCACCCATGATATTGGAGCCAGTGGTTTAAAGGTGAAGCCCAATGCATTTCATGAAAGTGTACCACACGAAAAAACGCTGGAACAAATTGGGAAATCACTGAATGAACTGGGGAAATTTGCAGGAGATCTCGGACAGCAACTCAGGCTCGAGGTTCACGGACAGGGTACTCAGGAATTACCCAATATAAAAACCATCATGGACATGGCTGATAATCGCCATGTGACCGTATGTTGGAACTGTAATCCAGAGGATCTGAAAGGACAAGGTTTAGAGTATAATTTTAATCTCGTTAAAAACCGCCTGGGCAACACCCTGCATGTACATGAGATGAATTCCCCGAGTTATCCCTATCAGGAGCTGATGAATCTCCTGGTAAAGATGGATTATTCCGGATGGATTCTACTCGAATGCAGCAGTGATCCTGTGAATAAAGTTGGCGCAATGATAGAGCAGCGAGAGATTTGGAACAAAATAGTCGCCCAATCATTGGGGTAAATGCGCGATGCATTACTTTTGGAAAAAGTCACTCTAAAAACAGCTAAATTATTCATGGAAATTAGTATTGCAAGCGATCATTTAAAATTGGGTCAGGCCGCAGGGCGAACTGCTGCCAGTTTAATCAGGAAAGCAATTTCAAAAAAGGGTAGCGCAAATATTATACTGGCTACAGGCACCAGTCAGTTTGAAACATTGAATCAACTTATCAAGGAAGAGGACATTGACTGGAGCAAGGTGATCATGTTCCACCTCGATGAGTACATTGGGCTACCTGTAACCCATCCTGCAAGTTTCAGAAAATATTTAAAGGAAAGATTTTTATCAAAAGTGCCTCCCTTAAAAGGCGCTCATTTAATTAATGGAGAGAATAACCCTGAGGCTGAATGCGTGTGGCTGGGAGATCTGATCACACAGCATCCTATCGATGTTGCGCTGGTAGGCATTGGGGAAAACGGACACCTGGCGTTTAATGATCCGCCTGCTGATTTTGAAACAGAAGAGCCTTATATTATTGTGAATCTTGATGAGGCCTGCAGAAAACAACAGTTTGGCGAAGGTTGGTTTCCATCTATTGGAGATGTGCCGCGACAAGCCATCAGTATGTCCGTGAATCAAATTATTAAATCCGAATACATTATTTGTTCCGTTCCTGATGAAAGAAAGGCCGTGGCAGTACAGAACAGCGTTGAAAAACCTGTAAGCAACCTTTTTCCCGCCACCATTCTTCAAACACATCCTGCTTGCACCCTCTTTCTTGATAAACCATCTGCTGCGCGGCTCTCACAATGATGATTTATCATCTACAAACTTTCATTCATACGGATTAAGAAACAGAGAAAACATTATGAATAAACCCATTGCTGCCACCATACAAGTGGAGTCTTTAAGCCGGAGAAGCACCGTTATTTCTATTTTTATCATCGGCATGTTGTTTTTTATTTTTGGGTTCGTATCATGGGTGAACGCCATTCTTATTCCTTATTTTAAAATTGCCTGCGAACTTAATAATTTTCAATCCTACCTGGTAGCATTCGCTTTTTACATTTCATATTTTGTCATGTCTGTTCCATCTTCTTATCTCCTTATGCGGGTGGGGTTTAAAAAAGGAATGATGATAGGATTCTGGGTGATGGCTCTGGGCGCTTTCATTTTTATTCCCGCTGCCCTCTCCAGAACGTATGAAGTATTTTTGTTGGGACTGTTCGTGATAGGAACAGGTCTGGCAGTATTACAAACTGCGGCTAACCCATATATAACAGTCTTAGGTCCAAAAGAAAGGGCCGCCCAGCGGATCAGTATCATGGGAATCTGCAACAAAGGAGCCGGCATCCTGGCGCCCATACTTTTTGCAGCGGTCATCTTAAAGGCCACGGACACCGACCTCTTCCGCGAACTGGCTACGATGAATGAAGCTCAAAAAAACCAGGCGTTAGATGAATTGATTCGAAGGGTTATTGTACCCTATGCTTTTGTTGGAACGGTACTCTTTGCCCTGGGGTTGATGGTAAGATTTTCACCCTTGCCTGAAATCAATACCGAGCAGGAAACTGCTGAGGTGGCGGCTACAAACGCAACCAGAAAAAGCATATTCCAGTTTCCCCATCTCATCCTGGGAGCCATAGCAATTTTTCTTCACGTAGGAACCCAGGTGATAGCCATCGATACCATTATCGGCTACGCAGCTGCCATGAATATTGATTTACTGGAAGCAAAAGTTTTTCCTTCCTACACCCTTTTTGCTACGATATGTGGTTATATAATGGGCATCATCTGTATCCCGAAATTTATTAGCCAGGTAAGTGCGCTTCGATTTTGTACACTATTGGGAACAGTTTTAACCCTGCTTATAATTTACGCCAACGGACAAGTTTCCTTTTTAGGTCATGCTGTAGATATTTCCATATGGTTCGTTGTGTTATTAGGATTAGCCAATTCACTTGTATGGGCAGGCATATGGCCCCTCGCGCTGGATGGACTCGGGCGATTTACAAAGTTAGGTTCTTCTATCATGATTATGGGTTTATGTGGGAATGCCATCATGCCGTTGTTCTACGGCTACTTTGCAGACTTATACAACGTGCGTGTAGCCTATTGGGTATTGTTCCCATGCTACCTTTATCTGGTATTTTATGCTTTTTACGGACACCAGATCAGAAGTTGGAGGGGGGAGGGGAGTTTGAAGTTCAAAGTTTAGAGTTGTTTGGCGTTCAAGGTTTAGCGTTTTAAGTTTAAGGTTCAAAGTTGTTTCAGGTTTTCAGGTTTTCAGGTTGCAGGTCTGGCAGGGGAAGTATCCTAATTACTGGTTTCGGTGCCGTCTCCGCAGAGTCTCTCGTCTCGAGGACTCCGCGGGTTGGGAGCACAGAGCGTTGATTTTGCCCAGGGATCTGGACTGGAATTTTGCCGTGGACGTTTACTGTCCCAATTTTGCAGGCCCCTGTTTCCAAATTTTTTGGCTGTCAATTTGTTTCAGATAGTTTAATTTAATTTCATAAAATGGCCGCACAGCGCTTAAAGATTTTTAATGGGAAGATCATTACTCCGCACCGGATTATTCAGGGTGGATGTGTTGTGATTACCGGAGATACCATAACCGCAGTAAGTGAAACCAATATTGAAGCCGAGGATGCCATTGAAATAGATGCCAGAGGTAATTATATAGCCCCTGGATTTATTGATATTCATGTTCATGGTGGGGGTGGACACGATTTTATGGATGGCACTGAAAACGCTTTTCTTAAAATTGCTGAAACCCATGCGCAGTATGGCACCACCTCCATGTTACCAACCACATTGTCGGCAAGTCCGGAAGAGTTGATTCAGACTTTAAATGCCTACGAATCCGCGCAAAAAAAAAACATTCATGGCGCACAATTCCTGGGCATGCATCTGGAAGGCCCCTATTTCGCCATGAGTCAACGCGGCGCCCAGGACCCACGTTATATCAGAGATCCCGATCCAAAGGAATACATGGATATCCTCGCGCGTTTCAGCACCATAAAACGCTGGAGCGCAGCTCCGGAATTAAAAGGAGCAATTGAATTCGGACGCTATCTTAAATCCAAAGGTATATTGGCGGCCATCGCACATACTGACGCGATCTATGAGGATGTTATAATTGCCTTTGAAAACGGATATACCCTGGCTACGCACTTGTATTCGGCGATGTCAGGCGTGACCAGAAGAAATGCATTCCGCTATGCAGGCGTCATTGAAAGTGCCTACCTCATTGATGGAATGGATGTTGAAATAATTGCCGATGGCACTCACCTTCCCGCGCCTCTACTGAAACTAGTCTATAAAATCAAAGGTGCTGAACGCACCGCATTGATTACCGATGCCATGCGCGCAGCCGGCATGCCTCCGGGTGAAAGCATCCTGGGCAGTCTGCATGGCGGATTAAAAGTTATTGTGGAAGATGATGTGGCTAAACTACCAGACCGCAGTTCTTTCGCGGGCAGTGTCGCCACCGCCGACCGGCTAGTAAGAAATATGATAAGCAAGGGAGAAGTGCCACTAACCGATGCCGTTAAGATGATCACCAGTACACCAGCCCGCATTATAGGCGTGTCTGACAGAAAAGGTACCCTCGCACCTGGTAAAGATGCGGATATCGTGATCTTCGATCGCGATGTGCAGATTAAGAAAACGATTATAAAAGGAAAAATTGTGTATGACCGTCTGAACCAGGATTAAAGGATTACCTGGAGGAATTAGGTAAAAGGATAAGAGAAAATTAAAATGAATTGAAAAACTAAAATCCCGTTAATCCAATCCGGGCAATCGCTTAATCGTCGTTAATCCCGGTTCAGACTATTACTGAAAGTTTCCTGGAGAACTATTGAACAGAGAACACATTTGAAACACTATACCAATATGTCCAGTCAGCTCCCTCCGCATAATAAATATCGTATTCAATCTGAATGGTTTTACTACAAGTATCGTAAGAACCCTCACCCACCTGAATAAATTTATATTCATATCCGTCATTATCCGTTCCGGCTGCTTGCTCCCCAAAAGTAGCAGACCCTTTGGTGGATCCTTCAATTTCCGGCGTGAGGGTTATGGTCACTGCGGCACTGGAGAATGCAGAATAATCAATGAGATCTCCGGTGATTTTTACGGTATTATTCACCACCGTACCTGTAGCTGGTTTAATGACGTCACCGCCACCCCAATCAAGGGTATTGGAAAGGGCGGTAGAATTAAATATTGAAATAGGTTCACTGCATTCGTCATCCAGAATGTTTATGGTGATCCCGGCATTTTTGGGTTCTGCGAGACCAAACCCGATGTTAATATTTTCTTTATTAATCGATTTTATCCTGATATCAAAACTTCTGGCATCAGTTGTCCCATCCTCATTGTCGATGGTCTTGATATAAAGCGTATCCGAAACGAGTTTTCCTGCCGGGATTTTTAATACATCGGCAGGAAAGACCGTAAAATCAATATCTTCTACTGTATTATTTCCAGAGATCTCCAATGATAATTCTATGTCTTCCTTATAGGGTTCAAAAGCATGGAGTTGTACAACGAGCGGGTAAGCCTTCAGGCTATTTGCGTTCTCATTGAGATTGATTCTATTTTCACCTTTGAAAGAAACGAATTCGTGAATCGGATCAACAACTTTATTGTCTTCCTCGCAGGAGAAAAGCCCAAATATTAACGTGAAGAAAAATATTAATCGACTATTCATAGCTCATTTATTTATTCTGCTTTCAATAACCACATTACACCATTGATGTTATCACCTTGAGGAAATTGGCGCTGAATGGCCGCCTGAACATTCGCGGTATTCAATTGTAATTCCTCTTGCGGGTACATCCATCTTTTCGGAACCTGCCCATCGTTTAAAACCCCGCCACCATCAACGCTGAACGCTGGGTAACCTGTGCGGAGATGATTGTAAAAAGCTTCCCATCCTCCGTTGAGGAAAAAGTTTAGATATTTTTGGGTAATGATCAATTCCAACCCATTGGCTGGACTATATGCTACACCGGCACCCATCAAATAGGCATCCTGTTCCGCTGGTGAAATGTTATAGAAGTCAAGTGAAGCCCGGATCCCTTTTTCATAGTGTTCTGAAGGAACATCTGAGATCCACCCTCTTTGAGCTGCCTCCGCCAATGTAAATTCCACCTCGGCGTAACTCAGTTGTACACTCGGCTCGTTTACAGCATCGCTGTAATACCGCGCATCCACACGCGATCCTTCTCCATTGACCAAACGGTTTGTGTTATCTGCCAAAGGTGCACTTCCATCAAGACCACCGTATGCTTCGAAATCTGTCTCAGGCAAATTACTGCCCTGGGGTTTCGGATCGGCAAAGGCAAATAACCGTGGATCCTGATTATCTTTTAAAAGGTTGATAAAAGATTCCTCCATATAATAGGCAGTCTTAAAACTATTATTGTTCAGATAGGGATATCGGTTACTAACAAGGTCATGGAAGAATAAGGCCGCATTTTCATCGTTGGCGCTAAAGATTGGGTACTGATCAGGGTTGTCAGTAATTTCCTTAAACCGGCTGATAACATTCAGGTTTACATTGCCCGTTTTAGAAGACAAGCTGATTAATATTCTCAGGCTGTATGAATTGATAAGTTTCTTCCACTTCATCAGATCCCCTTCATAAATAATATCACCCGTTATGTCACCCAGGCTGGCATCGAGCGTGTTGCTGGCTTCTTTCAGATCATCAAGCACTTTCAGATAGATATTTTCTTGCTGATCATATTCCGGGTTATAGACTCCGGATGTGGCATTCAAAGCTGCGCTATAAGGAACGTCGCCAAAAACTTTTGTGATCTCTATTATATGTACGGAACTTAAAAATAGGCCCAGCGCCTGATAATTTGCTAAACCAAGTCGCTTCGCTTCTTCATTCATTTTACTGATCTGCCGAAGACTATTATAACGGGCAAAGCTTGCCCGTTGCCAGTTGTAGTATTGTTCATCAGCGGCACCATCGGTGAACACCATCATACGGGAAGCAAGCGATGAACCCACATCAATTACATTGAAGGTAGATGCTTCAATATTGGTGAGTATGAGCGAAGGATGCGTCTGGATCGCCCGGTTAGGATCGATTTGCATCTCTTCAAATTCCCGACAGGAATTCGCCCAAATCAATATGGCTAGTAAACTTACGATAGGTATCTTTTTCATTTGGATGTTCATTTGCAGGTTAAAAAATCAAATTCAGATTAAAACCCAGATTTCTGACGGATGGGGTTTGAAGATTATCTGATCCGGAATCCGGATCAACTTCGGGCATATCAGACCATAAAACGAGATTCCGACCTACGAATGATACGGATGCCTGATGCAGGAAGGTTTTCGACAACCAGTTTCCTGGAAAACTATACGTAAGGGTTACCTCTCTCAACTTGATAAAGGTGGCATCATAATAATGATTCAGGTGCGCGTTGCTCGTATTTATATTCCATGAAATATAGTTGACTGGTGTGGCGTTAGGAGCATAAATTCGTGTATCGGTGACTATGTTTCCATCGGCATCATATTCAACATCCCCTTCTGCAACGACAACACCCCTCGCGATATAACTCGCAATCCCCTCGTTTGCATCATCCCGATATTGATTGACCGTTCCAGGGTGTGTGCCTCCCCACCACATTTTCTGATTGGTGGTGGAATACATTTCTCCTCCCACACGTCCATCAGCTGATACCATTAGGCTGAAATTTCTGTATCGGAATGAATTCTGGAAACCAAAAATATAATCAGGATCATAATGACCCAGCATGCGTACGAAAGGATCATCCTGT
Organism: Cyclobacteriaceae bacterium; assembly: GCA_039917935.1. Taxonomy (GTDB): domain Bacteria; phylum Bacteroidota; class Bacteroidia; order Cytophagales; family Cyclobacteriaceae; genus Chryseosolibacter. Next base: position 1,077 of record JBDSIM010000122.1, on the reverse strand, counting down.
GGAAAACCATTTGACTGAAGAACAAGGTTTCCGCCTGGCGTATACAGATATGAAAATCCGTAGATCTGATCGGTACGTGTGCCTACTTTAATGTAACCTAGGCGGTCTGAACCATCATAAACCGATTCAAGGTATCGGCGGTACTGACTCCAGTTTACTGTTATATCCCACGAGAATTCGTTACTTCTCACCGGCGACCCTGTAAGGGTGATCTCTAATCCCTTTCGCTTAAACTCGCCACCGTTTTCCAACCTGAAAGCATACACGCTTCCAAGTGACATCGGTACGGTTGTAATGTTATCGAAGTCTCTGATGTTGTACAATGCAACATCCAGCCCCAATCTTCCTTCGAGGAAACGAATATCGGCTCCCAATTCATAGGTTTCTGAAGTCTCAGGCTTGATGTCAGGATTCAATAAAACCGCCGGGAAGGATAAAGAAGGAGAATTATTCCAGTTAACCCCAGGGCTATAGGCCTGAATGTGCTGGTAAGGATAGGTTTGACTTAGGGCGCGGATCTGGCCATCAGAAACGCGAGCCCATGATCCCCTCAATTTCAAGAATGAAATTTTCGCGGATGAAAGATCGGTGAAATCGGAAATAACACCGGCCAGGGAAACAGAGGGGTAAAAGAATGAGTTGTTTTTTACCGGTAAAGTTGAAACCCAGTCGTTTCTGCCAGTTACCCCAAGAAAAATTCCTCCGAAAAATTCAAAATCCAAAGTACCATACACACTATTGACTTTCTGTTCCTGGTGGGTATTTGATCCCCGTAAAGGATTCGTGGAATTACTCAGGTTATAAAATTCAGGAACAACCAATCCATCTGTGCTTTGATCCTGGCTACGGAATGTTCTCCAGCGATTTGCACCACCTGCACTGGCTCGAACCACAAAATTCTCACTGAATTCCTTTACATACTGTGCGATAAAATCTGTATTCAGGTTAAGTTCGCTATCACTGCTGAGAGAAAAATTCCCCTGTGAAACGTAATCGTAAGCCACATAACTCTTGGCTTCCTTATAGGTGCGGTTCAAACTGTATTGATTCATCCCTGTGCGCAAAGTCAGATCCAGG
>JBDSIM010000121.1:0-26891 GCA_039917935.1 Cyclobacteriaceae bacterium | reverse complement strand
CACGCGCACTTACTTCCTGATTTGAGGTCATCACTACAGGAGAATTTGCTTCGCCATTGACGATGAGCTTACCGCCACGATCAACGACCAGTGTACCTTTAGATGATTTTTCACCCATAAGAACAGTACCAGCTTGAATGGTTACGGTAACACCCGTTCTGATAAAAGTTTGACCACGAATTAAATATTTCTTTGCCGCGTCAAGGGATTGTGTCGTGAGTTCACCCGATAAAACTACAATCGGATCATTTACTGTGATTTCAGTTGCAACCAGGTTTGAAAGCAGATCTACATTGTCGGTCGCCTGAAAAGTTAACGTTATCTTTGAACCAATCACGGCATCCCCGGGAATAGTATAATTCACGGCCTGCGTTGAATTTGACTGACCGTTCAATGCAACGGAGCTTATTTCTGTCGCTCCGATTAAACCTAAAAGGGTTTTACCCCCATTAGGAGCAGCCACTGTTACATTCACGGTTATTTCATCTCCAGGAAGTGCGGAAACAGTAGTCGGATCAACGGAAATGGAAGGGGCCGGTTTGTTGGCCTCATCTTTATTACAACCCATAAAAGTTACGAATGGGATGAGAATGAGCAATAATCTAAAAATCTGCTTTGTCATTTTGTAATGTTTTTGTTTGAAATGAATTCGTGTTGCAACTTAGAATCAAACCTTCAACCGGTTGTTACTTCAGTTTTACCAAATTGTTAAGCATCAGAAATCTGCTAAATAAAAACCCGGCTTAAATCCGGATTTTTACTCATCTCATAAAGGGTTTATTAATCTTTTGAAAACTTGTAGCTCAGCCCCAGGCTCGCCGATTGTCCAAGCCGGTAAGCCAGGATAGGAACATCCCTGCCTCCGCTGGTGTCAATTTTATTATCAACATCCGTATCTTGATAAAATCTGTATTGCGCATCGAGAAGGTTTTGCACATTAATCTTTACCTCAAATTTTTTGAATTGCTTTGCAATTTGAAGGTCAAGGGAATTTCTTGGCAGTTCATACAACGAAGGAAAATTTACGTCTCCTACTGCAAATATCCGCGGACCGAAAACATTGTAGGCAACAGAGGCGGAGAAATTTTTATCCTCATCGTTATAATATAATCCCGTATTGACAAGGTAAGGTGATTGTCCCTGCAACTGCCGAATCTGTTGCTGAGACGTAGCTTGATTTCCGAGATCCACTTCAGAGAAAATAAAGGAGGCATTGAGGTTGACGAACAAATTCCTTAATAATCTGGATACACCCAAACTTGAAAGAGATTTTTTAAACTCTAGTTCAACACCCAGCGCCGTGGCCTTGTCAGCATTTCCATAGGTGGATTGTGGCGCCTCCGTTGTGATGACAAGGATGGATTCAATCGGATCCCTAAAGGATTTGTAAAAAGCTCCAACGCTGATCGCCTCACCTGGATTGGGATACATTTCCCAACGCAAGTCTAAATTATCGATGGTAGCCGTTTGCAGTTCTGGATTTCCCTGTATGCCTTGTTCCAATTCGAAATCATAATACAAGAAGGGAGCAAGTTCTCTGAATTCCGGACGGTTTACAGTTTTCGAATACGCGAGCCTTACCAGGGAACGGTCAGAAATATTATAGGCTGAGTTAAAAGAAGGCAATATTACCGTGACCGGATTGTTGATTTCTAACGTACCGTCTACTGTATTAGTCGATAGCTTTTGAACATTATTTTCAACACGAACTCCCGCCGTGATATCAAACTTTTTAAGTGGAAGAGTACCCATTAAATAACCTGCTGTTAACAAATTCTCACCTGAATAAGTGTCGGAGGGTCGGGTTCCTTCTTCAATTACAAAACCATCCTGTGTTTTAATGTTTTCAGGTGCGAAGATCTGGTCAAGCGGTAAGCGTATCAGTCGTTGACCCTCCTCATTGTCAAAAAATCCAGGGTACAGATAAGAGATGTATCGTGCATTAAAATTCCTATCCTTGGAGTCTATATAATACCCTGCTTTGATCGAGGGTTTTCTTTTTTCATCCTTGTTCCCAAATTTCTTTTCCACATTAAGGCCGTGAGAAAACCCTTTATCTGTGAGATTTGAAAAAAATCTTCCCGTTTCAAAAAGATTTGCACTGGGCGGCAACTGCATCTGGTAACCTTCCTCTCCACTAGAGATAAGTTTAAAGGTTCTGAAACGCCTGAAATCAGGCTCATCACGGTTTACATAACTATAACCGCCCACCCAATCCAATGTAATGGACTCATTGGCAAGTTTATGTGTGCCCTGAAGCTGACCAGAATAAATAAAACGGCTTTGATAATGATGGGAGTAATTTTTATAGAGACGGTCAGTATTTAAGAAAAGATCTACGCCTTCACGAAGAATGGTTTGATTCTCTCCTAAAAGATTCACGAGATTTTTAAATTCCAGTTTTGTGTTTCCTATGTTGGCAGTCCAGTTTGAAATTCCGCTGATCCGGACATCATTTTCATAATAGCTGTCTTTGTAAGAAAACCGGGTTTCAATTTCATCCGTATTGAACAAATACCTGTTAAAAGCGATCTTCTTAAATTGATAGGAATTTGAATAAGAAACATTTGTTAACGAACCGAACTTAACCCTGCCAATGGTAAAACTTTTCATTAATTCTGCTCCAACACTGAAATCAACCGGGGCTGAGGTAGTAGAAAAATCAAAGTTATTGGGCAACATTCTTCCAGCATCCTGACGGATGGGAGAAGTCCTGGCAGTATTCAACAAAGAACTTGTAGAGGGGAAACCAGCCGGTATTGAACGGAATCCATCATCAAATCCAAACTTATCCGTAGCGCTTCCCTGACCTTGACTGAAGTCATTTAAAGTAGTTCCAAAACGATATCCGGTAGAACCGTTTATTTTAAAATAATTTTCGTCACCAGATTGTTTGGTGATTACCTGAATGACTCCACCCGCAAAATCTCCGGGAAGATCTGCGCTTCCGGATTTGTAAATCAGAATCTGGTCAATGGAGCCGCTTGGAATAAGGTCGAACGAGAAAGACCGCTTATCTACTTCTGTACTGGGACCGACGACTTTATTAATCATAACCTGATTATACCTTTCGCTGATTCCTCTGATCATCACAAATCGATTATCTACAATGCTTATTCCCGGAACGCGCTGCATTATTTGCGCTGCATCACGATCTGGAACTCTCGCAATCTGTTCTGACGAAATTCCACTGACCACAAGTTTGCTTTCTCTGATGGCTGAAATGAGTGAAAAGTCTGTGTTTATCTGACGAGAACCCGTAATAACCACTTCCTCTAGTTCCGAAACATCCTCCTGCATTTGCACTTGTATCTCGGTGACCTTTCCACTTTCGACAGAAACATCCGGGATGAGGTGAGCTTTATAAGTGATAAAAGTGACGAAAAGTGAATACGTTCCCGGCTTTAGATTAGCGATCGAAAAGTCTCCATCTATACCGGTGGCAACTCCCACAGATGTTCCTTGAATGACAACGTTGGCACCCACTACTGTCTCACCGCTTGAGGCGTCAGTAACGGTTCCGCTGATGGTTCCATTCTGTGCATATGCGCAGGCCGAAACAAGGAGGCTGAAAAAGAAGAGAACTTTTGAAAACATAAGATTTTATTTTTTTCAAAAGTCTTACTCAAATATTACCTGATGAAAACCCGAGGGTTACGAAATTGTTAAGACAGGGAAACGGGTGGGTTGCGAGTGCGGATTTTGGTGGGCCAGAATATTCCCATTTACGATGATTATCAGCGGGTTCCGGCCTTTAAGGCTTAACAATTCTTACCCATGTATTTAACATGAGTAACCTGCTGTTAACAATAAATATGGATTTTTGAGGGGAAAGACAGAATTCTATTTGTTAATCGGAATTTTTAATAGAAGGGTTTTGACGATATCAGATGTTTTCACATTGTCAGCCTCTGCCTCATAATTAAGCAGTATACGATGATTCATTACATCCAGGGCAACTTCTTTGATGTCTTCCGGCAATACGTAATCACGCCCTTCCATGTAGGCAAGTGCTTTGGATGCCAGGTTAAGATTAATACTCGCCCGGGGTGAAGCGCCGAATTGAATATACTGCGCATGGTCATTCAGTTTATATTCCAGTGGCTTGCGAGTCGCATAAACCAATTCAACAATATACCGTTCAAGTGATTCAGAAATCTTAACTCTATTGACCTGATCACGGATCGCAAAAACATCTTCTTTAGTAAGAACGGTGTTCACAGTGAAATCAAATCCCATATTTGATATTCTGCGCATGATCTCCATTTCCTGATCTTTGGAAGGATAGTTTACAAAAACCTTCATCATAAACCTGTCAACCTGTGCTTCGGGGAGCGGATAGGTTCCTTCCTGATCCACCGGGTTTTGAGTAGCCATCACCAGAAAGGGACGGTCCAGTTTAAAAGTGGTTTCTCCGATGGTTACGGTTTTTTCCTGCATCGCCTCAAGCAATGCCGATTGAACTTTTGCAGGGGACCGGTTAATTTCGTCTGCGAGGATAATGTTGGCGAAAATCGGTCCTTTCTTTACTTCAAATTTTCCATCCTTCTGATTATAGATCATGGTTCCAACCAGATCGGCAGGTAGAAGATCTGGGGTAAACTGAATACGCTGAAAATCCAGGTGCAGAACCTGAGCCAACGTGCTTATGGTGAGTGTTTTTGCCAGGCCTGGCACACCTTCCAACAGGATGTGGCCGTTGGTGAATAACCCTATCAAGAGCCGGTGGACCATATATTCCTGACCCACTACAACTTTACCCACCTCAGTTATTACCTTCCGGATCAACTCTCTATGCTCCTGATGCTTCTCAACTACAACGGCTTCCATGTTTTTCAATTAAATCCGGCAAAAATAGCGAAATTCTGATGACCTGAACTCAAAAATTTGATTAACGTATTAATCAGTAAATAGTAGGAATGTATCCGGTCAATGTGGCCCCTGTCCTTTTCTGGAGGTTTGCGCATTTCCTGCCGGTCAACCACCTGGCTCCGCTGTTCAACCCGGTTTTCATGGGCGATTTCGCTGTTCCTGGAATTAATCCGTCGGCTTATCAAATGAAGAACGCATTAAATTTGTAGGGTTATATTATCCAAATACTAACTTTGTTAACAAATTAGCAACATTGGCGTAACATGAAGTGGATCGCGGGGATTTTTTTTCTGCCAATTTTTGCCCTTGCTCAGGGGCAAAACGTCGATATCTCAACCTTTTATGGGGCTTCTGGCTATTTACAGGCCTATGCCTCCATTGAAGGCGAAAATCCCGTTTCTGTTAACAGAGTTCATGATTTCCTCGACCAGCTCGCTGAGAAAAAGGAAAAATTCAAGAATGAGAAAGCTTTTCTTGAACACGTTTTCTTAAAAACTCATCAGCGGCTTTTAAAAAATTATAAGGAGAAAGCTACTTTCAAAGACCTTTTGGTGAATGGTAATTATAACTGCCTCACGGCTAGCGCTCTGTATGCCCTGATCCTGGAACACTTTAATTTTAATTATAAAATAATAGAAACCAACTATCATATTTTTCTCTTAGCAGAAACTTCGAACGGGACTATCTTGCTTGAGTCGACTGATCCACTGCAAGGGTTTGTCTTTAAAAAACAGGAAATTGAAAAAAGGATCGTTCAGTATCGGCAGAATCTCCAGACTGAATCCAATAAAAATAAAACGTATTATCGATATAATACTTCTCTATATAATTCAATCGACCTTAATAACCTTCATGGTCTATTGTATTATAACCTCGCCGTGGAGGCTTTTAACAACCAGGATCTTTTTTCGGCAGTCGGTTATTTCGAAAAAGCATGCTTATTTTATAAGTCACAACGAATCACGGAGTTTTCTAAACTAATAACCTTAGCGTTGCTGGAAAGCGCCATCAAAACGGATATCAGAGAAAGATTGTTGCGACGGATACAGTCGATTGAAAGTCACGAGCTGCCTGCTGTTGCCAGCCTCAAAAAATTTTAGCCCCTCCGGGATTCGGTATTCTTCTCTCAACACCTACGATGCCGGGTATTAAAACGATTTAACCCAGCGCCATAGATGAAATGTCACTCATCGTGAAGTTATTTTTTTTTGCACAGCGATTTTTACATTTGTGCAAAGAAACCTGAACTAAACTTAGGTCATCTAAGCATATAACTCAATGTCAAAAATTTTTGTGATCGGCGATATCCATGGGGCCCATCGTGCTTTACAACAGTGCCTGGAGCGATCTCAATTTGACTACAAGAATGACAACCTGATTTGCCTCGGAGACGTTTGTGATGGTTGGCCTGAAACCAGGGCTTCAGTTGATGAATTAATGCGCATCAAGAACCTCATTTATATTTTGGGAAATCACGATTGGTGGACCCTCGAATGGATGGTTTCGGGTAAAGCAGATTCCGCCTGGTTTGATCAGGGTGGGAAAGCAACCATTCAATCCTACCGGGACGAAGTTCCTGCTGCCCACATGGCGTTTTTATCAAATGCCAGACTTTATTATACATACCAAAATAAATTGTTTGTGCACGCCGGTATCGATCCGGTGATGAACCTGCAGGATCAGGACTTCCATATTTTCTTATGGGATAGGAAACTTGCTAACACAGCACTTGACGGATATGGAAAATATTCGTCTGGTAAACTTACTTCGTACGATGAAGTATACCTGGGCCACACCCCAATTCCTTACCCTACACCTATTCAATCATTCGAGGTATGGTTTATGGATACCGGGGCCGGTTGGTCAGGAGTACTTTCCATGATGAACATTGAATCGAAAGAACTTTTTACCAGTGACCCCGTACCGGAACTGTATCCTGGAATTGAAGGCCGAAAAAGAAAATAATCGTAACGCGTTCAATGGCGACTTTCCCTAATGAATAAGTTACGAAAATTGCGTGGGATTTCAAATTCAATAACGACTACGAAATTACCTGTTTCTTACATGACAAATAACCTGTCTTCGAGGACTTGACAATGCATGAAAATACCCGGCTGATGAGTAGACTTCGCCATGTGTTTTAGTTGTGTCAAAAGATTAAAAAGAAATCATGTTGTTTGAAAACTTAATGTACTCGTGGCAACTCGAAAAAACGAGTGTTAAAATGGCAATCCAAAAAATGGTGGGAAGACTATGACGCAAATGTAATCACCTCTGATCCTCTGGGATTCATGAGGTAGGAATTGATCAGATTTTGAACGGTGGGGGTTTCCGGACTTTTGCGTACATAGGTTCTGGCAGACTCCATGTTGGAAATAGAAACTGCCCTGTCAAAAAATCCAAAGCCAAAATAATTACCTTCCTCTACCAACACCATTGATTGCTCTTCGAGGCTTCTGCCTTTACCAATGATGGCCACATTGTTTCCCTTTTCCAGGAAAGAGCTGATAGCATTTTCAATTCTGCCATTATATTTTTTTACCATTTCCACACCCATGCAAGCACCGCTGCACGCTCCTGTTTGATAGTCAAAACAAAGTCCTTTCGAAATCTGCAATCCACAGAGTTTGGGACAAAGTTTATTCTCCCTCACTTTTTGCCACAGAAAATTCCAGGCATCCCCTTTTGATGTAAACCGAATCAAAGGGCGTGATCCGCGCGTAACCAGATTGATGGAAAAGCGGAGATAACCATTGCGGTCCTCATAGTCATAGATGCCCCATTCCTCGGAACGACATTTTTGGGCCTGATTGTATTTTGGCCAGAGCTTTCGGATTTCCTGGGATTCAAGGATCAAGGCGATGAGCTCATTCCCGGTTAGCTCATAGCTGATGTGGTGGATTTCATTCCTGATTTTTGATCGGCCCCATTCCCTGGCTTCACCGGTAAAGTGGCCTGCAATTCTTTTTTTTATGTTGATTGCCTTTCCCACATAAATGACGTTTCCCCTGGCATCATGAAAGTAATACACACCGCATTTGGCAGGCAGTTTATCAAACTCGTGCTTGGACAAATTGGGAGGTAGAATCGTTTCGCCGGAATTCTTTTTCAACGCCTTGATAATGTAGCTCTCCCGGTCGCGCTGCAGTAGTTGATCGAAAATTTTTACCGTTGCCGCTGCATCACCGCCAGCGCGATGGCGATTAAATATGGTTATCCCCAGGCTTTCAGCCAGGCTCCCCAGGCTATAGGACCGAAGCCCGGGAATTATTTTTCGGCTAAGCCGGACAGTGCAAAGTTTTTTCGATTGCCATTGTATTCCCGCCTCCTCAAATTCCTTTTTCAGGAAAGAGTAATCGAAATGGGCGTTATGGGCTACAAACACTTTTCCCTCCAGCCTCTGATAAACTTCGGCAGCTACTTGTTTGAAAGAAGGTGCTGAAAAGACCATTTCTGTCGTGATGCCTGTGAGGCCCGTAATATAATACGGTATATTCCTACCGGGATTGATCAGCGTATGAAACGTGTCCGTTATCTGAATACCATCATGAAAACAGATAGCAATTTCTGTAATGCGATGATTCTCTGCATATCCACCGGTTGTCTCAAGGTCAACTATCGCGTACATGCCTATTGGTCTTTCTTCTGGTTCATAATTTTTCGCAGGTTTTCAACATCAACAATATCCTGCGCGCTGGCCGATGCTAATTTATTTTTGATGAGATCTTCAACGATCATAAGGAGGTCTGTGCAAGATTTTTTCTAAACGTTGACCGCCATGAAAGTTTACTCGCAGCTTTGTCAGAATTTCAATTTTTTCCCGTGGAGTTTTACTCCTCCAGAACTTTTCATCCGCTTCCTCTGCCTCCTTAAAGGTAAATTTTCTTACCACTTTTTCCATAACTCAAAAATAATCAATTTAGCGTCTATTATGAATTGGATTATCCGCTTTTTACTGAATGGGTTAGCTGTGGTGCTGACTGCCTACCTGTTACCAGGGGTTTCTGTTGAAGATTATGGAACCGCCCTGATTGTCGCGCTGATTCTCTCCATTGCCAATGTTATTATTAAACCGATTCTGGTGATTCTCACCATTCCGATTACGATACTTACGTTGGGGCTATTTCTGCTGGTCATAAATGCCATCATCATCCTCCTTGCCGACTATCTGGTCGTGGCTTTCTACGTAGATGGTTTCTGGTGGGCACTGTTGTTCAGCCTTATCCTATCCATCTTTAACAGTCTCTTTGACGATCTCACCGACAAGAAAAAGAAAGAGTAATGATGGTGCAGATGTGTTCACGGCTCAACGGATTGAAATCCGTTGCAACAATATGTTTTTCGTTCTCCTGAACCCGGGTGGAGTTGGCCGATAGCTTCGGTTTCAATTGGTCGGAGGCTGCCCGGACAGCTTACTCTTCTTGAACATGCCTTGTTGTAAAATTAAATCTTCAATGGGAAGACAACCCTCCGGTGATCTCCTTCACCTTATTAAAAAATCCCTTCTTCCTGTCAGAGTGGATTCCCCAATCAACGGGAACAGTCTGGTACCCCACGGAAAAATCTTCTCCCTCTTTCCTGTAGTCGAAATATCCCCATGAAACATATTTTTCGATGGCACCGACAAAATTATTTTTATTCTGGTCAAAGTCAAAATGATCATCTTCATTTACTACCACGGGCATGGGCCTGTATCCTTCGACCTTTCGGGTGTTATCAATCAGCAATTGCATGGTTTCGTAATCCTTTACACCATTGCCATGGATAAGAATAAAATCTGAGGATTTGACCACGTTGGGTGTAGGGACAGTATTGCCCCCATAACTTGTACTGACAAGATAGCGGTAGCCAAGCTTCTTCATCCCTTTCACCAGGTCTATTAATTCGTGCACTCTTTTGGGTTTCAGGATTTCGTGGTCGTATTGATCAATATTGCATTCATTATTAACTTCGATGAGCACATTTTTATATCCTTTTTGAAAAAGCCAATCGATGGCATTTTTCACGCCTGCCTTTATTGCCTGCTCATTGAGAAGATGCTGGTCCTGCCCAAAGTAAAACAAGCCTAAGATTACAACCATGTTAAGTTCATCGGCCTTGTTCAATATTTTTTCCAGCCTTCCCATAAAATCAGTGCGTAGGTTTCCATCTTTGTCGAAGGCGGTGTTGATCCAGTTTTTTTGATTGCCATACCCCACTGGACTACCGCCCTGCAGATTCATAGTGAATGAATTCAAGCCCTGGCGATGCCATTCATCCATGGCATCCACAAATTCCCTGGTGTTCCGGTTAGCATCCCACACCCTGGTGTCAGGATAAATAAATCTTTCCCGGGTTTCCGGATTGAGATCATCAAAAATTCCCTGAACCATTCGTGAGTTGATGAGTAATCCTTCAATTTTATTGCCCTTCCAGTTCCTTCCATCGTAGGTGGGTTTTTCATTCACGTAAAATGCCTCACCCTTAATCGAGACAGTGGTACGTGTTTTTTTATTTTGAAAAGCCGTAGCAGACACAACCAGCAATAGCAATAAAAGAAGACTCTTTTTCATGATTAATCTTAGTTCTTTAATTCATCAAAACAACCTATCCCAACGAAAGTCTTTGACAATTTAGGTAAAGGCCTGGCTTTGCCATACTCCATAAAACCAATTTGAGCATACGATGCCAAACCCGGCTTTAAAGTTCTTTTTGGCAAAGAAGATTTTCGTCCGCTGTTTTGACACACAACGCAAACGAATATCAAGACTGGAGAGAAGAATGGAAGACAACCAATCCATTTTAATCGGTTCATCGGTTATCGTCATGTGCACTCCATCGCAAGGGGATTCGTCGGCAGATGTCCTCGCTTTGCGAGAACAATGCCTCAGAATAACGGTCTCATGTGGGCGGGTACCCAATCGATAGCCAGAAACATCAACACATCCTAACCTCAACAGCCTCAACACAACTTCCTGCGGCCGCTTGGCCGCTCATCATTCAATGGTTCGTTTGACAATATCTATCCTATTCTTTACCTTTCTTTTTCATCCCAACCTTATGCTAAAATACAACACGATCCTTTTTGCATGCTTTCTCTCGCTGATCATTTCATGCAAGGAAAGCGAGAATCCGGAAGATCATTCTCCGGAAAATTCGCTGGCTGATTTAAAAGCCTACAAGGGATTGGAAGTGGGGCTTTTTGCGTCTGAACCCATGTTCAGCAATCCTACCAATATCTCAATTGATGCGAAGGGTCGTGTATGGGTCTGCGAAGCGTACAATTACCGAAACCAGCTAAATCCAAAAAATCCTGTAAAAAAAGAAGGTGACAGAATCATGATCCTGGAAGATACCGATGGTGATGGGGTGGCCGATAAAAGTAAAGTTTTTTACCAGGGCACGGATGTAAATGCCGCCCTCGGAATATGTGTTCTTGGAGATAAAATTTATGTCTCCTGTAGTCCCAATGTTTTTGTCTTTACCGACGCGAATGGGGATGATGTTCCGGATAAAAAAGAAATTCTCTTCACCGGAATAAAAGGTGAACAGCATGATCATGGAATGCACACCTTCACATTCGGTCATGACGGCAGGTTGTATTTCAACATGGGCAATGAGGGAAAGGTATTATTGACCGCCGCGGGCGATACCGTTGTTGATGTGCATGGCCGCAAAGTGGTTACCAATGGAAAACCTTTCCGTCAGGGTCTGGCTCTCCGAATGGAGATGGATGGTTCCGACGTTGAAGTATTGGGTCACAACTTCAGAAACAATTACGAACTCGCGGTGGATCCATACGGCACTGTTTGGCAACCTGACAATGATGACGACGGAAATAAAGCAGTCCGTATAAACTATGTAATGGAGCAGGGGAATTATGGGTTTACAGATGAGGTTACCGGTGCAGGCTGGAGCAGCCGACGCACCAACATGGAGAAAGAAATTCCATTCCGTCACTGGCATCTTAATGATCCCGGAGTTGTCCCCAATCTCCTGCAAACCGGATCCGGATCACCCACCGGTATCATGTTGTATGAGGGAACTATGCTCCCCGAAGTTTTCCAATCACAGCTGATCCATGCCGAGCCTGGCCATAACGTTGTAAGATCATATGTAGTTGAGAATGACGGAGCGGGTTATAAAGCCAAAATAGTTAACCTTGTTGAATCCCAAAAAGATCAATGGTTCCGGCCCAGTGACGTCACCGCCGCACCCGATGGTTCCATTTTTATCGCTGACTGGTATGACCCGGGTGTAGGTGGACACCAGGTAGGTGATCTTGACCGGGGGAGAATTTATCGTGTCACCCCTCCGAAAACAAATTATGTTATCCCTGCCGTTGATCTATCCACCGCCGGGGGTGCGATAAAAGCATTGGTCAATCCCAATACTGATATTCGTTACCAGGGTTATCAGGCACTCGTGAAAATGGGTAACGAAGCAGAGACTGAACTAAAAAAATTATGGACGGGTGAAAATCCGCGGCACAGAGCGCAGGCACTCCTGTTGCTAACCAGATTGCCGGATAAGCGCGATGCTTATCTTGATGAGGCGTTGACAGACAAAGATCCTAACATCCGAATCACCGCCATCCGTACAGCCCGACAGTTAAAACGCGATGTATTGAATACAGTCTCAAGGTTAAAAAACGATCCTTCCCCACAGGTGAGAAGAGAAATAGCGATCGCTATCCGGGGAAACAATTCGGTCGAAGCGGCAAACGTTTGGACAGAACTCGCCTTGCAATACGATGGAAAAGACCGTTGGTATGTGGAAGCCCTCGGGATCAGCGCAGAAGGTAACTGGGATCTATATTTCGACACCTGGCGAAAAAAAGTGGGCAATGATTGGAAGAAACGCGATAACCAGGATATTGTATGGCGTAGCAGAAGTAAATCAGCGCTTCCGTTGCTGGCAGAATTAATTACTTCCGCTGATGATGAAGAGATGATGCGCTATTTCCGGGCATTTGATTTCCACAATGACCCGTCGAAACAAAAAGTATTGACGGCACTCATCACCAAGTCAAAAGACGCAAAGCTCCTGTACGCATTAAAACACGTTAACGCAACTAATTACACAATGACGGCGCCAGTCAAGTCAAAACTCAATACCGTGCTTGATAAAAGTAAAGGACAGCTGGAGTATGTTGAACTAATCGAATTATACAAACTCGAGAATAAAGCCCCTGACCTTTTAGAAGTTGCCCTGCAATATCCTGACAGCGCCTCGGGGCGTGAGGCCTCTAAAGTTTTGTTGGATTGGGATCGCCAGGATCTTTTCCGAAAAGTACTGAAGGAAGACAAAAAAAATCAGACGATTGCACTTATAAAATCAATCCAGCCCCATATATATGATCGCAAGGCCATGACAATTATGGAAGAGATCTTTCTGGACAGTACCCGTGACGTTGAAATTCGCACCCTGGCAGTACGTTCCTTCGCAGGTCCGTGGCAGTCAGAAAATCGTTTGCTCGAGTTGGCGAAGGAGAACAAAATTTCACAGGATCTGCACATTGCCGCCGGAGGAGTATTTCAGGCAGCCTGGAGAGGGAATGTTCGTGAAGAAGGCGCTAAGTACATTAAACTCCCCGGAAGTAAAGAGGGAGCATCCCTTCCGGCAGTTTCTGTGCTGATGGATACAAAAGGAACCGCTAAGAACGGAAAAGAAATATTCAAAAACCTCTGCAGCAATTGTCATCAGATTGACAATGAAGGTGTGAACTTCGGACCTGATTTATCAGAGATCGGAGGAAAACTTTCTAAACAAGCCTTGTATAATTCTATCCTCTTTCCGGATCAGGGAATCAGTTTCGGTTATGAGGGCTATCGGATCCAGTTAAAAGACGGCTCCATGGCGATGGGAAAAATTCTTTCGGAAACGGAAGAAAAAATTGATCTGCAATATATCACCACACAACAAAGCGTTGAAAAGTCTAATGTGGTCTCCCGTACTAAAATGGAAAATTCACTCATGCCTGGAAATCTGCATTCGTCCATGAGTCAACAAGAGTTGGTGGACCTGGTTGAATATCTTACCGGTTTAAAGACTAAGGTTGCGTTGAGGTAAGGGGTATAGAGGTATAAAGGTATAAAGGTATAACGTATAAGGGTATAAGGGTTGTGCTTGAGCAACGTCGGTTTCGTAGCTGAAATCATAGTCCCACCCTGCACACCCTGGATGTTTCAGATTCAAAGTTCAAGGCCTTTAAAGTTTAAGCGTGGATGACAACTTCGTGAAATCGTGGAGCCCTGCACCTGGGTCCAGGGTAAACTAAAATGTGTACCTGGTAATTCCCGATCGAGACACTTCACATTTTTTGGCACACCATCACGAAACTTTGATCTAGCGTAAAGTTTACGTCAGGATGTCAGACATCTATATTTTTACCAGATTACAACGCGATCCCTATATCCCTATACCTCTATACCCCTATACCTCTATACCTCTATACCTCTATACTCTATACCCTATACCCTATACCCTATACCCTATACCCCTATATCCTCGATAAGCCCGAAATTTCATACACTGAAAAGTTTTTAACAAACACTGCCGGAGTTTGGATGGTCCATTCTGATTATCTTTCGTTCAGCTTTCTGATTACTTATGAATAACTTTGGGATTATCCTGATTATTTTCGGGATCCTTCTTGCGCTGCAGGCCATTGCGGATAAAATTAAATTGTCGAATACCGTACTTCTTGTAATGGTTGGTGTGAGTATTGGATTTATTCCCGGTTTGCCTGCTATTGAACTGAATCCGGATGTGGTTTTCCTGCTTTTTTTGCCTCCCATTTTATACGATGCAGCCTCCCATACGTCCTGGCATGATTTCAAAGCTGAGATCAGACCTATCTCCGCGCTAGCCATTACGTTAGTTTTTTTAACTACCACAACAGTGGCGATTGCCTGTTTCTATTTCATCCCCGGTTTTACCTGGCCACTGGCGTTCGTGCTGGGGGCCATCGTTTCTCCCCCCGACGCGGTGGCTGCCACGAGCATTATCAAGGGAATGGGATTAAATAAAAAAGTCCTGACTATCCTGGAAGGCGAAAGTCTTGTCAACGACGCGTCGGCCCTGATGGCATACCGTTTTGCCATCGCTGCCATCGGAACAGGTTCAATTGTCTTTCTCCAGGCAGGTATTGATTTTTTAGTGCTACTGGTGGGAGGAATCGGTGTGGGTTTAGTGATTGGTTTTTTATTTATCATCCTCCACAAAATTATCCCGAACAATTCTATCATTGCTACTTCTCTTACTTTATTGACTCCTTTCGTAACCTATCTGACGGCTGAGCACATTCATGCTTCCGGTGTTCTGGCAGTAGTCACTACAGGACTGATGATCTCCTGGCGTAGTTCAGAGATTTTCACTTATGAAACACGAATACGAAACAATGCCGTGTGGGATACCGTCATTTTTTTATTGAACGGTTTTATTTTCATTATTATAGGATTGCAGCTGCCTTCTATTCTCGATCACCTTGGTGGGTATGCAATCAATGATTTGATTTTTTATGGTCTGCTGGTCGCTGGGGTAACCATAGCGGTTCGTATCGTGTGGGTTTTTGGCGCATCGTATTCATTGTTCAAAACCAGCGCGAACAGGAACTTACCCGATGAAGGCGTTAACTGGAAAAATATGATGATTGTTGCCTGGACAGGAACGAGAGGCATAGTATCTCTTGCAACAGCCCTGGCATTGCCGCTCACGCTGAGCAGCGGCGAGGAATTTCCACAAAGGTCATTGATTCTTTTTCTTGCCTTTGTGGTAATCTTTGTAACCCTTGTAGTGCAAGGTTTATCACTTCCTCTACTCATCAAATTGCTGAGGGTAAAACCTCATGGACATGCGGAGGAAGACCGCGACTTACGTTTACTCCTGGCAACCAATGTGGTCAGTTTTATTGAACATGAGTTGTCCGAAATGATCAATGAGCAAATTAGATTGGAGGTCAAAAGGCCCTATAGCGAAATCACGCGGAAGCTTTCAAAAGAATTAAGAAATGATCGTCAGGGAAGCAGAGTTGTCTATCCTCCGGCGCAAGACCCTTCCCTCATCGATGCAAAAAGGGAAATTCATCAATTCCAGCGTCAGCTCCTGATTAATTTTCACAAAGGTGGCACATTTAATCAATCGTCAATAAGGCGTCTGGAGCAGGAACTGGATTTTGAGGAACTGCAGTTAAACCGAATGATCAGGAAAAAGTGAGTAGTGTTTAAGCGGTGAGAAATTAGGTTAGGATTAATCGCTTCCAGTCAACATACAAGGGTTCGTCAAGTTTATTTTCAATCGAGATTCTGACCGGGCAATTTCTCCCTTAATTATAACGGACTAAGTCCTTTGATATTGATGTTTATCAGAGCAGACAGAGAGTTGTCTTGTGAGGAATTTTGTCTTTCTTCTTTGCCGGTCTGGCCATGGGTTACGACAGCGATAATTTTTCAATTTGTTCCGCTGGTCGAATAATCCGTAATCGCCCATGTGATCAATACGGCTA
Source organism: Cyclobacteriaceae bacterium (assembly GCA_039917935.1). Taxonomy (GTDB): domain Bacteria; phylum Bacteroidota; class Bacteroidia; order Cytophagales; family Cyclobacteriaceae; genus Chryseosolibacter. The sequence goes on along the minus strand of JBDSIM010000121.1, from coordinate 10,534 downwards.
CGCCAAATCCTGCTAAGAAAAATTTGTCTAAAGAAGTCTCCGTGTAGCTACCCAGGATCAGGGGGGAGGCCATCAATACAATCGCGACAATTAGCTCAATCACCCCGTGAGCTTTAAAAGGAATGATTTTGAATAAACCATATCGAAAATTGGTGAGGGCAGTGAGAGCCAGATGCACGGCGCCCAATAGAAAAGTAAACTTCGAGATAAAATCAGAAAGCCCAAACAGGGTAGGCGCGAGCATGAGAAAAATGACCACTAAATAATCAATAATACCATGCAGTTTTGCGTTTAGGATTTTCATTTGTTTTGGTTAAGTAGCTTAAGAAAAAGGTCAGGTAAATGTACGAATTAAATGGTCAGACTGGCTGGCAACACAAACTTTGTTCAGATGAGGGGCCAGCCATTAATTACTCATTCTATGGTTGTCAGTTTTTTGAAGCGCATTGCATGCAGCAACGTTTGCCTATTTGCATTAAAGTGCCGGCGTAGCAGGCCTTCAAAATGGTGGGCAGCGGAATCTCAAGCCCGATTGGACGTCACTGCTGTTGTGGGTCTGGAAGCTGGGCCGCAGCAAAGGAAAATACTTGTTTTTTGGCAAAGTCATGAGTGCCGTGTTCAGAGGTAAGTTTATGGAGATGTTCAAAGCATTTTGTTGTGAAGGAAGAGTCACTCTTGCCAAAGCTTTGGTGTGCGGTTGGTTTGTGCGGCTTTGGCATGTGTGCCGTTTTGAGTGAATTCAATTTGCTCCTCTATAATCTTGAGGAGACATGCCAACACGCTGCTTAAACAAGCGTGTGAAGTGTTAGCCGATTTCGTAAGCGATTTCACTTATGGATTTACTTCTGTCAAAGATTCGCTCTTTGGCAAGATTGATAACCTTAGCTTGGATATATTCCAATGCTGACTTTCCTGTTTCTTTTTTCACCAAGTCACCGAAATAGTTGGCTGACAAACTTAGCTCACCTGCACAATACGCAACGGTAGGTAAGCCAGTAGTTTTTGGTAGGTCTGATTCAAAATATTCTTTGAGCATAATTTCAAATTTTGTCAAAACATCTTTGTTTACTGTCTCTCGAGTAATAAACTGCCGATCATAGAACCGAACACAGTAATTCAGGAATAACTCCATGTTACTAACGATGAGCATTTTGCTATGCTTGTCGATTCCACGTTCCAGTTCTTCTTTGATTTTCTTAAAGCAGTCAAGCACAATTTGTTTTTCGCGTCCTGAAATATGCAGAGCCTCTTTTGCATCATAAGAGAAAAATCCATATTTATCCATCTTTCGCCCAATCGATGTTCCCCGGATGAAATCAGGATGAAACACCAAAGCCCAACCAGTAGGTTGTACCATTCTTTCATCTGGTAGATCAAAACCAAAAACTTGTCCTGGAGCAATGAATAGTAGCGTTTCTTCCTGATAGTCGTATGTATTTCTTCCGTATTTAAAATCTTCGCATTTAAGATCCTTCAAGAAGATTACATAGATTTCCGACAACTGCCGATAGGCTCTTATCGGTATGGATTTAGACTGATCCAATATGCTCACTAAAGGATGCAACGTTTCCTGCCCTCTGCGGGAATTGAATTGAGCAACATTTATCAGCTTTTCTATTTTATCCATGATTTTACTATTGCTATTCAAAGATAGTTTAAAAAGTAGGGCAGATTTACTAAGCGTCCGCCAGTCAGTAAAAATGGTATATGAAACGGTAAAACGGGTAGGTGGAATTAACAAAAATCGGGCGACATTTGTGTATCAATAACCGACTATGAAATGAAATCTAAGGTTCGCTTTGAAATAAGATTGCATGGTGCTTTGATGGCTATGCTAATTTCAATGTCATATGAGGATACTTTTGCCCAAAATCGTGATAGCACGCTATTCTTTCGGAGCGCACTTAGCGTTACCCAGAATGGATTTTCATTCATTCCGTCTTTCTCGCTCGGCAAACCCGCCATCATATTTGAACCTTCTATCGGAAATAAGCGGTTAAGCTTTGAACCTCAGTTTCGGTTTGCATTGGAAGGTAAACCTTGGTCATTCATTTTCATTTATCGATATAAGCTGATTAACAGAAGTAAGTTTCAATTGCAAGTGGGTGGGCACATTCCAGCCATTATATTCAGCACCCAATCCGTAATCCGAAATGCAGTAACGGATGATGTTATTGTCTCGCAACGATTTCTAGCGGCTGAATTGATCCCGAATTATATAGTATCAAACAATGTAAGCATTGGTTTATATCTCTTACGCGGTCATGGGTTTGACAAAGGAGGAGTACAAGACTCTTACTTCGCTGGGTTAAGAAGTACCATCACAAAAATCAACATCACGAAACAAATATTTTTCAAGTTCAATCCGCAGGTATACTATTTAAAGACTGATGACAAAGACGGGGTCTATGTTACAAATACTCTTACACTGGCAACGCGGAATCTTCCGCTTTCCATTTCGAATATTGTGAACAAAGCCATTCGTTCAGACATTCCTGCAAAAGATTTTGATTGGAATGTGAGTTTGATTTATTCGTTTGACAAAAATTTTGTTCGGAAATGAGCTAAAATACTCAGAATGAGATCACTTAAATTAATCCTTGCATTTATGGTCGCACAGTTTTCCTTCCAAATTGCCACTGCTCAGCAATCCGGCCAAATGGTAAGGTTGGCTAAATTGGTTATCGATTCGACTCAGTTGGATGCTTATAGTGCTATTTTAAAAGAAGAAATGGCAACCTCCATAAGGGTAGAGCCAGGGGTTTTGACTTTATATGCCGTTTCTGAAAAAGAAAATCCGACTCACATCACCATACTGGAAATTTATGCCAACCTTGAAGCTTATAAAAAACATATCCAAACACCGCATTTTATAAAGTACAAAAATGGTACAAAGAATATGGTGAAGTCACTCGAACTTGTTGAAACCATTCCGCTCATTCCGGATATGAAGATTAAATAATAAAGTCTGAAAATATTTTTACGCTCCTTCAACACAAATAATAAATACAATATTTGCATACAACTGACGATGATCACCGTGCTTTCTTTTGACAGGCGCGGACGACCGGATGAGGCATTTCTTTCCGATCGTTCCGGGAAAACTTTTTGCTAAGCCATTCTTAACTAGAACACGGCCCGGCCGCAGCTTTGCCCACGACACAACAATGCAGTTTGAATTTTAATGATATAGGTAAAAAACCTTCCCTCCAAAAAAAACGTAAGGAACACTCCTCGCTGACCACTCCCGATCAACATCAGCGATCTTTTCAAATGATCTAATGATCACCTCTGTATCAATCTCCATAATATAAACTTACTCGCCGCCACCTGGGTACTGAGCAACACGGGCTTCACGCTGGGACCTGCGGGCCACGCCAAGCCTTATTACTGGCAGCTTCCCTTTTCTTACTGATTCATTTTGTTAACAACCACTAGCATCTTCTCAAGTTGTCCTTTACGAGTCTCGCGATAGTCACTTCTAAATTGATCTAACAAGTCAGTCGTCAATTCTCTCGTAATTGCCTTCTTTGTCAAGTCTTGTATGTCACTGTCAATTTTACCTTCTAAAACAAATTGTCCAAATCCTGTTGCAATAATTGCATTGTCTTGACCTATCAGCATTCTTGCATCAATGTCACCTAAAAGTGTTTTAACCTTCTCTGAGTCCGTTACATTAAAGTCAAAAGTAGGGTAGTCCCATTCTTCAATTAATTCTTTTAGGTAAGTAACAGGACTTTCTTTTTTGTTTGTTGCTCACCACTCCATGAATCCATGAAAACAATCGGAACCATCGTCACTTCCAAAAGGTCCGGTCTCTTCACTCGGGCTCCAGAAAAAATCTTTAGTCAAAAGTGTTTTAGCTTTTGGATGTGCTGTGTCCGGTGATAATTCGAAGTCGTCCATTGTTCTTAATTCAGTTGGTTTACTTTCCTGTCCACTTGTACAGTTTGTAAGCATTGTCGTCAATGTCAAAATAAAAATCACTTGTCTCATAGTTTACACTCAACTGTCCGAAAAGGGTTGCTGCCAACGTGTAGTGCATAAAGCGTGGCGGTTTTCGAAGCCGTCATGTCCCACGTGGTTAGAACGAAATTAGCAGTTTACTTTTAATTGGCAAGACATCCACCACCATGGTGTCATGCACAGAGCGTTTCAGTCCGCTATAAATAAATGCGCCCTTGTCAACGGTCAAAATCTTAGTCGGTAAACGAGTCAATGTCGACAGTTAATTCCATGTCAGACGAAAACACTCTCTGAGACAAAGCACTCAACTTACTTTGGCCGTCTACCTGTCGGCATTTCTGGGCGACTTGAATGCCTCTCCGCAATCATCCAACCTTTATCTCCCTTCACCCAAATATCCGTGAGAACGAACTGTGCACTTCTATCCTGTCCACGAACAATTGCTTTCTGTGAATACAGTAACATTGCGACTGCGGTGTTTCCATATACATTCACTTTAATGTCATCAATGGAAAACGATTCGGTCACATAATCTTTTAATCCCGCAAGCCAGAGCTTTCTTGGTATAATTTGAAGAGGCATTTCTTGCACTCCGATAGCCAGAAAATATGTGTCAGATTGAAACTTTTTGGTTTGCAACGTATCCTGAGTTTTGATTGCTGCTGCAAAAGATCTCTCCAGGTCAATAATTTCTTGCTGTGGAGTTTTGAAGGATTGTTGTTGAGCAACAGTCATTGTCGATACTGTTGTTGTCGCAAGCAGCAGAGAGATGAGATGTTTCATATTATTTTGAATTGTTTTTGTTTTTAATTTATGATAATTATTGAGAACGACAGCAGTATCTGGTAAGTTCTGTGAAGGTGTCGGCCGAAGCTAAGTCTTTGTCAGTGAAAAGAAACTTTATGATCTCACTGAAAGTCGCGCTTTATTTGTAAACGAGTCCTGGTCAGTTAGGCCGCCATGCTTTTCGGAGCCGTCTCCACGCCTTGTGCATAACGTTTTGCTATGAAACGTGTGCGTTTAAAAACTAATTCATTGTCCCGCGTGATGAGTGAAGTAAATAGCACACGTTATAACTATAATACCTACACTACAGCACATGTTTTATAGCTTTTGTTGCACTAAATCTTCGGTAGCTCTTGCCCATTTCATAGTAAGTTGTATCTGTCTAACAAACTTTACAATTATGAACATCATGAAAAAACAAGAGACCACCTTGGTTCAGCGCGCGTCTGCTAATGGCACATACCTTTTATTGCAAGCTGTTGGGCGATCATGAGACTCAAATCGTTATCATTGTCTATTATTTCTTATTCTTGTCAATTAGCTCGTCCACCATTGAATAAGTCCAATGATAAGAACCATGAAAAGTAGTCCACCATAGGCCAACATTTCCCCGTATTTGTTTAAAAATTCCCCGAAGTCATTCTTTTTTATTTTTAGTTTCCAAATACTGAATGAAAAAATTGTCCCGCTAATAATCAGGATTATTACTTGTCCCAAAATTTCAGTTATAAAATTCATTCTTTAAAAATCTATCTCTCCCGACCAGTTGCGACCTGTCCCACCACACAATGTAAATAAAGAAACCGAAAGTAATGAGGACACTGAGCCCCGCCATTGCAGAAAGCTATTATTGTGGCCAGTTGGGTTTCGTTTTTTATTGTCACACCTCCCTCATTTTTTCGTTGTCGCTTGGCTTGAAGTCAACGAGTCGTCCGCTGTCATCGAAATTCAACTCCATATTATTTGAGTCGGTGTCGTTTATGCTTTCATGCTCTTTAAGTCCACCATTTGTCTGCGGAAATGAAGTCGAGTCCCCGTGTTGACTGTACCGAGCACACCAAATTTATTTTCAGTCCTTTGTATTGTAATTTTTCTCCACCGTCTGTAGAGATGCAACCTGTCCACGTTCCAAGCCTATTGTGCTTTTTTTCTATTTTCAGGGGAGTATTTCAGCCACCATTTTCTAACTGCTCCGGTACTGTCAAATACATTGTAATTATGTGTCACATGCATTGTAACTACTTTCCAGTCCCCATCAATTTTCTGCATGCCATACGAAAAACATCCATGTCCCTTTGTTGTATCCCCGTTGGCTTCAATTCGTTCGTTGTAAAATTCAACCAGACATGAAGCAACGTCCTTAGAGAACACATGTATTTTAGGATTGGACAAGTCCCATTTCAGCATCGTTTTTACACCTCCAGTAAAGTCTTTCCAAATGCCGTCCATAGTTTGGTAGTCACCCCAATAGTAGCCATCTCCAAAAATGATAAAGTCGTCTATGTCGGCATAAAAAGTCATTATTGCTCTGTAGTCGAGGTTCCTTAAATCTTGGGCCTGCTGTTCAGACCGCTTTATAATCTCGCTTTTTACTTGCGCAATTTCGTCAGCGGATAATTCTCGTTCCCGTCCTGCCTCTGTCAATTCCTTGTTCGGTTGTTGACAACCGTAAGCCATTACAATTGTCAACATGGCGATGATCTTTTTCATGTATATAATTGGTTGCCAGGTTAAAAGTTATTTTTGTTTTGAGTTTCTGTCAACAAATTTATCGTGTATACGTCTCTCTCCATTAGCTAACCCAATTGGCCACAACGAGCCGTGTTTATGACGGCTGCGGATTTCGAAGCTGCGTCTAGTCCCACGTGGACAAACGTAATTTGAAAACCAAACCACAAATTTACACTGAACCCCAGCCATGTTTTATACATTTTGTTGCACTAAACCTTCGGTAGCTCTTGCTCATTTCATAGTAAGTTGTATTAGTAACCAAACAAATATTACTTATGAACATCATGAAAAAACAAGAAGCCACATTGGTTCAGCGCGCATGTGCTAAGGTAGCTGGTTTTAAAGCTCTCCACAAACGGTTGGAGAAAAAGAACTTGTCCGACCACTGGCGGATCATCGTCAGCGGGAAAAGTATCAGAACCCTCAACAATTACATGCGTTGCATTTCTCATGTAGCCTTGTATTTCAAATGCCTTCCCTCTCAACTTGATATCGAGCAGATCGAAGAGTACCTGCTATCGGTAAAAAAAAGAATACCACTGCTTCGGAATCATTCTTTAAGCATACCGTTTATGGCCTGCGCTTTTTGTTTCGGACAGAGGGCCGCGATGATCGCGCTATCAGGCTACCCTCGCTCAAACGGGATAACAAATTACCGGTAGTGCTCTCACGATCTGAGATGAAAATGCTGTTGAAAGTTCCGGATCTGCTGAAGCACCGGCTTCTTATCGGATTACTTATGGTTGCGGCCTTCGCTGTATGGAAGCCAGATCCCTGTGGATCAAAGATGTCGACTTCGAGCGCAACATGATTCACGTTCGCCAGGGTAAAGGACGCAAAGACCGGTATGTTCCCATCGGTGTAAACCTGAGTCGTGGATTAAAAACATATCTGGAAGCAGTGTGTCCAAAGAAATGGCTATTCAATCTTCAATGGCAAAGATCACCGGGAAGGGTTCTCTCAAAAAGGCGTGCAATGGGTGGTGCGTGAGGCAACAAAGAAGACGGGTATTCAGAAACACGTTACCGTGCATACCCTTCGCCATACCTATGCTACACATTTGCTCGAAGATGGACTTGATATAGTCTCGATCAAAGAGTCGCTGGGCCATGCGCACATACAAACCACGATGGTGTATCTGCATGTAGCGAAAGCGGGAAGACAAGCGCCCTTTTAATGCGCTGGAATTTATCCGGAGATTTTCGCTGCACATTCTTCCAAAAGGTTTTATGCGCATCCGACACTACGGAATTCTCAGCAGTAGTCGTAAACGGAAAACTTGACCTCTTATCCATGAGCAACTCAACAGCGTGTACCTCGTTCCCGAAAGGAAGGACTGGAAAGAGATCTCCACCCGCTGGGCTTTAATCCGGATTGCTGCCCGGTTTGCAAGCAAACAGACTATGATCACCTTGCTTTCTTTTGACAGGCGGGGGCCGCCGGAACATTTGCTCATCCATTCACTGAAGGGAAAAATTTTGGCAAGCCATTATCAATAAGAACACGGCATAGCCACTGCTCTGGACCGTGGCACAAGAAAAAATGTAAATTCAATTTGAAATGATAGAAAAACAAGAGTGTCTTTCCAGGAAAAAGTAATCAAACACTTCCGGCCTTCCGGCGGCTGATCAGGATCGACATCCGCGATCTTTTGAAAGCATCTCCTCCCTATCAATCCCATAATAAAAACTTACTCACCGCTACCTTCGGTACTGTGCAACACGGGCTTCACGCTGGGCCCTGCGGGCCACGCGAAGCCTTATTTATTGTGGGCTGGCGCCTTACTACACAATCCTTTGCATAATCTCGTCTTTAAGTGGTCGTAAATGTCGCGTTATGATTGACCAAATAATTGAATCGTCAACATTGTCGTAGGAGTGAATCAATCTGTTTCTCAGCTTATAATTTGCAAAGCGTTTTTCAACTCGTTCGTTTCCGACTCTTTCAAAAATTTATTAACAGCTTCTCCAATAATTCCCAAATGCCTTTCAAAAGCCCCCTTTGTCTTCAGGTCTTTTTGGTATTCAGCAAATGAATTTAAATCTTTTGTAAAGTTCTCAATCAGTTCGATTGAATTGGATATGTCAGACATTTTCTCCTTCTCTGTCATAGATCAGTTTTTTTGTCCGATTAATATTTGATTTGAGATATGGGTTTCGAATTGAGTCCTCTGTTAATAAGTCGACCTTTCTCTTGAAAAGAACCTCAAGTTTGTCCCCTAGTGAAAGAAGTGCCTCTCCACGGTCGGCTGGGTCATCAATGTCAATTTTAACGACTACATCAATGTCACTTGTGGCTGGGTCAAAATGGTCAGTAATGGATGACCCAAAAGCATAAATTTTGTCCACTTTATGTGACCGGCATAAGTCAACAAAGTCGCTGTATCTTTCTCTTATTAAAGTCATTAAGTCCATGTCCAAATATACTTATTTTTTTGCAGTCTATCTTCGTCAGGCGGGCTTGCCCACAACGTTTGTGTTTATGACGGCCTGGGTTTTCGAAGCGCGTCATTGTCCCCGTTGTGTCTAAAGCTGACGGTTCCTACGTCAAGGAAATGAATCGCATTGCCAAGAAAGATCTTCTGACCCTGGACGATTTTGGCTTACAGACACTCAATGCTGAAAAAAGAATGGTATTCCTGGAGATTATCGAGACAACCGGCACGGGAAACGATCCACTGTACTTTGCTCCCAATTACCGGTAACTAAATGGTACGATGCGATTGAAGCCTCCACTATTGCCGATGCCATCCTGGATCGTTTGATAAACGGATCTCATCGCCTTGAACTAAAGGGCGAATCGTTAAGAAAAAAATCGTAAGATTGCCAACCAAAATCGTTCTTTGAGATACTGGTTTTCCACATCACCCCGCATAGGGGTCAGTATCATGAGAACGGGGGGTCAGCATGGTGAGAATATAGATTTCAATATCAACCATCATCGCTAAAGTGATCCGGAAAAAACAATTCAAATCCCATAGTGAGCGCAAACTACCTGCCCTTCAGTTCAACACAGGCTTACATCGAAGTACCAAGAAAAAGAGGCTACCCTTCGTAGTCTCTTCATCCTGTGTTGGCACTTCGTTTAAGCCTTATTTGTTGTAGGCTGCCCATTTTCACGCTGTTTGTTTTATAATACTTAAATAATATTTCCAGTCCGCCTCATTTGTCTGAAAGATTAAGCTGCCTTTAACTGTACTAAAAAAAGCATAGTCGTTTAAGAATGTACTTATGGCTTTTTTCTGGCTTTCGTCTGGTCGACTGATTACGTAGTAGAAAACTAATCTCATTTCGTCACTCGTCAATTGAGCTTGAATGAATCCTACATAGAACTTTTTTCTGTCAACTGTCAGTTCATTATTTTGATGAACCCAATTAATAAAATACAATAGGCTTCGAAAATAATGTCCCATGACCCACTCTTGTTTAGTGTAGAATGACAGTATTGTAGTTTTGTCATTTTCGTTCTGGTATTCAAGATTTAAGATCCGATACAATAACTCGAGGAAATCCTTGTCGTTCCTGTCGGGATACTTATTCGCTGCTGCACTGTTTAGTTCTTCATACTCTTTAATCAATTGATCTGTGATCCTCTCATGTAAATGACTCACAATTGTCTGATGTGCTTTCAACAGATTAAAAAAAGTATTGTCGACCGAGTCTCTCCTCGTTAATTCAAAGGTGTGCGTGCTAGTCTTATTTGTCTGCTGTGCTAGTTGATACGTGAGATGGATGAATATAATTGTCAATACACCAAACAGTCCTGAGATGAATGAACCGAAATTTGAGAACAATTCTTGGTCAATTGGCACTGAACTGTCCCAAATGCTTTGCTTGTAACTAAATAGAATTACCGTGACTGTAAAAATTAATGCAGATGTCCAGAGGAGTCTTTTGCTATTCTTGTCCATGTTATCTGAAACCGAGTTGTCAAAAAAAAAGGTTGCCTACAAGGGCCGCGGGCTATATGCAGTTGCGTGGCTCCTGGGAGATGAAAGTAGTGAAAGGTAAATCTAAATCAAAGCGATGAAAGTTGCCTGCCCGCGGGGGGG
>JBDSIM010000120.1:0-26354 GCA_039917935.1 Cyclobacteriaceae bacterium | reverse complement strand
AACAACTGAATGGTAAAGTTGTTGATTGGATGGAGAAAGTCACTGATCAACAATACCGAAAGTAGTTTTAAGTTCGTTTACTTTATCTGGTCTTGCGACAAAACAAAATGTATTATGACGTTACGATACGTTCCAGGATTCCCGAATATAAATTTCTCAGAGGAAGGTGTGCTGGCAGCAGCACTGACGGTGAGTGCTGGCGTGATCTATTGCGGCAAGGAATGAGGAACTCCTTTTAACCGCCATCCCCAACTTGTTGCAACCGTGAGGCTACAGAATGGCCGTGACTATTCCTTGCTTGAAGTCAAAGAGAAATCTGAGCGCCTTACGCTGGCATAAGTTTTAACCTTGGTAATTCAACATTTTGACGGTTTCAATTGTCTACTTGTTTTGTCGAAGAAACGCCAATAAGTCGGCCATCTGTTGTTGATTGATTTGTTTATCTAAACCGTCGGGCATGACCGACATGTTGAGCGCCTTTAAAGAATTAATATCATTTCGGCTGATTGTTCTTTCCATACTTCCAGCATTGCGAAGTGTTATTGCATTAGGGGCTTCCGTTGATATTATTCCTTGAACTGACTCTCCATTTTTTAATTCAACCTCCCAGAGATCAAAACCACTGGCAATAGAAAGATTGGGTGCCAGTATGTTAGCCATTATGGCATTCGCGGACCAATTATGAGTAGTACCTAAGTCAGGACCAAGATTCACTCCCATTGTGCCTCTTATTTGGTGGCAAAGGGAACAATTTTGTTGGTATACTTCCATGCCTTTAACTTCATTTCCCTTCAATTCCAACGCAGCCTGATATACTTTATTGATCTTTTCGGTATCGTTCTTTGTAAAGAGCGATCTGGCCCAGTTACGCAATTTTTCATCGCGCTGGGCCATCAATCTGACTTTCCGTGGCCATGCCACACTACTTGCCTGTATTGTTCCGTCTTCAATGGCCTTTAAAAGAATTGCGACTCTTTCCGGATTAACTAAAAATGTACTCATCGCTGCATCCCGTATTTCAGGCGTAAGAACAGACCATTGTGTAAGTATGAATTCGCTTGCTGCAGTGCCAGGCACCGCGCTGAGTGTACGTAAAGCAGCCAACTGGATAGATAGTGGCTCCTTCGGAGCCACTAATTTCTCGAGAAAAAGGGCATGAGGAGCGGGGTTTCGCAGCGAAATTAAATCAATGGCTTCTGCTCTTCGATCCTCAGGCTGTTTCTGATCGCCTGCAATTGAAACAGCTTTGTCGATGGTTCTTTTCGCCAGGGTTTCGCTCTTTAACCCGATTGCTTTTAACATCTCGTAGGCTGCTTTTCTCACTTGCCCTGATGGGTGTTCAAAACACGCGGTAACCAGTAGCTGTTCTTCCTTCTGAAAAGCAGTTTGTGGCAAGTTTTCGGCTTTTATCCCCTGCGCCAACCCTTTCAGCAGCGCTGCATTTTTATCGCTTTGCGCTCCTGATTCAATATTCGTGGCTTTCAGAATCAATTGGCGCATCATTCCCAGATCACCGTGTATTCCAACCATGGCGGTTAACCGTTGCAGCAATAACGAATAGGCTGGAACATCACCCTGAAATTTTTCAAGAACAACCTTTAACAAGGATGCTGTTTCGGCGGAAGAGGCTGATAAAGCTGCCAGTTGAACCCAATTATCACTTACATCTTTGAACAAGAGGCTATGTCTTACTTCAGCAGCTTGTGGTGTATTTACAAATCCCAAGGTGCAAAGCAATTGAAATCTTACTTTAGGCTCAGCATCACCTTGCATAGCAAGAAGGTCTGTGGTCAGTTCTGGTACAGAAGATAAATGAAGTTCAGCCAGTTTGATTGCATTCTCCCGAACGCCTGCAACAGGATCCTTTAAAGCTTGCCTGATCAATTCAGGCGTGAGTTCATGCAATCCTTCCAACGTCCACAGAGCATGCAGACGACCGAAAGGAGAAGCAGTATTAGTTGCCATTTTAACCAAGGCCGGAACGGCTTGATTATTCACCCGATCCACCAATAAACGTTGTGCATTTTGCCTCCACCAGATATTTGAACTAGCTAATTGTTCCACCAACTGATCATCTGTAGCATCCCCTAACTGAAGACCCGTTGACCATTCAGCCGGCTTTGAATCTTCTGCCGATATACGATATATCCGACCCTTATCCGTGTCGTTATATAGTTCGCCTGACTTGACCACCTCTTCTCCCATCCATTCCGGATGCTCAATGATCTGCCGGTAGTAATCAACAATATACAGGGCGCCATCCGGGCCAATGTACATATTGACCGGTCGGAATTTTGAATCCTTGGAGGCCAAAAATTCTCTATGCGGACTAAGACGACTGGCTGTGAAAGTTGTTCCCTTGTCTTTTAATTGATCAACGTGTACAAGGTTGCTAACCGGTTCAGCCACAAAAGTTATATTACCATCGTACGGAGCCGGAAATGCTCCGCCCAAATATGCTGTAATACCACATGCAGAAGTAATTACTCCAACATCGGTCAAGAGTTGATGTTCGGGGTTTTGAGTTATTGGAAACACTTCCGCCGCGTCGCCATGATCCGAGAGTGATTGAGTGGCATCTGAAATCAGTAAATCCGGATTACGTTTCAGGTAAGGTGCAGCAATGGCTTCCTGGATGATATGATTAGCATTACTTACCAGAAAGTGGTGCCCCCAGGCATCAAAACTATGACCAAACTGAGTTTTACTGGATGTTGTTTCAAGTTCGCATTGATCCGGGCGAAAGCGTACAGAACGTCCATTTGCATTCTTTTCTAGGCGAGGCTTACTTGGCTTTCGGGGATAATAAATCTCATCACCCACATCTCCAAATTCATCATTATATGCTTGAGTTGACACCGCTCCCTCATGACCTAGGTAAATCCAATTATCCATACCAAGTACCGGGCTGTTAAGATTATGCTGGGGATTAGATAATGCAAAACCCGTGAGGACCGTATCCCTGATTTCTGCGTGACCGTCACCATCCTTATCCTCGAAATACAATACGTTTGGTGCATCTGTCACCAGCACACCTTTTTTCCAGCGCATGATGCTGTTGGGAAGTATAAGCGAGTCTGCATAAACAGTACTTTTATCCATTACCCCATCACCATTCGTATCGGTAAGGAGTTTTATTTTGCCGGTTCCACTTTTGTCCAGTGGGTATCCATGCATTTCAACAACATAGAGACGGCCATATTCATCAATCTCCATATCCACTGGGTCAGCGATCAATGGCTCTGACGCTACTAACTCAATTTTGAACCCTGGTTCTAGCTCAAATGTACCAAGTGCATCATGCGCCGATTTATTTGAGGACGCTGCCTGTTTTTTCTCGCAGCTGACTGCCAACACGACTAAGCAGGATAGCAATGCAAAAAAAGTATAATTGAGACTCTGACGGGAATAGTGGCTATTTCTTTTCATTTATTGTTCTGCTAAAGGATGCGTTTACTGAAAATTTTTACTTGAAAGTTTATTTGATTGATACATCAATTTTTTTTGAAAGGCTATTCCACCGGGACCAGTTGCAGACTCCGCAGATCGAGCAGGGCACCTTTCGGAGATCGTGAGCCCGCCTTGAACACTAACTTGTGGCTTCCGGCAGACAATTTGATGCGTCCTATCATTTCATTCCTGTACGTGAACCAGGAGCCGGACTTAGCGATCTTTCCAGATAGTTTCTGATCCCCCGCTTCAAAAACAAATGGTTTACCAGCCTCGCTGTCAGAAACCGATCAGTCAAGATACACGTCATACTTACCCTTATCTTTCAACTCCACATCCCACTCCACACGGTCTGCTTCGGTAAACCAACCGAATGCTTTCTTTCTCGTATTTGCTACGCCAAGTATCTTTGTCCTGAACTGTATGCAACAGAGTTTTGCTTTGATCGCTTATGTTGCCCAGGCTCTGTCTCCTTTTTTATAGACTACATCTCCATCATATTTACCAGGGACAGCTATATACCGCAAAACTTTCGTAGCACCGACCTCAGAGGTGAAAAATCCCAATAGCGTCAGTTCCTTCATCATTCTAAAGTAGTGGGTGGCTTGTTCCAGCTTCTTGTTTTCCATGTACACTTTTTGCTCAACATCCAATTGCGTTAGGAAGGCAGTTCTCTCCTGACTATTAATTTCTGCAAATGATTTTCCATTTACGCGCTTACATTCTTCGTCTATTTTTTTCAAACCATCCAAAAATATCTTCTGTTCTGCCTTTGTATAACAGTCGTTGACCATGACAGCCATGAATTCAGCTACTCTAGCTTCTTTAGCACCAGGTGTATCGGACTTCGGCAAAATTGTTTCTGCTATTTCATCCAATAGGTCAAGCTGATCCTGATTAATAAGTCCACCAACATGTTCCGGGGATGAACTGCATCCGGACTCCAGAAATATACCGGAACCCACGATAGTCCCACCTAATAATAAGCTTACAGCCGAAATAGCTTCCCGTCTGTTCATAAGATCATTAATTAGATATTTCCTTTTTTTAATTCACTAACACCATAATCTACGGCACGAGCTGTTAATGCCATGTAGGTTATTGAGGGACCAGGAGTACAACCTGATGAACACATAGATGCACCATCGGTGATAAATACATTTTTCACTTCATGCATTTGATTGAACTTATTTAACACCGATGTCTTGGGGTCACGACCCATTCTGGCTGTTCCCGTTTCATGTATGCAAAATCCCGGAGTTAAGGAGCGATCGAAAGTTTTAACATTTTTTAACCCTCCTTTTTCAAGCATCTCTGCAGCACAATTCATGATATCCTGAGTCATTGCTTTTTCATTCTCTTTGAACTCACAGTCTATGCTCAAAATCGGCATCCCATACTTGTCTTTCTTATCCCTATTCAGCGTTACTTTATTTTCGAAATAAGGTAAGTGTTCAGCCCATGCCATTATCCCCATAGTCCAGTTTCCAGGCTCAGATAATTGTTCTTTTAATTCAATGCCTATGCCCTCTGCCCAACTGGCTCTGCCCCTACTCGCTCCACCCTGATAAGTAAATCCACGTACGTAATCTTTTCGCCTGGTTTGTTCATTAATATTTCTGAACTGCGGAATAAAGATTCCGGTTGGTCGGCGACCGTAGGTATACCTGTCTTTTAATCCATCATATTCACCAGAGGCACCCATGCCGTAGTGCATATCCATAAGGTTGTGTCCAACCTGTCCACTTCCATTGCCTAGCCCTTCCGGAAAAGCATCGGATACTGAATTCAATAAAATGGCAGTAGTCCCTAATGTCGAAGCATTCAGAAAAATAATTTTGGAATAGTACTCGCGGACCTCCAATGTCTCAGCATCGATAATCCTAACCCCTTTGGCTCTCTGCGTATCTTTGTCATAAATCACTTCCTGTACAATAGAAAATGGGCGGAGAGTCATATTGCCGGTTATGGCTGCCGCAGGTAAGGTTGCTGAATTACTACAGAAATAACCACCAAATGGACAACCTTCATGGCACTTATTCCTGTATTGACACGGACCCCGGTCACCTACCTGACGAGTATGGTTTGCGCACCTTCCAATGATCATTTTCCTTCCATCGGAAAAACTTTTGTTGATTCGTTTGGCAACTTCCTTTTCAACACAATTCATTTCCATGGGTGGGAGAAACTTTCCGTCAGGCAATTGAAAGAGTCCTTCCATTGATCCGCTTACGCCAACAAAAGGTTCAACATAATCGTACCATGGTGCGAGGTCCTTATAACGTATGGGCCAGTCGGTGCCAAAGCCGTCTTTTGCATTGGCCTCAAAATCAACGTCGCTTCTCCTGTAGCATTGTCTTCCCCACATGATACTACGACCTCCCACATGATAACCCCTTATCCAATCAAATGGCTTTACTTGTTCATAGGGATTCTCAAGGTCATTAACAAAATACTTTTTTGACACCTCGTTCCATGCGTAAATCTTGCTTTGAATGGGACTATTTATACGATCTTCCTGAGTTGTGCGACCGTGATGAACCAGCTGCCAGGGATCCTTTTCCGTATCCGTATAATCTTTTATATGCTCGATATTCCGCCCTCGCTCAAGGACCAAAGTTTTCAAACCGTTTTCACATAATTCTTTGGCGGCCCAGCCTCCACTAATGCCCGTACCAATCACAATAGCGTCGTACGTGTTTTCCTTCCTAATCATTGACAGCATTTAGTGTTTCGTACGTTCCTCATTCATTCATCAGGTCCTAACCTATCCAACACATTACGACCAGATATCAGATCACCATAAGAAAAAGACTAGACTAGCAACTTGTGATTGCACCATTCATCATTCCCTAGTAACTCGGGTTTTGTTTCAGGACCGAAGTTCCCTCTTTCACACTCAAATCAATTTGAGCCTGTGGTATAGGGTAAACTTCATTCTTGCCTTGAACAAATTCAGCTCCATTCATGTACAACCAATTGTACCCAGGGATTGTGGTTTCATGTTCAATGTAGTTGTTCATTTCACTTGCCATGTATCCAGAGCCATTGTCATATCGCTGAAGATCAAAAAAACGATGTCCTTCCATTGCCAATTCAAGCTTCCTCTCAAAGCGAACTGCTTTCCTTGCAAAATCCTTTCCTTGTGCTGCAAAATGGCCACTGTAAAGACCAATCTTGTAATTGGCCGCCGGGGCGTTGGTAAACCCTGCAGTTGGGTTATTATCATCAACATATTTTTTAACCCAACCTTCCGATTTAGCGGCACGAGCTCGAACTCGATTCACATAGGCCTCTGCCTGATCCAGGCTACCAATCTCAACTTCTACTTCCGCTGCCCATAATAAAACATCCGCAAAACGTATCATATTGTAATTATTGGAAGTGCTCTGATTAGAAGCCCACCCTGAAAATGTATCACTGGTTGCTGCTTTCTGAGCCTGATAGTAAACATTTTTAATTGGAATATATGGCCCCATTGCCGCTTGAGACACAATCCATGACGCTCCAGGCATAATTCCCCAGTCGAGGTAAGGAACGCCTCTTCTTCCGGCGGTCCAATCCAATCTTGGATCAACAGTACCGGTATATGGCGAAAAGGGATCTGTTGTTGCTATCCCTTGATCGTTTTTAATATCCGAATCATTCCAGGTATCCAGTAAAGGAAGGCCCGTTGCAGGATCAGTCTTAAAAGAGTTTACAAGACTGAACGAAGGTTGATGAAATCCGCAACAGTTTGCTGGCCCACCCGCTGCAAAATTTAGTACGTCGCCAACATTTCCATTTGCTCCATTTGCATTATCATTAACAGACATTTGTACTGCAAAGACTGATTCTGCGCCGTTCTTGGTAGATGGGTTGAAATTGTCAGCAAAGTTAACCAGATCATATTTATCACCTGAAGAGGTCACACCCTTTTCTATAATATCAGTAAGTAGCGCCTTTGCCTCTGTGAATTTATTTTGGAACATATAAACTTTTGCAAGCAACGACTTTGCTGCCCACTTGTTTGCCCGACCTATTTCATTTTTTGTTTCAGAAAGGTTATCGGCGGCAAATAAGAGATCCGTCTCAATATACTGGATCGGAGAAGTATTATTTACCAGGTAGTTTCCATTCTCGAAATTAACCTTCTCATCAAGATATGGAACATTTCTCCATAGCTTGTACGCTTCAAAATGATAGACCGCCCGTAAAAAAAGAGCCTCTGACCTTATCTGTAGTTCTTCATCCGGTGAGATAGAACCATTTGTAACTTTAGCCAATATCCGTAGTACATCATTGGCCCGCTGGGCACCCGTATAAAGAGACAACCACTTACCGTTGAAGGCGGGGTTGACCGGCGTACTGGTAAAATTTTCAATTTCCTGAATAAAGGCCTCATCGCCGTATTCCGAGCCTTTATGGGCATCATCGGAAGCCACTCCGCTAAAGATCCAATTACTAACAGCCTGAACCCATTGACCGGTACCGCCGGCAGGGCCGCCAACACCATCCAATGTGGAGTAGGCTCCAATTAACAATCCGTTAACACCAGCTTTGTTTGCGAGCGTGTTTTGGCTAAGGCTACCTAATGCACCAATTTCCAAGAAATCCTTGTCACAAGAATATGTTATCGATATGATAGTCAACAAGCAACCTATAACCAGAATTCTATTAAGTGATTTTTTCATAATCATGCTCTTTATTTTAACTAAAATGAAATGTTGGCACCAATCAGGAAACTCTTCTGATTGTTTGGGTAGTTGCCTTTATCTATACCGAAACTGGCACTCGACTGCGTTCCGTCCAAACTACCCGGCAATTCAGGATCTAGACCCGTATATTTTGTTATCGTGAATAGATTGGCAGCCTGAACATAAAGTCTGCATCTGCTAGCACCAAACTTGCTCAACACGCTTGGACTAATATTGTATCCTAACACCATTGATCTCAACTTGAGGAAAGAACCGTCTTCCATTAGGTAAGAATTAAAGGCCCCATTAGTACTGAATGTACTTGCATATTCCGCAATAGGAGTTGTTGCATTCAAATTTTCAGAGGTCCATGCGCTTTTTAAGCGATTACTTTTTCCTTTTCCTTCTGATGTGCCAAAGAAATCAGTATAGTATCGCACAAAGTTGATTACATCATTCCCTTGGGATCCATAAAATATGGCTGAAAAGTCAAAGTTTTTGTAATTGATTCCAATGTTTAGCCCGTACGTGAAATCCGGGTTAGGATCGCCGAAAAAAGTGCGGTCACCCGGCGTAATTGCATTGTCCCCATTTATATCTCTGTATTTAAAACGTCCAGGAGCCGCATCGGTCTGGGTTGGAGACGCTGCCACGTCAGCATCGTCAGAGAATAACTCCTGCACTTCGTAACCAAAGAAGGAACCTACGGGGTGACCTTCTTGATTGCGAACGGTGTTACCTATTCTTGAACCTGAAACATCAAAATACCCTGGATCGGGAATGCTCACTACCTCATTTTTATAGGTAGTAATATTTGCCCCTAGTCTGAATGTTAAATCAGAAGCTATCTTGCCGCGATATACGGCTGATATATCCCAACCCTGATTTTGAATGTCACCTATGTTAATAGTTGGAGAACTAGCTCCTCCCGCTGTTGCAGGCAAGGGCTGAGGGAATAACAAGCCGTCGATAGATTTTTTATACCACTCAATATGTACATCGAGCTTGCTTTGAAGTATCGCTGCGTCAACTCCAATATTCGTAATAATATTCTCCTCCCATCCCGTATCGCGGTTACCATTTCTCGATTGAAAAAATCCTTGAACAGTTGAACCCGTGCCCGTTATATCATAATAGGACGTCCCAAACCCGGAATCGTAGGTGGTGAAGGCATTGGCAGCATTGACGTTCGCTTGCGAACCCAAAATGCCATAACTCCCTCTGAATTTTAAATCATCAAAAAAGGTCTGTCTCTTCATAAAGCCCTCATTGATAATTCTCCAACCAAGTGAAAATGACGGGAACACTCCATGACTGTTTTCAGAACCAAAGAGAGATGATCCATCCCTTCGAATAGTTACACCAACTAAGTACTTATCGTTATAGGCATAATCTAAGCGGCTAAACAATGAAAATAATCTATTCTCGTAACCATTACTGTAATTGGTAACATTTGAAGTACCGTTATTAAGATAAAGGTAATCGGGATCAGTAGAAAAGAAGTTATTAGCTGCTCCACCTACTCCCCTTCCACTATACCGGACAGCCTCCGACCCTACAAATGCGGTTAGTGCGTGTTTACCAAACGTGTTGTTATAGTTCAAAGAATTAGTCCAAGTGTAGCTGGTGTTATACTGTGCATTTTCGTTAAAACCGTTTGCGCTAAGATGGGATTCCTTGTCGTTGTATTGATTAAAGTTAAAGTTATAGTAGTAACGGGTGTCGATAACCCCTCCGAAACTAGTGCGGAAAGTCAGGTGCTTAAGGATATCAACTTCGCCAAATACGTTTCCAATTAAATCAAAGTAAGAGTTCGAGTTCTGCCTCCTGCGTTCCTGCATAGCTACAGGATTTCCGGTTGTTCCTAATTCCGGTCCCAGCCAGGTGCCACCATAATTTCCTCTTATATCATGAACCGGTATAATGGGTAAAATTCTGTATGATACGGAGATTGCATTTCCCTCACTCTGGTTAGTGAAGCCTGGGTTTTCCTTGTAGAAGAAAAACGCGTTCTGTCCGACCCGGATTTTTTTTGACAGATTATATTTAGTATTCACCCTAAGAGAATATCTCTTTAAATAGGTCTCAAGTAGTGTTCCCTGTTGATTCAAATATCCCAATGAAAAGAGATAACTGGATTTATCCGTCCCTCCGCTTACCGTCAGGTTATGACTCTGCATTGGAGCAGGCTTAAAAACTTCATGAAACCAATCGGTTCCAGATTTGTTTACCTGTTGAATGAGGTAGTCATTTTTTGGGTTTGCTTCATCAAAATTATAGCGTGATCCATCTATCGCCGGATCCCCAGCCATAGCCGTGCCTGCGCCATTCGGTCCGGCAAATGTATAATCAGGCAGGCCGTTGGCAAACAAGATTGTGCCGGGATTAACTTGCTTGAAAAGCGTTGCATAGTCTTCTGAATTTAGTAAATCAAAAACATTACCCTTCGCAGGTATTTGAGTACCATAGTAACCGTCATAGCTAACGATCGGTCGCCCCGATTTCCCACTCTTTGTTGTCACAACGACAACACCATTAGACCCGCGAACACCATAAATAGATGCAGCGCCGGCATCTTTGAGTACCTGGATGGACTCTATGTCGTTCATGTTAATATCATTCAAACCGCCTTGTACTTGTACGCCGTCTACCAAAATAAGAGGCTGTGCATTTCCAAACGAAGTAACCCCACGTACAAAAATATCATTACGACCACCGGGTGCCCCTGAACTAATTACGGTCACGCCGGATACTTGTCCTTGAAGTGCCTGTACAGCAGATGCCGTAGGAATCGATTTGAAAGCCTCCATGCTCACAACACCCACAGCACCCGTAATGTCCTTCACTTTTTGCGTTGCATACCCGGTCACCACCACTTCCTCTAATGCGGAGACAGATGAGAGCAAGGATACATCGATCACTGACTTGCCGCCGACAAGTACTTCCATAGATTCATATCCAATGAAGGAGAAAACCAACAAACTCTCTTCATTAGCTACCGTGAGTGAAAACCGGCCAGAAGCATCAGTAGTCGTGCCATTGTTTGTACCCCTCTCTATGATATTGACGCCTGGCAAAACTTCGCTTTTTTCATCGGTAACCGTTCCGGAAACGGAGAATTCAGCAATAGGCGCCTTTACCTCATCTATAGCATTGGTTGGTAATCCTTCGGAATTCGGTTCAGCCAAGGTTAAGCCCCCTTTGAAAAGCAAAATCTGATTACCCGATACCTTATAAGCTATGGAGGTGCTCTTGAAAATTTCTTTTAAAGCCTGGTTAATAGTTACCTCTCTTAAATTGACTGAAATGGATTTATTAACATCAACCTGTTGGTGATTGTAGAAAAACCTGAACTCGGTTTGCCGCTCCACCTCTTTCAGGATTTGTTTAATAGATGCGCTTTCTTTTACCAGGGATATTTTAGAATCCAGGTCTAAATAATCCTTTGCCGGGAGCTGAAATACAGCGAGAGATATTAAGAGCCACATCATGGTTAATTTAACCGGTAATGTCTTTACGGAATAAAATGGCAATACACAATCACTCCCGTTTTTAAGTCGAGATTTTTTCATAGAATTAGGCTTTTATTTTCTAAAAACTTACATTAAACACAACTCTTCGAGTTGTGTGACTACGCCGGGAAGTGGTGCTACACTTTCCGGTTTTTTTGTTTTTCAGGCTTTCACCTGATTTTGTCTTTTTAATTTTACTATACTGTTATCCGAAACACTTCATTATTTAGATTTCCTTCATTCAATTTCACACAACGTCCCTTCTAAAAACACTTCGGATCCGGAAATTGAGAACTGAATATTATGCGCTAGGGAGATGAGATTTAAAACCTCCTCCAGACTTTCATTTTCAATGCTTGCCGTCAATTTGCAATCGAGATTGCCTTTGTTTTTAACGTGTATTTTTACATTATACCACCGTTCCATCTGCAGAACAACATTGTCAATGGATTCTTCATCAAACACTAACCTTTCACGCTTCCATGACAAACTATTGTCAGCAACTACCACTTTGATGTTAATAATTTTTGATTCTTTATTGAACACGGCCCGTTGATTTGGTTTGAGCTCAACATCGCCTATCCTGTTACCTTTTACATCCGATTGCTCAATGCGTACTTTACCGTGAACCAAAGTAGTTTCAATTGTCTTTTCGTCAAAATAGGATTTAACATTGAATGAGGTCCCCAGCACTTTGATTTTAATAGATGAAGTATGAACAATGAATGGCTTTTTTTCATTGTGGGCGACATCAAAGAATGCTTCTCCTTCAAGGTAAACGTCCCTTGTATCCTGGTTCCCAAAATCCTTGAAGTAGGATATCTTACTAGCAGCATTCAGCCAAACCTTCGTGCCATCACTCAGAAACAGAATAGATTTCTGTCCTTTTGCATTAACCCGCTTCTCGACACCGCTTTCATAACCGGTTTCGAGAGATGAGATCTGGTTGTCAGATCTATTTAAAAGATAGAAAATCGCAACAGAAATCAATGGAATAATAATGACTGCAGCGGCTAACTTGACCCAATAGTTGCCTATTCCGGAAAACCCCATGTCAGCCCGGGACATCTGGTCTCGCTGCTCTTCCTTATCTGCGCGCAGTGCCATCAATAAGTCATTGCGCATACTGCTCAGTTCATCCTCGGTCAAATTGTGATTCGGAAAATCCAATAAAGAAATAAATTCTCTTGCCCTCTCTACTTCTGTTTTACACGACGGATTGTTTCTCACGAAAGATTTCCAAAACCAGTCAGATTCTTCGTCAGGGTTTTTTACCCACCGAATAAAAAAACTATCATTCGCAAAATCCTGTGCGGAATATCGGCTATACTTCAACTTGATATTAATCCCCATTACTAAGCCAAAGGCGATACGATGGACTTTTCTAATGCTTTTTTCAAATTATTTTAAAACTTTTCAAAAACGCCCAAACATCCGTATAAAAACGAGTGTTTTTTACCACTCATGGAAGTTTAAGAAATATTATGCGTGGCAAAGCTCAAATTGTACGATTGACTTGAAAAGATATCTGCGTACATGTAAGAGACAGACTTTATTGAGTAGTGCATAACGATATTTGGATGTCAATTTATATTTCTATACAATTGTCTAAATAACGCGATCCGGTGCAGGAATTATTCCTCAAGAAAAAATATAAAACAAGTGAAGGTTCCGACCCTCCTCGAGAGATTGTACTGCATCCACAACACATTACTGATTCCTCATTATGGAAAGCATTCAGGGCAGGTGATGAAAAAGCATTGATTACTATTTTCGACCGGTTTGCCAAACCAATGTATAACTATGGCTACAAAATAGTTGGCGAAAGTGAACTGGTAAAGGATAGTGTACAGGAACTTTTTATTGAAATATGGCAAAACAGGTCGCACCTAGGTGATACTGATTCCATAAAATTCTATCTCTTTAAATCGCTTAAAAGGAAACTTATTCGGGTAAAGGCGAAATCAGAAAACCGGCTTTCCGTAAACTTGTCCATCGAGTACAACAATGAAATTTCACCTTCTCACGAATTCGTACTGATCACAGAACAGTTGTCGTTAGAACGGAAGGAAAGGGTAATGATCATGCTTAATAAACTCACTAAGCGACAGTACGAAGCTATGTTTCTCCGCTATTTCGAGGAATTAAATTGTGATCAGATTGCCGAGATTATGGAACTAAGCAAACAAGCTGTTTATAATCTCATTCATCATGCGCTCGATCAGCTTAAAAAAATGCATTGATTATTAGTCTCTTCCTTACTCCATTTATTTTGACGGGTGGCCGTACATTGAAGATTTTTCAGATAAGGTTATTCGGACAAAACAGCTTCCGGCTTCCCAAGGTGATTATTCTTTCAGTGATCACTTTGCTTTGAAATTAGGCGTCAACTAATCCGAATACCCAAAAGGATTAACGTTTTTCATTTGCAAAGGCCGGAAGCCGGGACCGTAATTATTATCAACTCGCTTGAAACGCTCGATACATTTACCTTCTTTGCATAAATGGAGTTGTGAGAATCTATCGCTAACGCCTGATGCGGTCCTGGGATTTAATTCCGGAGTATACTTACTCAGAGAAGGTTCAAACTGGCTAACATGCGCCAGCGCTGCAAGCATCTTTTGCTCAAACACAGGTGTGATATCTACTTCATAATTTGGTTCTTGAGAATAGTAGAAATAGATTTCCTTCACTCCGAAGGGTGCAAGTTTTTCATCTAGTAAATGATGTGGATAGTATAAATGCCATTCCGCTGCAATAAATGCATCGTTGGTAATATTCGCTGCCATTCGATGATCCGTTTTATGCCATTGTACGCAAGAAGCACCGGGATCCGGTGAGAATACGACATCAGGGCGATGTATTTTAATATAACGCGCGATCGTTCCCCTCAATACCCTCGGTTCTGCATATTCCAAATCTCCATCCTCATATCCTAACCAGATAATATTCTCTTTGGGTATACCTAAAAGTGAGCAGGCCTTTTCTTCTTCTGCCCTACGAATTTGTGCTAATCGCTCTCTCGTCATTTCCAAGTCAAGTGATCCCTTATTATCCTTCGTATAAATAACCACCTTTATGCGATTTCCATTCTTTGCCAATAAAGCCAAGGTTCCTCCCATGGAGAATGTCTCATCATCCGGGTGTGGCGTAAATACCAGAATGGATTTGCCAACCATATTCTCAACTCTCCTTTCATTATTCAATTCCACCGGACTTACAAGAGCCGACATAATTGGTTGCGAAGTAACCCGAAAAGAGATGAACCAAATGAACAAAAGAGTTATTATCCTTAATTTTTGGGGCACTGACAATAATGTGGTTTGCATCTTAATATTTTATAGGTTCACAAAAGGTACAATTAAATCAATATCGATTATTTTGAAGCGAGTGACACCCGCACCCATGCGATGATGTCAGCACAATCTTGCGGACTTAGCGCCTGGCCATATTCCGGCATCAAGGAACTTGGTGAACTTGTTAATTCTTTAATATCCCTGCGGAGGAAGGTTAGCTCATTGCCTCCTGCTTGCCTTAACATTACGCTGTTGGCAGATTCGTTGACTATTACTCCTGTATATTTTTGGTCTTCAGTTGTAGTAACTGTATATGATTCGTAGCTGGAAGATATCTTTTCGCTCGGCCAAAGGATACTTCGCAAAAGCGTTTCGTCTGAGTTCTGATATGCTAGTTTAAGGTCCGGACCTACCGTTGTACCAATATTATTCACTTTATGACAACTCCTGCACATTTGTCTGAATAATTCATCTCCACGAACAACGTCTCTCTTGCCCTTGAGGGCTAACTCATATCGTACAAAAATAGCCTCCTTATCTGTATTACTATTACCACTTTTTGCAAATTCAAGTTCCACGAGATGACGCAGATGGCTGTCAGATCGCTCAAGCAGTTGAGTGCGCTGTAACTCAGACAGTGCATTTGCCAAGATTACGTTATTCTTCATGGCATCAATTAAGGCTGACTGACGATTACCCCGTAAAATTAATGCATCAAGAATGGCCGACCTCACAGTAGGCGTAGCATTGTCCCACGCACCTATCAATGATTTGCTTGCGAATTCATCTGGTGAGTCTGCGAGTAGTGCTACCGCAGCGAGGCGCTGTTGTGTACTAAGCTTGCCGTTGGCTGCATCTATTGCTGCCTGTTCCCGGATGGTGACCAGCGCTTTTGAATCGCCAAGATTGAGTTTTCCTGCTAATATGATGGCCTGTCCGCGCACAGCTATATCTTCGTTCTTCAACAATAAATTCAGGTTTGTTGTCGAGGACTTAGTCAGAGGTATAGCCTTAATGGTGCCATTGATACCTTTCAGGGAAGTGGCTTGATTGGAAGGAGACTTGCACAATACGATATCCTTAAGCGCCGCCGCTAATTCTTCGCCATCCTGACGGGCAGCAATGCTCCCAGCCAATGGCTCGAGCATAGCGACACCGGTAGTGCCAGGTTGTTTAAGTAAGGCCGCTAACATTGTCCCCGCACGCCCATGGACACCCGTCATAATCGCGTCCGGCATCCAACGAATATCAGCCTGTTTTCGTGCGAGCTCGACTACCGTATTGAAGACCGAGACGTCGTCGCTGTAACCCAGACTAAGGGCAAGCTGGAGCAACATACGCTCATCCAAAATATCACTGCTTAACGATGCCAGGTATCGGGCAGCCGCCACGTCTGTCTGCAAAGATTTGTCCTGCGCACGAAGCGTATAAATGAAATCGCGATATGGTGTGTTACTGTGAAGTTCTGCCAGTTTTAAGCGGCGTTTAACAAGTTCGGGAGCATTGACACCCTTGCTTTCCCAAATCAAACGGTCTGCCGTTTGCCTGCGCCAATAATGAGGGTTATCTAATTCTTCATCCAGATTAGCGTTTGTAAGATCTACGGGTTTCACTGCGGTGATTGGCTCAGCGTTCAACGGGCTCAAACGCCAAATACGACCCATACTTGCCCCGTTATTTAATCCATACTTCTGTTGCATAAAACGGGGTACCGCTGAATAATCCTCGATAATTTCACGGTACATATCAACTATATACAACGACCCGTCAGGACCATGTGCAATAGATACCGGACGAAACCAGGAATCAGTACTGGCTAGAAACTCCTTTTTCTGCTCACCTTCTGCGCGTCGTACTTTAATAGCGGTACCATCTTGCTCTACAATACTTCGATGAATAAGAGACTGTGCTGGTTCACACACAAACAGGTTGCCATTATATTCAAGGGGAAAAGTACTATCCTGGTATATCAACGGGCTGCAACAGGAAGTAAAATACCCCTCAGCAGCGCTCTCTGCCAGCCCATATTTATCGTATAACTCACGCCAGCCAGGCTGACTACTACGTGCAAGTTTCCACGGATGGACTGGGGCAATTGGGAAAACTGTCGAGAAATCCGAAGCATCCGCTTCCAACGATGCAATGGATGCATCAGGATTTCGCGCTAGATATTGCCAAGGTATCGGAATGGCATAGAGCGCATGCTTCCAGGTGCTGGTAAAAAAACTGTAGCCATCAGCATTGAACGCGTGTCCTATGGTATGCGTACTTCCGGTGACCGGCTCAATGGCAGATCCATCGGGGCGAATTCTGAAATTAGAACCAGGAAGTTGCACTGGTTCTAATAAATTTGGTCCTGTAATCTTCCCACCATTCCAGCCGCGACCAAAATAGATCCAACCGTCAGGTCCCCACTGCGGAGCATTGACACCACGCTCTAACACACCACCCTTAAATCCGCTGAATAAGGTATCTACAACATCAGCCTTTCCATCGCCGTTACGATCTGCCAGGTAAAGAATTTCCGTCTGTCCTGCCATGATTAATCCGTCACGCGATGCACAAAGTCCATATGCAGGTGGAATGTTTTCAGCAAAGATGTCGGCATTGTCCATTACCCCATCACCATCGGTATCTCTTAATATTTTGATAACACCGAATGTTCCGGTTTGGGCGGCTTTTTTATATTTTTCCGCCGCTTGAACGCGCCGGACTACAGTATCTAATACACCCGCCTTGTTCAGATCCTCAATTTCAAGCTGACCTTCCAGATTATAGCCATGCAATTCACTAATGAATAGCTGACCCTTTTCGTTCCAACAAACACCGGTAGGCTCACTAATTAAAGGCTCACTCGCCACCAATTCAATTTGAAAACCTGCAGGTAATTGAAAAGACTCTACCGCCTCCGTAGGTGAAAGTGGCTTAGGAGCATCATGCGGCTGGTTGATTCCATCCAGGGAAGAATTACAGCCAATTGCAAGAAGAAAGAGAAAAAGAATCTGAGGCATGCACCTATATATAATATTGGAAGCGACATGTAAATGCCTTTTATGGGATCGTCTCATTATTTGCGGAATTAACATTTTCTTTGGCTTCGTCAGTTCATGCATTTCGGTAACCTTTGGCTGATTTTACTGGCCCTATATTTTTTAATACGATAACCTAAAAGCTTCTATTGTAATAGCCTTTCAATAATAGTTAATCGGCTTATGTATGTGGAAAAAATGGCTGCAGCGGCTAACTTAACTCAATTATTGCTTGTTCCGGCAAACCCAAGGCAGCATAGGACATCTGGCCACGCAGCTCTTCTTCCTTATCTGCGCACAGTGCCATCAACAAGCCATTGCGCATGCGACTAAGTTCTTCCTCGGTCAATTATGCCCTGGAAAATCGAATAAAGGAATCAATTCCCTTGACTTCTCTATTGCCGATTTTTTCCGGAACGATTTCCAAAACCAGTCAGATTCTTCGTCAGGGTTTCTTACCTACCGAATACGAAATGTCATTGGCAAAATCCCATGCAGAATAATCTCTATACTTCAACTTGATATTAATCCTCATTACTAAGCCAAAGGCAATCCGATAGACTTTTCTAATGCCTTTTTTTAACTAATTTAGAATTTTCTTACAAAGCACCTAGACAGCCAGGGGATGTTAAGAACTTATTCCTTTTAGCGAAGTACCAATCTAGATGCGGCTTACATGATGCGAGTCTAGCGTCGCTTGAGAGAGCTGATGAATTAGATTCAAATGTCTATAAAACTTATGTTAGAGACCTAGACATTATAGCTAATCTAAATTTTTTTTATTCTACGAAGAGACTAAAAGAAAGCTACTTGAAAAAGAGGAAGCAATTAGAATACAGACCAAAAGAGATGAGGATGAAAAAAATAGAAAAGAAAAAGCGAGTGAGATGCAATTAATATTATCGTGTTATTCGCAAATAATCTTCTTTTCATTCCACGACATCTTTAGCAGCTTCTTGGATGACCGGTTTTTGGCTATCGTTTATGTTAGCCTTGGGGCGGAAAGGAAGAAAGATCGTAATGGAGAGTATGAATACAGCGAACGCGTCAAGGAATTAGCGAGGGAAGCCTACGGGGATAATTTATCCAAAAATATTGTGTTTTCTACACATGACCTATCCAACGATATATTGAGGTGCCGCGGTAGAAATCATTGAAAAACGTCAATACTTACGAAGGACCAAATACTTTACAAATCCTACGTTCTTTAGAAAATCACTCAAAGATTGACGCATCCGACTTTCGGGTTGTTTCATCAATTGCAATGAACTATGAACAAGCCTATTTCTTGCCTCTCTGAAGAGCAGGATTTCGTCCCAAACACCAAAGTCTAATTTAACATCGAATGCCTTTTCAAGGTCGCTTTTATAACTCACGATGATATCCTTTCTTCTCAGACTAAATCCAGTTCCCAATGAGTGACGACAAATTCCCTGAATAGCCTTTTCAAACATCGCAAAGACTAAAATAAATGAACTATTGAATAGCATTTGTTTAAAATCCGGAAACGGGACCATTCAGCGCTTCCAAAAAATGCTATTACCCATCTTCGATTATGTGGATAACAGTTTACACATACCAAGTCAGGTTGAAAATGCCAAATTCGTATCCCACAAAG
Organism: Cyclobacteriaceae bacterium; assembly: GCA_039917935.1. Taxonomy (GTDB): domain Bacteria; phylum Bacteroidota; class Bacteroidia; order Cytophagales; family Cyclobacteriaceae; genus Chryseosolibacter. The sequence goes on along the minus strand of JBDSIM010000120.1, from coordinate 6,773 downwards.
TCTTATTAAATGTGTTAAAAAAGGGAACGCCTGAAGAATTCAGAAACAAGATGAGGGACCATTTGAGAAATTACTTTGAAAAAATACAAGCCACCTGACAGAGGTAGTTCAGCATCGGCTCCCTGTTTTGATATGTAGTACATTATGTAATACATATGTATTACATTTATCCGGAATTACGGGCAGAAGTGTGCGTGGCAATCATATGATCACTGCAATTGCACTGCCTGTTTATTCTCATAACCCTGATGCATATGCCCGCCCGTTTTAAGTTCATTCTCACGTTGCTAATAATCTCGCTGGCAATCGACTCTTCAGCCCAACGCGAGCTACCTCTTTATGATAAAGACATTCCGAATTCCATTGCTTCACAAAACACCGAGCAGAAAAAAGCCAATCCGGTCGTCGACACGCTCACAACAAACGTATCTATTCCATCTATCACAGTCTTTCCTGCAATGACACAGCCAAAGGGCATCGCAGTGATCATTTTCCCCGGAGGCGGATACCAGGTGTTGCTAACTAAAAGGGAAGGAAGTGACGTTGCAAAGGCACTTAATAAATACGGGATAACTACCTTCGTTGTAAAATACCGCCTACCCAGCGACAAGACCATGAGGGACAAAACGATGGGGCCGTTGCAGGATGCGCAACAGGCTATAAAACTGGTCCGCGAAAATGCAAACAAATGGAATATCAACCCTGACAAAATAGGAATTATGGGATTTTCAGCTGGTGGTCATCTCGCCGCCACCGCAGGTACCCATTTTGAACACACCTATGTGAAAAATCCGAAGAACATCAGCGTCAGACCAGATTTCATGATTCTGATCAATCCACTGATCAGCTTCACAGACAGTCTTGGACATAAAGGCTCAACGAAATTCCTTCTTGGCGATTCTCCGCCTGAAACAAAAATTCAATTTTTTTCAAACGAATTGCATGTTACGAAGTCCACTCCTTCAACCATTTTGATACACACAAATCAAGATAGCGTGGTGACCGTTGAAAATAGTCTGAGATTTTACCAGGCGTTAAAACGAAATAACGTGCCCTCCGAAATACATATTTATTCAAAAGGCGAACATGGTTTTCTCACGGCACCGCCGTTCAATGAATGGTTTGGACGTTGCATTTACTGGATAAACGAAAATCTGTTGCACGATTAAAGCCGTATGCCTCTAATAAAGTTCTTGTAATCAATAGCGCCCACAATGAAAAGGACATCCACACCGCTATCCTATACGCTTCCACTGATCTGTATTTTTATTCTCATATGCTGCCGCGAAAGCAATCCAAAAATTAATTTTGAACCTCAGGCGGGGGCCAGGATTGTTATCATTGGAAACACGTTCGCGGAAAGGCTGCAGCATTATAATTATTTAGAACCCCTTCTTTACAAAAGCTTTCCGGATAAGAGAATCACCGTAAGAAATCTCGGTTGGAGCGGAGATGAGATTAACCAACAACTAAGGCCTTTAAACTTCGGCAGTCTCGACCATCATCTTACTCAACAAAAAGCTGATATAATTTTCGCCTGCTTTGGAATGAATGAAGCCTTCGATGGCCGTGACAGCCTTCGCACATTTAAACAACAATTGGCTGAATACCTTAAGCATTTTCAGCAGCAGAAATTCAATGGCAGGACAGCGCCTCAAGTCATCCTCGTTTCGCCAATCGCACACGAGAAACTGAATGGCTTCCTGCCTGACCCTTCTGTCCACAATGAAAACCTGGCGTTGTATACAGAGGCCATGGAAATGATCTCCAGAGAAAACAGTGTTGCATTCGTCGACTTGTACCATCCAACCCTGGAAATGATGAAGAATAAGTCGGCTCCGCTGACGATAAATGGTATTCACCTCAATGAAAATGGATACAGGCGTGTCAGCGAGGAGATCGCCAAGATACTCGGTTTACCCGTTTCATGGACACCGGATCTTATTCCGCTGAAAAAAGTTACTGATCTGAAGAACAAACAGTTTTTTTATAAGTTCCGGGCCGTTAACGGTGAATACATCTACGGAAGACGTAAAGAACCCTGGGTCCAGCCTCCCGGCGGTCCGATTTCCTATCCGGGCGAAATGAGAAAACTTGATTCTATTGTGGCCGTTCTTGACTCGCTGATATGGCGAGTAAATCGCGATCCATCCGACGAAGCACTGGCACAAGCACACCGCACTGTCAATCATACCAGAGAACATAAAGCAGAAATAAAGATAACTTCTTCCAGAGACCAATTTATCATGCAGGATGGATTCAAAATTGAATTGTTCGCATCCGAAAAAAATTTCCCTATAGCCAACCCGGTAAAAATCACTTTTGATCCGGAAGGCAGACTATGGGTCGCTACAATGCCATCGTATCCACAATACTATCCCGGCTCGATGCCAGACGATAAGATCGTCGTATTGGAGGACACGAATCATGACGGCAAAGCTGATAGACACACTGTATTTGCTGACAGCCTTTATCTTCCACTGGGATTCGAACTGGGAAATGGAGGTGTATATGTTACGCAACCACCGGATTTTTTATTCTTAAAAGATACAGACGGTGACGGACGAGCGGACAAAAAAGATTTTTTGTTTCATGGCTTTGGAACTGAGGATGTACACCACTCACTCAGCGCACATACGTGGGGACAGGATGGTGCGTTATACATGCACATGGGAACATTCCTGCATACACAAGTGGAGACGCCTTACGGCCCCGTAAGGGGAGCATATGGTGAGACTTACCGGTATGAGCCGCGCACAATGAAACTTGAACCGTATATTTCTTATCCCTATGCCAATCCCTGGGGCAATGTATTTATGCGCGACGGCACACATCTCATCGGCGATGTGTCCACAGGTATGAATTATTTTGCCGCACCGCTGACGGTAGCGACAGACTATCCAAAGAAGCATACGCCGATGAAGGATTTTCTCACCGGACCCGTGAAACCAAAGACCTGCGGCATGGAAATCGTGTCAAGCCGTCAGTTTCCGGATAATGCACAAGGCAACGTTCTGTTTAATACTTTTATCGGTTTTCAAGGCATAAGACAACATACCATCACGGAAGACGGTAGTGGGATTACAGGTTCGCAAACCACACCTCTACTTCAATCAAAAGACCCGAATTTCAGACCGGTAGATCTGCAGTTTGGTCCGGATGGAGCCTTATATGTTGTTGACTGGTCCAATCCAATCATCAATCATGGCGAAAGAGCACTAAGAGATCCTAGCAGGGATAATTCTCATGGTCGGATATGGAGAGTAACCTACTCAAAAAAGAAAAGCCTGCCGGTACTTGACCTTAGCCGACTGACAATCGACAAATTATTGGATCAACTGAAAACTTACGAGGATAGAGTAAGATACCGCACGCGTATCCAGTTAAGTAATATGTCAGGAGAACAAGTGCTTCCGGAATTAGATCGATGGCTCGATAAATTGGACCGCCTGGACACAAAATATGAACAGCACTCGCTTGAAGGGTTGTGGGTTTATCAGCAGTTTAACATCCCCAACGGAGAGTTGTTAAAACAATTGTTAAATGCAAAGGATGCTCATGTACGCGCGGCAGCAACGAGAGTATTGTTTTATTGGAGGGATCGTTTGGAAAATCCGTTCCAAACTTTCGTTGCCTTGGCAAAAGATCCATCCCCCAAAGTGAGACTTCAGGCTATTGTGGCCTTAAGCCATTATCAGATGGAAGAAAGCGTGAACGCACTGCTTTCGACCACCGCACTTCCTGTAGATTATTACATCGACTATTCGCTAAAAGAAGCCTTTAAGCATCTCCAACCTGTCTGGATGAATATGTTTAAAACAAATAAGGATTTTCTTGCAGGCGAAGCGACACAAGCCGAGTACCTGTTGAAACCGCTTTCTTCTTCTGAATTTTTAGAGCTACCCGGATTTCTTCAAGGAGATCCAGACAAGCATATATATTACAGAAGTCCGCTCTCGTCAAATGATTATGACGTTATCGGTGAAGCCACGGCGGTGATTCAATTCCGGGAAAGTGTCAACCGGGACACAGTATCCAAAACAACAGTCAGTGAAAATAATAAAGTAATTGTTCATCTCAGCACACTACCGGGTAAGATGCTTTTTGATCAAACGGTAATTACCGTTTCGCCGAACAAAGAAGTATCAATTATTTTTAAGAACACCGATGGAATGCCCCACAACGTTGTCATTATAAGACCTGGAAGTACGGAAAAAGTGGGCCTGGCGGCAGATGCCATGTCTGCCCTTAAAGATGGATTCGAAAAAAGTTTTGTACCTGAATTACCAGAAGTTCTTTTCTATACTCCGCTGGTTGCTCCCGGCGAATCTTTTGAACTGAATTTCAAGACGCCCTCCACACCTGGAGACTACCCCTTTATTTGTTCGTTCCCAGGACACTGGCGAATAATGAAGGGTGTACTCAAAGTGGCTAATAAAGAAGATGTAAAATCATTCTGACAGTAATAATGACAAGAAAAAAATTGAGCAATCGCTTGCCGAGCGCTTATCGACCAGTATCCTCGAAATTCTCTATAGAAATGATACCGACGCGAAATAACTTTTAGTGCCATAACCATTAAGAAACACGAACGCTATCTTATGCACGAGATTCAAAATGTTTTAGTCCCTACTGATTTCACAGATGGATCCAAAAATGCTTTGAGGACAGCTATTGAAATCTGTAAACGGCAAAACGCTACATTGACACAGCAACACGTAAAAAAATCAGCCGCGCTGTTATTAATGAGTTTTTCTCAATATTTCTCTCGCTTTCTGCGAGGTAAAAAGCATGAGAAGGCCAGTATAGATAATAAACACTCCGAAAAGCATGGCCGTCCATTTTGCAACTAGTACAATGGTATACTGGGTTGACTAAGAATTATATATTAATACAAATTGAGGTCCTGCAAAAATATGCAGACACAACTTCCCTATCTCCAGTTCACTTTGCTCGTTGAAAGCCAAAATGGTTTTCAATAAATTGAACAGCACTTTGTAATCCGTTTTCTCTTTGTAAACATTGCGCCATACGCCTGGAATTTATCTTGAATGCCTCAGATGTAAGCAGCTCTGAAACCTTTTGAATCAATACATCTTCATTCAATTTTTTCAACGGAATTGGTTCCGGTAAGCAGCCAACGATGTATGCTCGTTTACCCCAAAAATGCTGATCGCCCATAGGATAAATGACCGGACAAGACAGGAATGGTACACCGGCACGCAGACATTGAGCAATTGTACCAATGCCTCCATGGTGGATTACGGCGTTTATATGAGGAAGTAATTTATCAAAGGGAGCGGACGCAATAATTTTAATCGAATTATCAGAACCGAAATCCGATAAATTTTCAAATCCCCATCCCCTGACAATCAAAACATTTAGGTTCAGTCTTTTTGATAATGAAATTATAGCATTTCGCAAATCCATTTTTAAATCGAAGGGCATGCTGCCAAAAGTGATTAATACAGTTGGCTTGCCTGACGACACAAATTCGATAACATCCTGATCAAGCGTTTGTGGAGATTCTCCTTGCCAGAATCCTGTAAAATAACTATCCGTCAGAAGTCGGATGGCCTCGGCAAAAAGCTGGGGCTAACGCCATAGATTGAAGGAAGATTAAGTTTCTTCAGAAGTGTAGGAGACAGCGATGCTGATTGGCGAAACTCGCGAATCGCTTTATTCATCATGGCAAGTCCGAGATCGGCTAGCTTGTAGGTAAATCGGTTTAAGAAATTAGGGAGAGAAAGTGCCGAGAATACCGGATTCGGAAATGCAGTTGTTGTCTGTATGGCAGGGATCACATTGGCCCTCATCATTTTCTCCGGAAACTGATCAGCAAAAAAATCAGCCAGGGATTTTACATGGTATAATACCCAGTCTGCCTCAATTGATGTTTTAAAAAAACTTTTTAGCGTTTCGATCATCATCGGCTGCACCTTTGTTGCGAAATGTTTCCTGGCCAGGAAAGGATTCTTCATCATCGCTTTGCCTTCATCGGAATTGATCATGCCTGAAAGTCGGCCTCCACGGGCTCAAACTGAAGGTCATATTCTTTCGCAAGTGCTTCAAAGTTTTTCCCGGTAGACAATACAACCTGGTGTCCACGATCTTTCAGCGCTCTTCCAAGAATTGCATAAGGTTGTACATCGCCTCTCGTGCCGAGCGTGAGCAGCGCGATTTTCATGAAGGAAATTCAAATAAAATTGATCATTAGATGCATACGATTTGGCGACTCCCGGAAATATCCTGGTGGTCGCGAAAAGGTAAGAAAAAGTAATGAAGCTGTCATTTATCTGAATCTGCTGCATTACTTTGTCCGATGATTGGAGATGGTGGTTTTGGAGATCGTGCTGGCGTGTACCAATATCGACCGAGCTATATCCCAAACAGTAAATCAATTGATCAGGTTAGAAAGGAAATTACAGACGCGATCAAGGTTGCCGCTCCAAGTTACGGTCCATCCGATGCGCGACACTTCAAAATGTTCATTGAACAACCGGTGAATAATACTATGATGCAGTTTCACCGGTCAAACATGTGCCAAATATTAGTGAGAGACATATCCCCCATTTCATTGTGCGTGGCACAAAAGATTCACTTGTACCCAATGAAGTTGTTCAACCCTATGTCGATGTATTAAAGACTGCTGGACAGAATGTTAAATATATTGAGATTGAGAATGCAGAACACGCGTTTTTCGATTGGAAGCCAGATGCAGTAACGAGATCAACTTTTTCAAAATACGGAGTTAATTATGCTGCTGAGATGCA
>JBDSIM010000119.1:0-4282 GCA_039917935.1 Cyclobacteriaceae bacterium | reverse complement strand
CTTACTCATTGCAAAAGCGCGCTGTTCAACTCGGGTTCCCTAAAGGAACGGAATGGCCATACAAGTTGATGGAATGACCTCGCGCAAACCTTTCTCATTCTTCCATAAGAATAGGGCGCATTAAACATATCGTCGATTGAAACCCGTATGACCATGCTCAGCCTGCTTTGATCTTAGGTGTATGACATCGACAATTCGCCTGGGCCAATTAAACTGTTTTAATAAGCTGAATTTCGCCCAATAGTTTTACTTCTTCACTTACCAGCACACCGCCGGTTTCTAATGCCGCATTCCAATTGAGATGGTAATCAGTTCGATTGATTTTCCCACTGATGGTGAACCCGGCTTTCTCATTTCCCCAGGGATCTTTACCAATACCACCGAATTCCACCGTAAGTTTAACAGGCTTGGTAATTTCCTTAATGGTGAGGTCGCCGGATAGAATATAATTCTCCTCATCTTTCTTTTCAAATTTTGTAGAGACAAATTTCAAATGAGCAAAATTGCCCGCGTCAAAGAAATCAACTGATTTTAAATGATTATCCCGGTCACTGTTTCCTGTGGAAATAGAATTGATGTCAGCCGTAAAAGTTATCGCCGCCGTGATAAAATCATGTCCTTCGGTCTCAGCTTGTACATCAAATTTTCCGAAAGATCCTGATACGTTTGTGATCATCATGTGCTTAACCTTAAATCCGATCTCGCTATGTGTCGGATCAAGGTTCCATTTTGTTTTGGTGATTGTTTGCGTTTCCATAGTTTTATTTTTGCTTGATAATACAAAGCTAGGGGCTCCGGTCGATTGAAATCGTTGAACTAGATTAAGAAAATTGGTATTTTTTGAAAAATAACCAGGATCTATTTAATCGGGAATGGTGTGAAACCGGCATCCTGATGGTTACCCCCCTCAGATAAACATGAAATGCATATTACCGGATAAAATCAGGTGGATTGGATTTTTCTTAATCTAGTTCAAGGTTATTTATCTTCGTTGATGGTAAATTTACAGAACAATTGAGTTAAGGCTATAAGCATCGATATGGAAAACAAGGTTTTAGGCATACATCACATCACAGCCATAGCAGGAAATGCAAAACGCAATTTTTCCTTTTATACCAGGGTTCTGGGTCTGAGGTTTATTAAGAAGACTGTAAACTTTGATGACCCCGGTACGTATCACTTCTACTTTGGTGATGAAGTGGGTACTCCGGGAACCATCCTTACGTTTTTTCCCTGGGAAGGGATAACAAAAGGTAAACAAGGAACTGGTATGGCAACTGAAATCGGGTACTCAGTTCCGAAAAAAAGTTTTGATTTCTGGATGGACCGGTTCAAAAAGTTCAACGTAAACATACTTGCCAGCGGATCAAGATTCGGCGAGCAGTATCTTTCCATTGAAGATCCTGACGGGTTGCCATTAACTTTCGTAATACCCAATTCACCCGACGAGCGCAAACCATGGCAAACCGATGAAGTGAAGGCGGAGGTTGCGACAAAAGGTTTCCACAGTATCTCCCTTACCTTAAAGTCAGTAGAGTCCACGGGCAAAGTACTTACAGAAATATTGGATTATTCCTTTTCCGGGCAGGAAGGAAACCGCCATCGCTTTACTAGCCAAACCGTTAAGAATGCGGCCATTATCGATCTGTTGGAAGCACCCAAAGGGCCAAGAGCAATTAATGCTGGCGGAACAATTCATCATATCGCTTTTAGGGTGAAAAATGAAGAAGTATTAATGGACTACCGGGAAAAAGTGGTCAGCAAAGTTTTGAGTATTACACCAAAAATTGACAGGAACTATTTTTTCTCTCTTTATTTCAGAGAACCAGGAGGTGTATTATTTGAACTCGCAACAGATAATCCCGGATTTTCAATTGATGAGTCAGTTTCAGAACTGGGACAACATTTAAAATTACCTCCGCAATATGAAAGCAATCGCGCGGAACTTGAAAAGATTTTACCAGTCTTAATATAAATCAGTTACTGAATAAATTAAGATCATCGTTCCGTTATTTTCATTCAATATTTATGGAAGATATCCGGTTAAAACTAAATGATGTTGGACGTGGCGCATTTGTCATCGAAAGCGAAGGAAATCCGGTAGCAGAGATGGGGATCGGAATACAAAACGGGAACTTGACGGTATATCGCACGGAAGTTGCAGAGATACTAAAGGGACAGGGTATAGCTTCAAAATTATTACCAGCAATGGTTGCCTATGCCAGGGAAAAAAAATTGATGGTAATCGCCCTGTGCCCATACGTGCTCGCGCAATTTAAAAGGCATTCTGAACTGTATGCGGATATATGGAATAAAAACTGGCAACAAAAATAAAAAAAGGAGCCTCCAATAAACAATTCATTATTTAACGCCGAAAAATTGCTCTGATATACCAGGTACTATTTGATGGGTCAACAATCGTAGTCCTTAACTTTTGCGAAGTTTTTTGAAGAACCGGCTGCGGGTAAAAAGGTCGTAGTATCCGTTACAATCACCATAAATATAAAAAATGATATGCATAAGAAAGAAATTACCTTTGGAGGAACCCAACTCAAGGCAGCTAAAAAAGCTTTGGTTATGCTGCATGGGCGCGGCGCCTCCGCAGAAAACATCCTTGGGCTGGCGGACAATCTGAACGTAAACGACTTCGCGTTATTGGCCCCACAGGCTACCAACTATACCTGGTACCCTTACTCCTTCCTGGCACCACCAAAACAAAATGAACCCTGGCTTTCATCTGCTTTGGAACTTATCAGCGATGTGATTTCCGATATCCGTCGAGCAGGAATTGAAGATGAGAATATATACTTTGCCGGTTTTTCACAAGGGGCTTGTCTGACCTTGGAATATGTAGCCAGAAATGCGAGGAAGTGGGGAGGTGTTGCCGCGTTTACGGGAGGATTGATCGGCGATAAATTATATCCCGAAAATTATAGCGGTGATTTTGGTGGTACTCCGGTTTTCATCGGCAGCAGTGATCCGGATCCTCACATACCCGTGGAAAGGGTGCATCAAACTGCTATTCTGCTAAAGTCAATGAAAGCATCAGTCATCGAAGTAATATATCCTGAGATGGGCCATACGATTAGCCAGGATGAGATTGACGAAGTAAATAATCTGCTATTTAAAGTGTAAATACTTCTGTTCCGAAATTTTTGGAGGGCATATGAAATTAAAAGGAACCTACAGCTCACCCTATTTTAATTAAAATTCTCTTTCATTTCCGAACATTGACTGGCTTCCTCTTGGCCAGACGTGCCCTGATCTTGCTTAAGAATTCAGGTGTTATACCGAGGTAGGAAGCTATGCTATGCTGTGGCACACAGGAAGGAATAGATGGATATTTTTGAATAAAGTGAAGATAACGGTCTTCAGCAGAAGCGCTTAAGTTATCAATCAACCGCTGTTGATTGGCTACCAGGGAATTTTCAACGAGAATGCGAAAGAATCGTTCAAATTTAGGAATTCTTTCATAAAGCTTTTGTTGATTTTCCCTTGATAACATCAGTATTTCAGCATCAGCAATGGCTTCAATATTCAGGATGGCTGGCTTCTGTGAAAGCAGACTGTACATGTCGGATATCCACCAGTCAGGTGTAGCAAAATTTAAGATGTGCTCTTTACCTTCCTGATCGATAGTATAACTTTTCAAAGCCCCGTCGATGACGAATGCAGAGTATTGGCAAACCACGCCTTCTTTTAAGAATAATTTCCTACGCTTAAGGGATTTTGGTTCAAGAACCGAAAGAAAATACGCTTTTTCCTTCTCACTTAATTCTATGTGTTTGGCAACATTCTTTCCTACCAGCTCGGTATTCATCTTAAAAAAGAGTTATCGTGATTAAAAATACGGAATTTCATCGGTTAGGACACGCACCTGATATTTTAAGCTTATATTTTCTTAATCTAGGTTAAGAACCTGAATCTACCTTACAACGTTTCTTTACCTATAGTTAAAAATCCGCAATACGTCGTGGATCATACATCAAGGTCCCATCGCAAAAATCGCCGAAAGTTGTGGAGATTTACAAAGAACCTGGAGTATGAAACTGGTGTTTACTGAAGAGCAATATTAAATACCACTTGTTTAGATTGAAATTTTCGATATGGAATTAGGGATTTATACGTTCGCCGACATGGTACCTGGTAAAGCTTTTCATACACATCAACGCATGAAAGACCTTATGGAGGAAATAAAACTTGCGGACCAGGTAGGCCTCGATATTTTTGCATTGGGTGAGCATCATCGGCCGGAATACGCTGTCTCCTCTCCTGCCGTAGT
>JBDSIM010000118.1:0-7059 GCA_039917935.1 Cyclobacteriaceae bacterium | reverse complement strand
AGTAAAACTGTTGCTCAGGTAGGCATTGGGTTGGGTTCCGAAAAAATGATGGCCGTGCAGATCAATCAATCCGGGAGTAACATATAGTCCGCTGGCGTCAACAGTTTTCCTGGACTCCTTATTGATGTTTTTCGCTACCTCGACAATTTTATTTTCCCTGATGGCCACGTCCATTATGGCATCGATATTGTTTTTGGGATCGATCACGTGGCCATTCTTTATAAGAAGGTCGAGGGTCTGACCAATCACCGGGATGGTCAATACAGTTAACAGACAGGCAATAAAAAACAGATTCAGCTTCATATTATTTTTGATTTTTGCTAAACATTACCACGTGCGATTCTTCATAAAATTATCAAGTTCTTCTTTTGACATCGGAAGTAGATCCGGATTGAGACTTACCCACCTTAGAAAATCCTGTTTGATGGCGTCGGTCCAGGCGGTATCGATTTGCCCCGGGGTATAAACACCTGCTTTCAGTCGTTCAATAGCAAACTTATCCCGAAGCATAATGAATTCTGTATTGACGAGCACTTCCTGCACAAGATGGGATGGAATGAAAATAACCCCTTCTCTTCGCGCCAGCACAACATCTCCCGGTAACACCGTTACCTCCCCGATAATCACAGGGCTATTGATACTCATCAGCATGGTTTCTGTGAGGAAAGAAGGATCCCATCCTCTTACATACGCATTGAAACCGGTAATTTCACCCAGACCATCGATATCGCGGGCTGCCCCATCAAATATTACTCCGGTTCCCGTTTTTGAATAAATCGAATTTCCGAGGTTGTCGCCGATAAGGGTACCGTTGGTTATTTTCTCAAAGCAATCAGCTACATACACATCTCCTTTTTGGAGCATGTCGATCGGCCATGAGTTCATGGGACCTACACGTCCTTCTTTATGGCCTTTGTCCATCAACCTTTTTTCAAGATCAGGTCTGAGTGGCATATATTGAGCGGTCAGGGCTCTTCCGACAAATGGCTGATCGTCGTGGAGCTTCATGAAGTTGCCCGCAAACTGATTATTAAATCCCTTCGCTTTGAGGATAGTCCACACTTGTTCTGTGCCCTGTTTGCGCATTCGGTTCAACATGTCGTCGGGCACTTTTGGACGCCCGTCGGCATAGCGCTCGCCTTTCCATTCCTGGGTTAAGAAAATTACCTGTTCGCGATCCATTTTGCGGGCATCCTGACCGACCACTATTGTTGTGATCAGGAGACCGATTAAAACTGAGAAATATTTCATCATGGTTATGTTAAACTTGTGTTGGTTTACTCCGCCACCAGGTAGCCAGTGAAGACCCGGTAATATTCATCAACGAGGCGAAAATTGCTGGCGCTAGCCCCACCGTTGCGACCTTTCCCATTTGAAGCGCAAGTCCGGAGGCCAGGCCTCCGTTTTGCAGACCTACCTCCAGTGCGATGGTTCTGCACGTTTTTTCATCCATCCTCAAAACTTTACAACATACATACCCCACCAGATATCCAAACAAATTATGCAGCAGCACAGCCAGTACAAGCAGGGGTCCCACCATGAGCAGGCTATCTCTTCCTGCAGCAGTAATCAGGGTGAGGATGAGGGCAATGGATACCATGGAAACCATCGGCATGGAATTGTCAAGCCATTTAAATTTCCCTCCCAGGAAATAATTATAGAGGAGCCCTGCACAAATGGGAAGAATGACGATCTTAAAAATGTCCAGCATCATGCTGATAAAATCTACCGACACAAACTGACCTGCCAGCATTTTCATCAGGAAAGGGGTAATGAACGGGGCCATCAATGTGGCCACCGCGGTAAGGGTAATTGATAGGGCAACGTTCGCATTAGCGATATATGACATCACGTTGGAGGCCAGGCCACTGGGCACACAACCAATCAGAATAACGCCGGCGGCAATCTCTGCTGGGAAATTAAAGGTATGGGCAATGGTAAATCCCAGCAAGGGCATGATGGTAAACTGACATACAATTCCGATCACAACTGCTTTCGGTGCACGAATGACTTCCCCAAAATCTTTCCATCCCATGGTAGTACCGACACCGAACATAATAAGTTGCAACAGCGGCAGGATAAAATGTTTAAAAGAAAAATCTCCTATCCCCGTAAAGAATTCCGGGTAAAAGAGGGCGAAGGTTACAGAAGTCAGTATCCAGAATGTAAAAGAAAATCCGCTGAGTTTTTCGAAATTCTGAAAGCAAATCGCCATCAAAGCAAGACTCCCGATCAGTAAAATACTGGAAAGTTTGATTTGGGCGGAATTCAGTAAAAAAATACCCGCGATAAATAGTCCGGCAGCAAGGAACAAAGTCATCTTAAAGGTGGTAGTGCGCTGCATATTTAATATAGGGGGAAAGGTGAGCAAAATTCAAATCAAAAAAAAGGTGTATTACTCGGCTCATGATCCGTTCCTGATAACCGGTAAATTAGCGTCAGGTATTCGACAAAGAAATTTGGTTTTTCAGTTTACGGGAACGTACAAAAGCGTCAATCGAAGAACGGTTTATTTTACTTACACATTATCCTGCTTTCAGCCTTAAGCTTTCTGCTTTTTTAATGCAAGCCGGAGCTTAAATAGGATTCCAGGTTTTGTTGAGTGATCACTTCGAGGGGAAAGAGATCCATATCCGGGGCTTTCTTTTTAAACAATAAATAATTGACCAAATGGCTGATGCCCAGGGAAGCTTGTCGTTTTGGATTTTGATTGATGAGGAAATCAATGGTGCCAGATCTTAAATATTTAAGATTTTCTTCCAAAAGATCGTAGCCGATAAGCATAATATCTTGTTTGCCATTTCTTTCCAGGAACGATGCGACCACGGATGTGCCCTTTGAAGTACTGACAAAAATTCCCTTCAGTTCACCATCATCACACAGTTCTGCAAGGCTGGCCTCAAAGGATTCATCCGCAGGATTTAAACTGAATTCTTTGATTTCAAAACTGAATTTATTTTTGGTTTTAAAAAACTCGCGGAATCCCCTTTCTTTTTCCAAAAGGTGGATAGAGTTGTGAAAATCTTCATCCAGATGAAGCAGGGCTAATTTTCCGCCTGCGTGCTGGCCGCGGTACATCAGTTCGGCACCTACCTTGCCACTGTGGAAAATATTTTGTCCGATAAAACTCAACGGATTTACCTCGGGAATATTGGTATTAAATAAGACGTACGGGATGCGTTGGGTTTTCAACAAATTAAAAAACGGTAAAGCCTCATCATAGAAAATTGGGGCTGTTAAAATTCCATCCGGTTTTGCCAGAAAGGCATCGTATGCCTGTTTTTTAAAAGACTCTTTGCTATACTGGTCAAAAAAATATACGACAATGGTGATTCCATACTGGGCCCACTCGGACTGCGCTTGAGAAACACCCAGGTTGGTTTGTTCCCAATAAGGATCGGATACGGGATCGGGAATCAGCGCAATAATTCTGTAATTTTTATGGGTACCAAGGGTGCGGGCAATGAGGTTGGGTTTATAATCGATTTTCTCCATTATTTTTAAAACCCGCTGGAGAGATTTATCGGAAACGCCGCCGCGCCCGTGCAGCACGCGGTCCACAGTGCCTTTACTTACTCCGGCAAGGCGGGCAATATCCTTAATCCTAATTATTTTGGGGTCCATCCATCTTAAAGAACGTTTTTTTTATTCACAAAAGAAAAAAAACGTTTGCGAATGCGTTCCCGGGCACAAATAAAATGTGCCCGTGTACATTTATTAATTTGTTTAGGATTTATGTGAACGTTATTCTAGATTTGGATAGAAGACCTACTTTGAAATAACTCATTCCACAAACATTATTCACTAATCCCAAAAAGCAGATGAAAAAACGTTTACTAGGATTCATTGTTCTTTTTCTGGTTGGTAGTTCCGCCGCCATGGCGCAACTAACTGTATCAGGAACTGTGACATCAGCGATTGACCAATCCCCGCTTCCCGGGGTATCGGTTTTGGTGAAGGGAACCACTACCGGTACATCTACTGATTCGGATGGAAGGTTTTCAATAAGTGTTACTGACAACAGCTCGGTGCTTGTTTTATCTTTCATTGGATTTACAAGCCAGGAAATTACGGTAGGTACCCAGACAAATATTAGCATCCTGATGGAAGAAGATGCTACAGAGTTAAGTGAAGTTGTCGTCACAGCATTGGGTATTGAGCGTGAGAAAAAAGCGCTGACCTATGCCGTGCAGGATGTAAGCACAGAAGAATTGTCAAAGGCAAGAGAGCTTAATATCATCAATTCCTTAGCGGGAAAAGTGACGGGTATTTCGATCAACCGCGCCGGTACGGGCGTTGGAGCGTCGACACGCGTGATCTTAAGAGGTAATCGCTCGATCAACGGTAACAGCCAGCCTCTATATATAGTTGATGGAGTTCCCTTAAATGGTGATATATCGGATATTAGTCCGGATGATATTGAAAGTATTACTGTTCTGAAAGGTGGTAATGCATCTGCTCTTTATGGAGCCAGAGGACAAAATGGAGTTATCATGGTGAACACTAAAAAAGGAAAGAATACTGGCAGAGGGTTTTTAATTGATGTGAACTCCACCTACCAGTTTGAAACACCTCTACTATTAACAAACTACCAAAACGAATATGGTCAGGGTACGAACGGAGTCTATTCGCCGAACTCGGAAACTGCGTGGGGTCCAAGAATGGATGGAAGCACGGTGGCACATTGGTCACCTGATCCAAACCGACCTATAGCTGACTATGCGTTTTCTCCTCAGCCGGATAACGTAAAAGATTTCTTTCAAACTGGTAAAAACTTCTCAACCACGCTTGCGATCACCACCGGCAACGAAAAGAGCCAGACTTATTTCTCTTACACTTATACGGATGCAAAAGGTGTTGTGCCTACTAATGAACTGACAAGGCATAACGTAAACTTGCGTGTAACCAATAAGTTAAGCGACAAACTTACCCTGGATGCAAAATTGAATTACATCCGGGAGGATATTGAAAATCAATTGGCGCAGGGTGAAAGTTTTGACAACCCAATGCGCCACGCCTACAGACTGCCGCGGAATATCAGAACAGAAGATATCGAGAGATATCAATTTCTGAATGCTGAGGGCGTTATTCGTCAAAATTTCTGGAACGTAGGATCCAACGGCGGGGCTAATCCATATTGGACAATCAACCGCAATCTCAAATTGGATGTGACTGACCGCGTAATTGCGCTGGCATCACTCAGGTATGCGTTAACTAAGGATTTGAGTATACTGGGACGATCTGCTATCGACCGTTCTTTTGGATCCAATGACACCCGATTATACAATGATACTTATATCATTGCACAGAACGGCCGTTTTTTTCAGGGGAGAACAGACAGTTACGAATGGAACAGTGACTTCTTGATTACTTATAATAAAGTCATCAATAACGACTGGTCCTTTAACTTAAACGCAGGGGGTAATGCAAGGAGAAATCGTAATTCTGGACTTTTCGCTAACACGGGCCCAGGGTTAACGGTACCTAACTTTTTTGCTTTAGGAAACACGCAACAAGTCTTGGCCTCACATGACGTTGGTGGACCATCCGATAATAACTCTTTGTACGGCTTTGCTCAAGTGGTATTCAAAAATGCGGTATACGTGGATCTTACTCACCGAAACGACTGGAGTTCCACATTATCTCCTGAAAATTGGTCAATCCCATATTCTTCGGCTGGTTTAAACGTTGTCATTTCTGATTTGACGGAGTTACCGTCCTTCCTTTCGTTTGCTAAGATAAGAGGTTCATTTGCTGAAACGGGAAATGGAACTTCCCCTTACCAATTGCAAAGGACTGCGGCGTTGTCTGCCGGCGGATCAGGTGGTTTTTTAGCATTAAGCAGCGTGCTTCCCAATCCTAATCTCGTTCCAGAGTTTACTAAATCATTGGAATTGGGCGCGGATGTTAGGTTCTTCCTAAACAGATTAGGGGTTGATTTCACCTATTACAAGTCCAATACCGAAAATCAGCTTTTTACATTATCACTTCCAGTGGGATCAGGCGCTTCGACATATTTTGTTAACGGCGGTGATGTTCAAAATAATGGTGTTGAATTAACACTTACTGGAAAACCATTGACGGGCACCAATTTTAATTGGGACATTACAGTAAATTTTGCCCGCAACGTCAGTTTGGTCAAGACCATTCATGAAAAGCGCAAGAGCGTTGAAATTGGTTCAGACTTCCTGCGCCGTTTCAGAATTGAGGAAGGCAGTCCTTTCGGTGACGTATACTCAAGAGGGTTGCTAAGGAATTCACAAGGCCAGGTGCTGATAGACGCCCTGACCGGTTTACCAAGGGTGACTGCAGGTTTCACTAAAAAAGTTGCGAACTACAACCCAGACTGGTTGGCAGGTATTCACAATGCATTCTCTTACAAAAATTTCAGCTTCAGTTTTCTGATTGACATCAGGAAAGGTTGAAGTATTTCTTCTTTGGGAAATGCCATTATCTATGCCGATGGTTTGACCGAGGAGACGCTTGAGGGCCGCGATGGCGGATTGATCTTCGGCGAAAACTTTTATGCTAACGAAACTGCAGTGATCGGCACGGGTACGGAGGCAGAAGGTACTGTACTTCCCGCCAATGATATCCCGATTACCGCTCAGGCATTTTGGTTAAAAGTAGGAGGCAGAAATGCCCCCGTGGGTGAAATGTTTACGGTAGATGCTTCCAACGTGCGATTCAGGGAAGCGGTGCTGGGTTATTCCATTCCATCCTCCTTGTTGGGAGATGGACCGTTCCGGAGAGTCAGCGTATCATTTGTTGGAAGAAATCTTTTCTTCTTCTCTAACAATGCAAAAAATATCGATCCGGATGTGACAGTGGGTACAGGCACAGCTGCCTGGGGCTATGATGCCTTCGGACCTCCTACTGCGCGGTCTTACGGATTTAACTTAAACCTCGGCTTCTAAATTTTTAAATGAAATGAGTCATATGAAAATGATAAAATATTTAACGGTCGTACTGATCACAACTATTGTTTTGAGTAGTTGTACTCAAAACTTCGAAGAACTGAACACGCGGCCGGATGCGATCATCTCGACGAATGTGAAC
>JBDSIM010000117.1:0-15943 GCA_039917935.1 Cyclobacteriaceae bacterium | reverse complement strand
TACAAGATCCAACCATCCTGAAAATTCAGGCGGAAAAAAAGACCCCGGAGATATCTGGTTTGCCCGGATGGAAGGATCTCAATGGTCCGCACCACTACACGCCGGTGCACAGCTAAACGACCGTGCTTACAATGCTGTGGCCGGGTTCTCATCTGATGGGCAACAATTGTTTTTACAGAGCCACTATGGTTCTTCAGGTAACCTGGCAAAAACACAGGGAATTTCGGTTTCAAAAATTAGTGGAAGTGAGTGGTCGCGCCCTGAAAACATCATCATTCCATATTTCTTGAATAAATCAGGGATGTCG
This sequence comes from Cyclobacteriaceae bacterium, assembly GCA_039917935.1. Lineage (GTDB taxonomy): Bacteria > Bacteroidota > Bacteroidia > Cytophagales > Cyclobacteriaceae > Chryseosolibacter. Next base: position 15,636 of record JBDSIM010000117.1, on the reverse strand, counting down.
TGTGGTGCAGTCTCTTCGGATAATTCGGTCTTTATCTTTTCTGCCGAGAGTTATGGAACCTTTGGGGTTGACGACATCTACGTCAGTGTCAGGGAGGGGGGTACGTGGAGTGAGCCCAAAAATCTGGGGAGCTCCATTAATACTCAGTTTCAGGAGTTAAGTCCGTCGCTTAGCGCGGATAAAAAAACCTTATACTTTTCGAGCAACGGAAGAAAAGGCCAGGGTAGTTTCGATATTTATGCCGCAACACGGCTGGATGAATCGTGGACAAATTGGTCGCCCCCTGTCAATCTTGGACCCTCGATTAATTCAGAAGGCCGGGAGCTTTATTTTCGCGCGGATGAGGCGCGTGGTTTTTCAATTTATACAACGACAAAAAGCAGTGATGGCTATGGAGATATAAAAGTATTCACGTCAGATGATCCTGTTATCCCCATAAAAGACACTGTTGTGTATGCGAGTCTCGATCGTGAAACGAGGCTAGGGGAGGCCACGGTTCCATTGGTAGTTCCTGATGAAGAAACGGTTAAAAAAAAGGAATCTGTAATTCCTGGCGCTGTCAAAGTTTTTGGCAAAATACTCAATGCAAAAACGGGAGAAAGCATACCGGCGAGGATATCATTCGAGAGTCCGGGTATGGCAACTCAGTCGTTCACTGCTGGAGAAAATGGGTATACGATGACTGTTCCGGGTTCCCAATATGTTATCAGGATACAGGCGGGCGGATACATCAGTAATATGGAAAAGCTGGATATCGACGCGGCGGATATGCGCGAATTAGAAATGAACTTCCGTCTTCAGCCAGTTGAAATCGGCGCTACCGTCAATTTGAAAAACGTATTGTTCGTACAAACGAAAACGGATATTCTTCCTGAATCTTTTGGGGAATTGGATCTGGTCGTTTCCTTCCTGAAAGAAAACGCTAAAGTAAAGATAGAACTGATGGGCCATACGGATGGCCGTGGAATTCATTCTGACAATGTGAAACTTTCGCGGGAGCGAGTGAACAGAGTGAAACAATACCTGGTATCCAAAGGAATTGATCCGACCAGAATTTCGGGCAAAGGCTTTGGTGGCAGCAAGCCCATAGCCAGCAACGATACGGAAGAATCCCGGAAGATGAACCGGAGGGTGGAGTTTGTGATCAAGAAGTTTTGAAAAAGATTTCAAGTTCCAGGTATTCTCGACTTTAAATGCAATCGCACATAAGTTATCATTTAGCGCTAAAGACTATTGACCATTGACTTCACCTAATGCCTAATCCCTAAAACCCAACCGCTGCATCGTCGCCTCTCGGATCAGCCCCGCCTTCTAGTTTTCCATTGGGAAGAACAAGGATGGCATCAACCCTGCCAATACCATCATAATATCCTGGATCAAAGCGGTGACCAGATTTTACGAGCTTCATGCTATCTTTTTTTTGAAGGGCCCCTTTCTCAGCGTAGATAACATTCGGAAGCCACTGACTGTGAATTCTATTGGCCGTAACGGCATCCTGCATACTCATATTGAATTCAACTACATTCAAAATGGTTTGGAAAACGGAAGTGATGATAGTGGATCCACCCGGGGTTCCGACAACCATAAATAATTTTCCATTGCGTTCAACGATCGTGGGCGTCATGGAGCTCAGCATTCTTTTGTGCGGTTCAATTTTATTGGCTTCTCCGCCGATGACACCGTACATGTTGGGCTGACCTGGCTTGACGCTAAAATCATCCATTTCATCATTCAGGAAAAAACCGGAGCCGGCAACGATAACGGCTGATCCGTAAGAATCATTCAAGGTTGTGGTCACGGCAACCGCATTGCCCGCCTGATCGACCACTGACAGGTGGGTTGTCTGACGGGATTCTTCTACTGAAACATTCCCTTCCTTTATATCCTGGCTCGGCGTAGCCTTATCGGGATCGAAAGACAGCATCCGTTTTTCACTATAGGTTTTTTCTGTTAATGCTTTAACCGGTACATTGAAAAAATCCGGATCACCGAGAAATGCCGCCCGGTCTGCATATACTCTCCGTTGTATTTCTGTCATGAGGTGAACCGTTTCAGGCTTATTAAAACCCCAGCTGCTTACTGGAAAGTTTTCTACAGAATTCAATAATTGCAAGAGCGCAACCCCCCCGCTAGACGGTGGCCCCATAGAAATGATGGTGTATTCTTTGTACGAACCTACCACAGGTTTACGCCACCGTGCATTATACAACTTAAGGTCTTCGTGGGTAATAAGTCCATTACCCCGTTTCATTTCGGCCACAATATTGTCAGCAGTTTCCCCTTCGTAAAAACCTGTAGCACCGCGATCCTGTATCAGCTCCAGGGTATGCGCGAGGTCCTTCCAGTAAATGGTATCCCCCTCATGCCATTTATCGCGCACGAGAAATTCCGGGAGGATTGAATTGTACCTCCTCAGGGTATCCTGAAGGTGTGTCAGACTTTCTGCAAGGCGTTTGGTAAGGGGAAAACCATTTTTAGCGAGATCGACCGCTGGCTGCAAAAGCGCCTTCCAGGGGAGTGATCCATACTGTGCATGTGCTTCAAACATACCGGACACTGATCCGGGGACGCCGCTTGATAGATGCCCCCTTTCGCTGAGACCTTTCCGTACCTTTCCAGTATCATCGAGATACATGTTTTCTGAAGCTAAACCGGGAGCCTTTTCCCGATAGTCGAGGGAGGTAACAAAGCCGTCACTTTGCCGCAAAACCATAAATCCACCTCCTCCAATGTTTCCTGCCGCAGGATACACCACTGCCAGGGCAAATTGAACAGCGATGGCGGCATCGACCGCATTCCCTCCCTGTCGCAGAACATCGGCACCTACCTTTGAAGCGATGGGGTGCGCGGAAACGACCATAGCCGAATCGGCCATAACACCTATGGTCGGTAGTTTAGAAAGTGGTGAGTGACAGGTAACCAGGACTACAGCAAGTAAAAGCAGAAAAAAGCGTTTTGTCATTATTAACATTGGTAAAGTCAACATAAAATTCTTAATTCAAGTCAAAGTTGATACTTACATGAGTCTCAGGAAAGAAAAAGCCGCGCGGTTAAAGGTTCAGGTATTGGAACATACGCTCAAACTTATAGGTAAAAAAGCATTTGAGGATATCTATGTGGAGGATATTTGTGAAAAAGTAAAGATTTCTAAAGTTACTTTTTTCAAATATTTTCCCCAAAAGGAAGATGTCTTATTGTATCATTTCAGGATATGGTGCCTCGGCCGGTCTGTCGAGTTGAAGCAGAAACCCAAAGAAGGAATCCAGGGAGTTTTCTACCTGCTTGATAAACTGAGCGATGAATGTGAAAATCATCCGGGATTGATGCTGAGCCTTGTAGGGTATTTATCTGATTCAAAAAGGCCACATAAACCTTTCCCGGTTAAACTGGAAGAGAAAAAATTATTTTTTCCGGAAGGAGATGAGGTCAATAACCTCGAGATCTTCTCCCTGGATCAGATGTTGGAAAAATTTACGCTTGAAGCGATCATGAAAAAAGAGATCACGAAAACCAGCTCAACGCGCGATATCACGAATCTTTTCATGACACTTTTTTTAGGATCCATCGTTTCAGCCCACCTGACCCAACAGAGTCCCTTGAAACTTTATTTCCGCAGAAATATCGATAATTTAATGAAGGGGTTGAGTTAGAAAATTCTTTAATGTCCGGGCTGTTCGCTTCGAATCCGTCCTCGAGCTTCAACGCATGTTGCCCGACAACACGGCTCTCAAACCGCTGAATTTTATTTAAATTTTTAGATTTTCAGGCTTGCAGCACTTTTAAGATTCAGTGCCTGCAGCCGATTAATTCCGCATCCTGACAAGTTTGGTCCGCTTCTTACCGTGGTCATTCTTTTTCGAAAACCACCAATTGTGATACCTTGGTTTAACCACCGTCGTCGTTCTCCCACCTGCGCGGTTGCTGCAAGCGGGGAGAATTAGCATTAAAAGAATGAAGTAAATGGGGATTCTTCTCATGAGTAGGCCCTAAAATAATACTTTTTATTCACCGGGGACAGAACGCAATAAGCCGCGGTAATTCTCCTTCCCTATAAAGCTTCTCTCCATTGCCCGGCGAAAGTCAGTAGGCAGTGAATGGGGAGTTAGGGTCTTCCATAGACGGGATGCTGGCGGGCGAAAGATCAGCAATCGATGCACACCCCAGATGATTCAGCGATCACGCGCTCAAACCACGAATACTTTTCCCCCCGGATAGGCGTTTATTTAGTGATTGGTCGAAGACCATTCTCAGAAGTGGACATCCTCAACAAAAAAAAGGGTGGCACAAAAATTTACTTAACAAGTGTATCTACAATGAGAAATCCTGTTATCAGTTAGGGTAAGGGGGGATTCCGTGGGGAGGGTATCATGGATAAAATTAAATTTAACAATCTTTCAATAAGTGACCAGGCGTGTATGCTTTTGGACGGAGGTGTACTCGTCGCGACGAACAGCTATTACAATTACAATGTACTGCTGTACAGCTTCAACAACCAGTTTATGGAATTGGTATATGATAACAGCGCCAAACAGGTGATGATGGTAAGGGTGGTAAACGACAACATTTTGCAAAAATATTTAGACAATATTCATTTGGATCTTTAGTGGCATGATTTTTTACCATGAATAGATATTAACCACTCGAAAAGCCATAGGTGCAGAAACTATGGCTTTTTTATGTCTAAAATTTTGAGACGCCATTCACTTTCCAAAGGAATTTCATTCTTGGGTACCCAAAAGCCATAAAATTACCGCAACAATGATTATGGTTGCTGTACATAGCTTTCATATGATTGTAACTTGTAACCCACTTATGGATTGGGATAAATTTAAAATTGCGCAAAAATTCCTCAAAAGAGCAAATGCTATTCACCCGGAAGACAAGAAAGACAGCAGGCTTCATGACCAGGCGTTGGCGCTGCAGGATGTTCATTATGACTGCTACATGAGCAGCTTTACAAGAGAAGATCTGCTGAAAAGACTTCGGGAGATCATCGGTGGAAAAATTGAAATGCCCGAAGAGAAGGAAGTAAATGAGTTGACCTATAAAACAGCTTATGTAAAAGAAGCGCAATCGATACTCACCTCCATTGAGTCGGGCAAGTTCACTTGGTAGAATAAAGATGTGTGTGAGCAGATTTGATTAAACCCGTTTCCTGACAACCAGAATCTGACGTCTGACAACATCGATATGGGAAGAATCGCCGCCCATTTTAATAACATTGAGCACTTTTACTACATATTCCCGCGACTTTTCCTTGTCGTTTTTTTGAAGCAGATTGAATTCACTAATGATATTCTCCATTTTCTTTACCGATAATTTGTCATCCTTTACGGCCGCTTGCAGCGCTCGGGATAAATCTGTCGGGCGCTTCGGTGAACAACCGGCGAAGGTCAAAATGATTATCAGAGAAGTTCTAAATAACATTTGCATGGCTTGAATTTAACTAGCGATTTACAAAACTAGCTACTCATTACGAATACTTTCTAATGGACAAGTTTTAGGATTGCACGAGACACATAACTTTGGAAAATGTCAAATTCGCGGGGTGGAAGCCAGCGAGTGATCAGGAGCAGATCCTGACATTTCTCGTAAGTGCCTGATGATTATGGATTTGGAAGCGGACCGGACGGGACTCGAACCCGCGACCTCCTGCGTGACAGGCAGGCATTCTAACCAGCTGAACTACCGGTCCTTTTCAAGAATGGAGTGCAAAGATAGCTTTGACAGCCTTTTATCCAAAAATTTCCAGAAAACATTTTGGAGGCATCCGGTGGCATCGACTTTTTCAAGTGGGTACAAGTTTTTTTCACCTTCTCCAAAAATAGCAGGAAGTGAGGGAGGGGAAATTTAACATGCTGTCACTTGACGATCGGGCAAAAATGCTCTGGGAGAAAGGTCACTTTGTTGAAACCATTACCTACTGTAATTACTGCCTCATCCTCTACAGCCTTAACCGGGAGTTTGTCGAATTGTTTTACGACAAAACCACGCAACGAATTCTGTGGATAAGTATCGCCAATGAATACGATATGAAAAAGTATCTCAACAAAATTGAGATACCGGTGCTGTAATCACAAGCAAAAAAAAGCCCACCAGGACGGCGGGCTTTATAGGTATAGGTATAGGTAAAGGTAGATCTTATTTCCTGATAAAAGTTCGCGGCATATTACATGCTTCTTCGGGCACGCAGATGATTGACAAAGTCCATTAATAATCCAATAACCGTCATCACTCCAACAAAAATGAAGAACAAGCCGCCGCGTTGGTCATCATTGTTTAATCCCATGTACCCTGCATACAACATCACCAGCACACAAATGAAGGCCAGTCCGAAAATCATCCATTGTTTCATTTAAAGCGGGGTTTATTAAATGACTATTCAAAAATAAATCATTAATTTCTGCCAATTCCATCAAAAACTATGATTTAATTACCCGTGCATATTAAATGGCTTAATTACAAAACAGGCTTTTCCATGGTCATAGGCTCTTTTTCTTTATGGTTCCGTGAGAATGCTTCTGGTAAGGCTTATTATAAATCGTTTTCAAAGTGCCGATTTGTAAATTCTTTTAATTTTGTGCTTCATTTAAATTTAAACAATGACCCTTTTGGACTTCGAGAAACCTATTGCTGATTTAGAAGCGAAGCTGGATGACATGAAGCATCTCGCGAAAGGCAGCGATAAGGATGTTCAGGCAGCTATTAAGGCCCTGGAAAAGAAGATTTTAGAACTCAAGAAGGAAACATTTGAAAATCTAACGGGGTGGCAACGGGTTCAGTTATCCCGGCATCCTGAGCGGCCTTATACCCTCGATTACATCTACGAAATCACCTCCGATTTTATCGAACTTCATGGCGATCGCACGGTAGCAGATGATAAAGCGATGGTAGGCGGACTGGGTTCAATCGACGGCCAGACATTTATGCTTATTGGCCAGCAAAAAGGAAGAAATACCAAGCAGCGGCAAATGCGGAATTTCGGTATGGCGAATCCGGAAGGTTACAGAAAAGCCCTTCGGCTCATGAAGATCGCTGAGAAATTTAATAAACCTATCGTCACTTTCATTGATACACCGGGCGCCTTTCCAGGACTTGAAGCGGAAGAACGGGGGCAAGGTGAAGCCATTGCCCGTAATCTAAAAGAAATGTTTTTATTAACCGTGCCCGTTATTTGCATCATCATTGGCGAGGGAGCTTCAGGGGGTGCGTTGGGCATCGCGATAGGTGACCGGGTACTCATGCTGGAAAACACCTGGTATTCGGTAATATCGCCTGAATCATGTTCTTCTATTCTCTGGCGCAGCTGGGACTATAAAGAACAGGCAGCGGAAGTTTTAAAGCTCACAGCCAAAGATATGCTCCATCAAAAACTGATCGATGGCATTATCAGCGAACCCCTCGGCGGCGCTCATACGGATGTTAAATGGATGACAGAACAGGTCAAAAAAACCATTCTTGAGCACACCCGTGAGTTATTGAAAATATCCGCCGATGAACGCATCCAGCAAAGGATCGATAAATTCTGCGCGATGGGGGTTGTGAAGGAATAGGGTCAATGGATTAGGCATTAGGTGAAGACAATGGTCAATAGTCAAATAGTCAATGGTCATTGGTCAATAGTTGTTGCTTGGATAAAATGTTTAAGTTAAGTGCTTTTGCCTTAACCAAGTGAATCAACTTTAAACACTTTAAACTTTAAACTTTAAACTTTAAACTTTCTACTTTCTGCTTTTTGAACCTGCACGTTATCAACACTGGATTTTTTAAACTCGATGGCGGTGCCATGTTTGGCGTGGTGCCCAAATCAATCTGGCAGAAGACCAATCCCCCGGATGGAAACAACCTTTGCCCCTGGGCTATGCGTTGCCTGTTGATTGAAGAGGGAAATAAACTCATTCTCATCGACAATGGGCTGGGGGATAAACAGGATGCCAGATTTTTCAGCCACTATTATTTACATGGTGACGACAACCTCCAAAAGTCTTTGCATAAGAAAGGATTTTCTGTGAATGACGTTACCGATATGTTCCTTACCCATCTTCACTTTGATCATTGTGGGGGAGGCGTCTCTTATGAACAGGATAAACTTGCCCTCACTTTTAAGAACGCAACCTACTGGTCGAACCACGAGCACTGGAAATGGGCCACTGAACCAAATCGCCGTGAGAAAGCCAGTTTTCTGGCAGAAAATATACTGCCGATGCAGGAAAGTGGCCATCTTTCCCTCATTGACATTCGTGAAAAATCGCCGTTTTCTTCCTTTGAAATAACTTACGTGTCTGGTCATACCGATAAAATGATGATCCCCAGAATTAAATTCCGGAACAGGATTATCTGTTATGTCGCGGATCTCCTTCCCTCTATTGGGCACATACCCTTACCGTATGTTATGGGATATGATACGCGTCCGCTCATCACCATGGAAGAAAAGGAAAAATTTCTGAATGAGGCTGCTGATCATCAATACGTTCTTTTTTTTGAGCACGATCCGGTCAATGAATGTTGTACGGTCAAACGAACTGAGAAAGGTGTGCGGCTGGACCGCGTTTTTCCCCTTTCGGAGTTGGACATTTAATCCATAATCATGAAAGTAGGTCTTGTGTTATCCGGAGGTGGCGCCAGAGGAGTGTGTCATTTAGGCGTGTTAAAAGCCCTGGAGGAATTTGGTGTCAGGATTGACATGATATCCGGAACCAGCGCAGGTTCGGTGGTGGGATGTCTGTACAGTTATGGTTACAAGCCCGTTGAAATTCTGGAAATCATCCACGCTACCAGTTTTTTTAAGTCTCTGAAAATTGCGTGGACCTGGACTGGCTTGTTGTCCATTGACGGGTTACGCGATCTGATCCTGAAATATATTCCTGAAAATTCTTTCGAGTGCCTGAAGATACCTGTGAGGTTAGCAACAACGGATATTAAAAAAGGAAAAATCGAATATTTTTCCCAGGGCGAATTAATCCCTCCCATACTGGCGTCATGTTGTGTGCCTGCGGTTTTTAAACCGATACAACATTTGGGTGGCGTCTATGTTGATGGCGGTATCCTTGATAACCTTCCTGTTAAAGCCATTCATGACCAATGCGATTTTATTATTGGATCACACTGCAACTTTATTACCTCGGAATTTGATATCAAAAATTTCCGCTCTGTTATTGAACGCAGTTTATTGATGGCTATTCACGGCAATACCATGATCAGTAAAACGTTGTGTAATGTACTGATAGAACCGCCAGACGTCGGCAAATTCAGCGGCTTTGACTTAAGCAAGGCCGATGAGATGTTTGAGATAGGGTATCAGTATACCATTCGTAATTTTACGGCCGATCAGTTTCGCCTATGAGTGTTTCGAATCTTACTTTCAGGCAACAGATACTGCAGGGAATCCCTGTTGAATTACCGGTGCCGAGATCGTTTGATGCAACCCTCAACCATGCACCCAGGAGAAAGGATATTCTCAGTAAAGAAGAAAAAAAACTTGCCGTACGGAACGCGCTGCGGTATTTTGAACCGCGACATCACGAAATACTGGCGCGGGAGTTTTATGAAGAGCTTCTTCACTATGGCAGGATTTATATGTATCGGTTCATGCCTGATTATGAAATCTATGCAAGACCAGTAGGGGAGTACCCTCATCAATCCCTTCAGGCCGCCGCCATTATGCTGATGATCCAGAATAATCTTGATCCCGCCGTGGCGCAGCATCCGCATGAACTGATAACCTATGGGGGCAATGGTGCTGTATTTCAGAACTGGGCTCAGTATCTGCTGACCATGCAGTACCTCGCTACGATGCGCGATGACCAAACTCTGCACATGTATTCAGGACATCCTATGGGCCTTTTCCCGGGCTCGGGAAGGGCGCCACGACTGGTGGTTACCAATGGCATGATGATACCCAATCACTCAACCCACGATGATTGGGAACGCTACAATGCCCTCGGTGTAACACAGTACGGACAAATGACGGCCGGATCTTACATGTATATTGGCCCGCAGGGTATTGTGCACGGAACGACCATTACTCTTCTCAATGCAGGCCGAAAAATTTCAAAAGGAGGGGAAGCGCTTGAAGGAAAGTTATTTGTCTCTTCCGGACTGGGGGGAATGAGTGGCGCTCAGCCAAAAGCAGCAAAGATAGCGGGTGTCCTGTCCGTTGTTGCCGAGGTAAATGAAAAAGCCATTCGCAAGCGCCTTGACCAGGGTTGGGTCGATGAGATCATATCCGACGCGGATGTTCTGGCTGACCGGGTCGAGTCCGCAAAAGCGGGAGGGGAAAAAGTTTCCATCGCCTATCATGGAAATATTGTTGATGTGTGGGAAACGTTTGATGCCCGCGGGATCTATGTAGACATGGGTTCAGATCAGACCTCCCTTCACAACCCATTGGCTGGGGGATACTTCCCGGTGGGCCTTACAATCGAGGAATCCCGCCAAATGATGGCGGGCCAACCGGAATTATTCCGGAAACATGTTCAGGCTTCCTTGCGAAGACAAGCCTTCTCCATCAATAACCACGCGATGAGAGGCACTTATTTTTTTGATTATGGAAATGCTTTTTTGCTGGAGGCTTCCCGGGCAGGGGCCGATGTTATGGCAGCGGATGGAATCCAGTTCAAATACCCATCCTACGTCCAGGCGATCATGGGCCCTTTGTATTTTGATTTTGGATTCGGGCCCTTTCGCTGGGTATGCGCCTCGGGAAAACCGGATGATCTTGAACGCACCGATCGCATGGCTGAAGCGGTGCTGGAAGAGATTATTAAAAATGTCCCGCCGGAAATTTATGCCCAGGTACGGGATAACCTCCAATGGATAAAAGAAGCGCGCAATAATGGACTCGTGGTGGGGTCTCAGGCGCGTATCTTATATGCGGATGCTGAAGGAAGAATGAAAATCGCCAGGGCCTTTAATGATGCCATCCGTAAAAAAATGATCGGGCCCGTCATCTTGGGCCGCGACCATCATGACGTATCCGGCACAGATAGTCCTTACCGTGAAACATCCAATGTTTATGATGGATCGCAGTTTACTGCGGATATGGCTATCCACAATGTCATTGGCGACTCATTTCGCGGTGCCACCTGGGTTTCCATCCATAATGGAGGAGGCGTCGGGTGGGGGGAGGCGATCAATGGAGGATTTGGTATGGTATTGGATGGTACAAGCCAGTGTGATGAAAATATTACTAGCATGCTGCATTTTGATGTTTACAATGGTTTGGCCAGAAGGGCCTGGGCCCGCAATAAGAATGCTGTTTTTTCCGTTGAACGTGAAATGAACCTTTCAAATGCATTGCGTATCACTTTGCCTAACGAGGTAAATGACGACTTGTTGACAAAGGCTATACCTTGACCGTTAATTTTTTCCGAAACGACGGTCATTCCATAGCTTTGAAAACCAAACTCCGCATAAATGAACAGATTTTTAATCTTAGTAATCGCATCCGCAGTGGTACCCACTTACCTCAAAGCGCAAACTTCCTCTGGCAACATGATGGTGGGAGGATCCTTTAGCTTCAATTCATATTCCTATTCCGGTGCCAGTACCAATGATGGTAACACGGTTTCATTCTTTCCTGGTTTCGGCTATTTTATAAAGGACAATTTTGCAATCGGCACGAGTCTTGCCCTAAGCAGTACCAGAAATGGAACAGGTGTTGGAAAATCAACCAGTAGTGACTTCGGAATAAGCCCATTCGCCCGTTATTATAAATTTACTTCTAATGAAAGTTTTGCTTTCTTTGGTGAAGCCGGGATGAGTTTTAGATTTGGGAAAGCCGTCCCTGCCATAGGTGCGGTAACAAAAAGTAATTCAATAGCGTTCTGGTTATCCCCGGGGGCAGCATATTTCTTCAATGAACATTGGGCATTGGAGTTGTCAATAACAGGATTGGTCATTAGCTCCGGCAACCCTGACACGAGTAATGATAACAATAAATTTACGAGGGTTTATTTTGATTTAAGTTCATGGTCACCAGTGCTGGGTTTGCGGTATCACTTCTAAACATGATTTACACTTAACAATTATATATGAAAACAAAACAGCTTTTGATAATGTGCCTTCTGCTTGCGGCTGCCCAACAGGGTTTCTCGCAGGCACAGTTTTCCATTGGTATTAAAGCGGGCCCTAACTTTGCGAACATCAACACTGAGGCGACTCCGGGTCAGAATTATAAGAGCCGGTCAGGTTTTCATGGCGGCGCTTTTGTATTGATTAAAGCAGCGAAAATCGGCGTTCAGCCGGAAGTTATTTTTTCTCAGCAAGGTTCGAAGTTGGAGATCAATAATGAAACTTTCGAGTCGAATTTCAGTTATGTCAATATTCCGATCATTTTGAAGTTGTATACCGTTGCAGGAATTAATCTGCAGGCCGGTCCTCAGTTCGGATTTATTACAAGCGCTAAAACACCCGTACAGGATCAATTAAATCCGGGGAGTTACAATTATACCGATGTGAAAGACAAAATTAAAAGCAGTGACTTTACCGTAGCGCTTGGGTTGGGTTGGGATCTCCCTTTTGGTTTGACCATCGATGCCAGGTATAACCTCGGGCTCTCCAATATCTATGAAGAGGCACCGTCTCAACAAACTGAAAACGCAAAAAATCAGGTGTTTCAGTTCTCATTAGGTTACAAGTTAATTAAGCTGGGAAAGTAGCCCGCGATCATTTTTGAAATTTAACGTATATCCATACCGTTATATGTTTTATGAGTTTGCATTCAATCAAAAAAACAGGTATATTGATAAATAAACCCACAACAACATGAAAAAACTGATCCTTACGATTTCCATGGTTACCTTCTCGGTCCTGGGTGTTTTCGCGCAAGTTAGCGGTGGATTGAAAGCTGGCGTGAATCTGGCGAATCAACGGTACGAAGGAGATATATTTACTGCGGCATCGGACGCAAGGACCGGTTTTCACGCAGGGGGATATCTCAATATTGGCTTTGGTGATAAATTCAGCATACAACCTGAATTGCTTTATAATAGTGTTGGTGCAAAACTTTCAAATACCGATTTTAAAACGGATTACCTGAGCATCCCTGTGATGCTCAAATTTAGTCCCGCTCCGATTTTTAATTTCCATTTCGGACCTCAGTTTGGCTTCTTGATGAGCGCGAAGTTCGATGGTGTTGATGTGAGAAATGATTATAAGGATATTGACCTTGGACTTGGCGTTGGAATAGGAGTGGATCTTCCCCTGGGATTAGGCGTGTCTGCACGGTATGTTTTTGGCCTGGCAAATATATATGCGGATGATGTTTCGAATGCCAAAGTGACCAATACTGCATTTCAGATCTCAGCTACTCTCCGGTTATTCGGCGGGTAGATGATTCTTTCTTATAAAAAAAAGGCCCTTCCATACGAAGGGCCTTTTTTTTAGGATCCCCGAGTCCGGCCCGGTGTCAGGATGTGCTGTGTCTCACGGTACTGTGTGTGTCCCCACAGGTGTCTCACGCCTCGTGGACGCTGCGGATGCGGAGCCAGTTTCAACACCTCAAAAAGCGTGCGCTTCAGGAATTGACAACAATCAGATAATAATTCTTTTTTCCCTTTTGTGCTAGCAAATATCTTTTTTGTAACAGCGCAAAATCGGATGGCACATTCGCATCCTCTACCTTCTGCTTATTAATACTTACGCCACCAGCCTGCAGCATTTTTCGCGCTTCGCCCTTGGAAGGAAAGATCGCTGACTTCGTGACGACAGATAAAAGGTCGGTTATCGTAGCACAATCAATCAGATCTTTTTCTGAAATCGACACCTGTGGAACACCCTCAAATACTGCAAGCAGGGTTTCTTCATCCAGACTCTGTAATTCTTCCTTAGTAGAATTGCCGAATAGTATGTTGCTGGCTTTTACAGCTTTTTCAAATTCGGTGGTCGAATGCACCCTGATTGTAATATCTTTAGCGAGCACGAGTTGAAGTTTTCTCAGGTGAGCAGCTTGTTGGTGTTCTCCGATTAAAGCGTCAATTTCTGGTTTCGGGAATTGCGTAAATATTTTGATGAAGCTATTGGCGTCCGCGTCGGAAACATTCAGCCAGTACTGATAGAATTTGTAGGGCGAAGTTTTTTTCGGGTCAAGCCAGATATTGCCTCCCTCGGTTTTTCCGAACTTGGTTCCATCCGCTTTCGTAATCAGGTTAGTGGTAATAGCATAAGCTTCGCGATCCGTTTTTCTCCGGATCAATTCGGTTCCGGTAACAATGTTTCCCCACTGATCAGAGCCCCCCATCTGCACCTTGCAATCTTTGTGTTTATTTAACCAATAGAAATCATATCCCTGCACCAACTGATAGGTAAATTCTGTAAACGACAGCCCGCTTTCCAGCCGTTTTTGCACAGAATCCTTTGACATCATATAATTGACCGTAATATGCTTGCCTACATCCCGAATAAAATCCAGGAACTTAAAGTCTTTAAACCAGTCATAATTATTGACCATTTCGGCGGCATTTGCACCTGAAAAATCCAGAAACTTTTCCAGTTGTTGCTTGACACAGGATTCATTGTGTCGGAGGATTTCCTCAGAGAGAAGATTTCTTTCAGCGGACTTACCCGAAGGATCACCCACCATGCCAGTGGCGCCCCCAACCAATGCGTAGGGTTTGTGACCAGCTACCTGGAAATTCAGGAGGGTCATAATCTGGGTAAGGTGGCCGATATGCAAAGAGTCAGCCGTTGGATCAAAGCCAATATACCCCGCGGTGGGTTCTTTGAGCAATTGCGTTTCTGTACCTGGCATGATATCATGAAGCATACCGCGCCAGCGAAGTTCTTCTACAAAATTCTTCATCTGTTAATAAATCGTGCGGCAAAGATAAAAAATATGTCCACAGTCCCAGCCTGCTCGACTGAGAACCGTGGACTGAAGACAGATTAATGCGTGCTGCTCAAAATTATATCCCGTATGCCAATGGTTTGCACCTTAATATTTTTAGTCGGTGCGGAGTGAGATCTGAAGTCGTGAATGATTTCAAGGACATCGTGGTCAATATGGATGGAATGAGAGCCGTCGATAATAATCGTTGAATCATCCGGAACCTCATCGAGTTTCGATTGGATACTGGCCTTATTTAAAAACGTTACCTCTTCAGATAAACGCAATGTGATCGTTTCGCCTTTTTGGTCTTTATGTTTATTATAGTGATAAGAATGTTTATAATTCTTCCTTAATATGTAGAAGATGGCAAATCCCATTCCGATCGCAATTCCTTTCAAAAGGTCAGTACCAAGTATGGCAATCACCGTTGCGATGAAGGGGATAAACTGATCATAACCGAGCCTGAACATATGCCGGTAGAGGGAAAGTTTCGAGAGTTTGTAACCTACCATCAAGAGAATGGCAGCCAGACTTGCCAGCGGTATCAGGTTGAGGATGGTCGGAATAAACAACGCAGACAATAGCAAAATACCTCCATGTGTCATCGATGACAACTTAGTTTTTCCTCCAGCGTTGATATTGGCCGAGCTGCGCACAATTACCTGGGTAATTGGCAGGCCGCCGAGCAATCCGGAAATCATGTTACCTACACCCTGCGCTTTTAGCTCCCGGTTAGTGGGCGTGTTTCGTTTATAGGGATCAAGTTTGTCGGTGGCCTCTACACACAACAGTGTTTCAAGGCTTGCGAC
>JBDSIM010000116.1:0-16305 GCA_039917935.1 Cyclobacteriaceae bacterium | reverse complement strand
GATCACGGTACGGTTAACAGGTTGTGCCAGCATTAACTCGATAAATTCGTAGGAATTAAAAAAATGAATGGTTGTAAAAACGATGCTGACCAGGGGCACAACCATCAAAACAATATTAAGCAGGCTCAAAACAATTTTACCCGGATCGCTGTCAAACTGAAAGAGTACAATCGTGCTTAGAAGCAATAGAAGCGTGTACAATAAAATAAACCTTGTCCGCAGCAGGTCGTATAGTACATATTTAATTATCCGTGTCATCTTATACGGCCCTGTTTGCAATTTCCTTTTGCCGGATCATATTAGCAATGGCTTTACCGAGTCGGGCTTCGCCGGTTTGCGTTTTAAGAGAGAGCAAAGAATCACGGTATTCGATTTTTCCTTCGAAAAGGTAAACAACGTCCGAGGCCAATTCATCCAGATCGCTCAAAATGTGGGAACTGATGATCAAAAGTTTTCCGGCTGATTTCTCCCTGATCATTTTTTCCTTTAGAACTTCCACTGAAACCGGATCGAGCCCTGCGGTGGGTTCATCGAGTATTAAAACAGGTGCGTCAAACATGAACGCCAGGGCTGCGCTAACTTTCTGGCGGGTTCCACCGGACATGGCGTGCATCCGTTTATCGTATATTTTCTTCAGGTCGAAACTTTGAATCAACTCCTCATCGGTATGGCTACTGGGTTGCCGGATATTTTTCATCATATCGATGAGCTGCCCTATCCGCATGTTTTCAGGAAAGTGACCTATCTGTGGCATGTAACCAATCTTCTCACGATACTTCCAGTCATTGTGGATGCTTTTTCCGTCGACGAATATTTCCCCACCTGTGGGTATCACCATTCCGAGAATTGCCTTGATCAATGTAGTTTTTCCCGACCCATTCGGCCCGATGAGGGCATAAGATTTACCAGCATCGAATTTTATTTCGATATCCTCCAGCGCATGGACATTCCCGAATTTTTTATTTACCTGCCGAAGTTCGATCATACGGTTTCATCGAGGGTGTATTGTCTTTCAAATTTTCCGGTGTTACCACAGGGATCACTTTTTCAGCCCGATCCATTAGGATGACCAGGAAACTTCGCCATAATAGTACTGCGGCAGGCATGCGCTCTACGATCATTGAATAGATGTTTACCGGCCGGTATGGCACATCCCCGGTTCCATCCTTATTAAGGTCATATCCCTGATACCGGTCCCAGTAATTATTATTTATCGTATTCAGAACCATGGTACCATTGGTGGAAAAATCAAAAGTGTTGGACGAGAAATTATTGTGCACAAATGTATTGTCATCACAGCTGGCCTGAAGCCTCACCGCATAGCCATTTTCCCTGAAATCGTTGTCTTTAAATTGCGTGCGGCTCACACCTTCCAGGTGAATGCCAATGGTATTTTTTTTAAAGTGATTACCATAAACTTCGCTGTCCTGTATATCTTTCAGCAACAGTCCATAAGAAGCTGAACCCCAGTTTTGGTCAAATGTATTGTTGTACATCTTCACATTTTTAGTATACATCACCGCCACGCCGGCGCCATTATTTGAAAACGAATTGTTTCGGTATTCGTCGTTATGCGAAAACATAAAGTGCAAGCCATACCTCAGATTTTTCTCGCTTTGATTGTTTGTAATAAATGAGTTGGTTACAAATTCGAAATAGATGCCATCGCGGTGTCCCTGAATTTGGTTATTATCGATCGTTATGTTGTGACATTTCCAAAGATGAATACCATTGCCGATCTCATATTCGGCAAGGGCAGTGGCTTCTAGCCGATTGTCTTTTATGGTGGAGTGGGACGAGTTGGAAATATGGATTCCGAAAAAAGCATTGGAAATAAGGTTTTCAATAATGGTGACTCTTTTTGAATCCAGCACTTTGATGGCTGCGACGTCATGCATACTGGCTGTACCTGTATCGATAAACCGGAAGCCTCTGATCGTGACATCATGGGCATGAATGGTCAGTATCTCAAATTTACTTTCACCATCCAGTACCGGATGATCCTCACCAATAATGACAATGCCTTTTTCGATGATGAGGTTGCCCTCTTTATATATACCGGGTTTCACAAGCACGGTATCTCCGGATGTAGCCATGTCAATGCCTTCTCTGAGCGTTTTAATTTTCCCCCTGGGATCAACAACAATCGTTTTTGCCAACAACCATGAGTGGAAAAAGCAGCATAACAGTAACGTGAAATGGGCGGGTTTCATTCTTTAAATTGCGTCACCAATTCTCCCCACACGAGGTAAATCCCATTGACTTCTTTTTGAAAATCAGTCATGGCCGCCTTATTTTCAAAGGCAGCAACCTGGCTTGCCATCGGACTTTTGATCGCTGATGATTTCAGATAAAAGGCGTCGGGGGCTTCAACAAATTTTGCCGGTTGGGCGAAGTCGACCACAAGCTTGTAAGCAAAATCTTCAGGCGAAACTTCGACGGAATGATAGTACGTCAGCATACAATTAACATCGTCGAACTTATAAACCTTTCCCTTTTTACTGACTAACTCAGCGCCAAATTTCTTGTCTACGAGATTCATCTTACATGTATGGCATGCGTCTTGTCCATATTGCAGCGGCTCCGGCTCCACTTTGCACGCCATTAAACTCATTAAAAGAAACACAGCAATAATTCTCATACTTTTTTTCTTTTACTGTACATTTCAAATACCAGTGCACTGATAGCCAATACCCCAGCGGCCATAAATATCCATCCTCCGATATCCGGACCTGAGAATGCGGTGAAGTTAAGTAACTGCTTTGTACCAATTACCGGAGGTTGATAAACCATACCGGGAATAACAATGGCCGCACGGGGATCGAGGTTGTGTCCGTAGTCATATCCCCAAAGATAAAAATCTACCAAAGCGGCAATGGCGCTGATAACAACGAGTATAACGTAAATGTGCAGCATGTAGCGCCGGTTGATAATACTTGTTAGTAGTCCGGCTGCAATTATAAAAGCAACGATGTAAATCATGTACTGAAACTCCGGGAACATACTCACTTCAATATGCCGCATTCCTATGTAATGATTTAAGGCACTGATAATTTTAACATCACCCGTAATATTATTTATCCAGATGTGCATGCCCAAGCCTTCCGGATACTGGGGAGCCCACATAAGTATGCGCCAGAGCGGAACAAAATAGGCGGAAACCATAAGAACAGCGGATAAGGTAATTACAATCCTTGATATTGGCGAGAGTTTATTCATTCATTTATTAATTGAAGAATGTCCTCGACTCCAATGCTTCTGATCTTATCAGTTACACAGAGCGAGGGACATTCAACCTGTAAATTCACACGGCTAGTTACCTGCCTCTACGACCTCTCCTTCAATTTTTCCTGTGGAAAACTTTATTGGAGTTTTGCTGCCAGCGGGTGAGACCCTGATATATCCCGACATTTCCTGATGCAAGGCAGAGCAGAAGTCAGTGCAATAAAAGGGCACGACACCCGACACCAGAGGCTTCCATTTCAACGTTTGTGTTTCCCCGGGCATAATCAGGATTTCGGCATTATTGGCTCCTTTTATTGCAAAGCCATGGGGAACATCCCAATCTTGTTCAAGGTTCGTTACATGGAAATACACGTCATCACCTACATTAACCCCTTCAATGTTATCAGGTGTAAGGTGCGAGCGGATGGCTGTCATGCTCACGTGCACCTGGTTGCCTTTGCGCGTAACGTTCGTCTTTCCTTCACCTTTCGCGGCATAAGGATGTTCATTTTCTTCGATCTTATAAAATTTTAGAGAATTCGCCTGGATCATACTTGCGGGAAGGGCTTCGGCGTAATGAGGCTCGCCCACCGTGGGAAAGTCAAGTAACAATCGCATTTTATCGCCGGAGATATCATAAAGTTGCGCGGATTGCGCTAACTCGGGGCCTGTGGGCAGATACCTGTCTTTGGTAATCTTGTTATAGGCAACCATATATTTGCCGTGCGGTTTCCGGGTTGGACCTCCCATAACGCTCAGGTGCCCAATGGAATAATACGTGGGGATTCTATCCAGAATTTCCAGCGTCTTGACATTCCACTTAACAATTTCTGAAGATACGAACATAGAAGTGTACGCATTTCCTTTCTCGTCAAACTCGGTATGCAAGGGGCCAAGTCCGGGTTTTTTCACTTCGCCGTGGAGTACGGCTTCGTATTTAAGCACAGGTATTCCACTGAAATCGCCTTCGAATTCCTTATTGGCTATCGCACTTTGGATTTTTGTGAAAGAAAATACAGGCATGGTTGCCGCCAATTTTCCACTGCCAACAATATATTCACCGGATGGATCGACGTCAGTACCATGTGGTGATTTAGGGCAAGGAATAAAATAAACGATCTCAGGAAATTCTGTTATGTCTAATACCTTTACTTCATCGCGTATCGTTGATGTCGCTGAATGTGTTTTTTCACTGTAAAGGTTATGGGCGTATTTTACCTTTTCGATTTTACCTTTGCCCTGAGCAATGTATTCTTCCGCTTTTTTCCAGTTGACGGCCATGATAAAATCTTTGTCTTTCTGGGACGCATTCACTTCAAGCAAGGTATAGGCTTGTTCCGTATTATAGGTTGAAAAGAAGAACCATCCATGGGAAGGGCCTTTTCCAGCGCGGCTTAAATCAAAGTTAAACCCAGGCGTTCTCAGCTGAAACGCAATATTCATATGACCCGTTATCGAGTCAACTTTAATAAAGCTGATGGAACCTTTGAAATTTTCCTTGTATGAACTGATGGGTACATCTTCCCCACCCATAGGTATACTGAAACGCGTTCCCGCGATGACGTACTCTGTATTTTCTGTAATGAAAGGGGAGGAGTGATTTCCGCCACTGTTCGGTATTTCCAGTATCTCTTCTGTTCGGAATGATTTCAGACTCACTCTTGCCACCCTGGGGGTATTGTTTCCATTGGCGAAAACCCATCTGCCATCATGCTCTCCTTTTGTAGTTGAAATCGCCACGTGGTGTAAATCGTCCCATGGCACAAAACCGTGGGAAGTGTTCAGCATGGGTTTAGTCTCTTCGCTGAAGCCATATCCGTTTTCAGGAAATACAGAAAAAACAGGAAGAATCTTAATCAACCTTCCGGACGGGATCCCATAAATACTTAGCTGGCCATTAAACCCACCTGAAACTATATTATAGAATTCATCGTATTTTCCGGGAGCGACATACACTCTGGAGGCAGCATCCCCGATGGCCGCGCTAATGGGGGCCTGGGGTTTGCAACTGTAAATAGAGAACGCAACCAACGTGCTGGCTACGGTGATTATTATTTTATTTGAGTTCATATTGGAGTTATTTGAGTGTTCATATTGGAATTAGATAAGTAATATTCCGGTTATTTTTCACCGTCATTCTGACGCATGAATTCAAGGATGTCGCGGGCATCTCCTAAACTTACGTTTTGGTTAGGCATGCGCATCAGGCAAAGCTCTAGAAGTTTCTGTGCCTCAGGATCTGTATCAAGCATCATATCCACGTTGGTGATCATGTTCATGATCCATTCCGGTTTTCGCTTGGTCGTGATTCCTTGCCATCCCGGTCCTACCACCCGCTGATCATTAAGTTTGTGACATGCCTGGCATTTCATTTCGTAAATCGCTTTGCCACGGCCGATGCGCTCTTGTTCAAGCGGCTTATTTAGGGTAACGTTTTTTACTTCTCCTATACCTTTGGTGGGATCAGCATTTACGGATACGGGATTTTTCCCCTTGCTTTCACCTGATCCCTCCTGGGTTTCTAATGGCTTATCAGGCGCGCAGGCTGAGAATAGCGCACTGATGATAATGATTGAGAGTAAATTTTTCATGGTTACATTTTATTTGGTCGAATAGTGAAGGCCTGCCTTTTTCTTCCGTGCAAAAATACAGCGACATATACGCTAGTTCGTATGATTAAGGTCATAGAAGAAACATGATTTACGTCAGCATTCAGGCAGGGGCACCGGTAGGTATTGATACAAACCTTGATGGGTTGCGATCATATTAATATAACATACTAATATTCCTAACCTAGAAGTTAATGAATTATTAATCTGGCGAATTTACGTGAAAAAAGAATGTTTAGAGTAATTAAATGGATTGGCTAAAACGGACAGGTTGCTTTGACTGATTCAATTTCAATTTTTGATCGAATAGGCTGCAAACATTCCGGACAAATGCCCTTCCAGTTTCAGATACATAGAATCCTTCTGCATTCCGCAATAAAATTCCCTCACGGTGCATCTCTGAAATATATTTCATCGTAAATGGATCCTTTACGCTGAAAAGGTTTTCCTTTTTTATCTTTCCCGTACAGGCAATTTCCAGAATGAATTCTTTTATCTTCAAATCGTTTTCAGTTTGGATGTGGCCTTTAAAGACAGCCAGGATATTATCGGCAATCGTTTGTGCATAATCTTCCACTTTTTTACAATTCTGGGCGTAAGCATATTTCGCATCACTTATGGCGGATGCGCCCAACCCTATCAGCAATTCCGTATTCTTTGTTGTATATCCCATAAAGTTGCGATGAAGTTTTCCGTTTGTCTGCGCGTGGAACAAAGGATCATGGGGAAGGGCAAAATGATCCATGCCTATGTCTTCGTAACCCTTTTCTTTCAGCAATGTCCGGCCTTTTTCATACAAAATTCGCTTTTCAATATCCGATGGTAAATCAGCATCCTCGTATCCGCGTTGTGCTGCATTCAACCATGGAACATGCGCGTAACTGTAGAATGAAACACGGTCTGGTCTTAAGGTGAGCACCTGCCTGATGGTATTCTCTATGGTCTCAGAAGTCTGGAAGGGCAAGCCGTAAATCAAATCAAAATTAACCGATTCATAACCAACCTTTCTGCTCCAGTTAGTTGCCTCGGAAAGATTCTCAAATGGTTGAACGCGATTGATTGTTCTTTGAACTTTCTCATCCAGATCCTGTACACCAAAACTAACGCGTTTAAAACCTAAGTCAAACAGCGTCTGAAGATGTTCTAAAGATGTATTGTTGGGATGTCCTTCAAAACTGAATTCCTTGTCATCATGGACAATCCCTTCTTCCAGAAGGTAAGTGATCAGCCACTTAAGATTTTCTCCGCTAAAGAACGTGGGTGTGCCGCCGCCGAGATGCAATTCGCGAATAACCGGTTTTCTTCCGAAGATCTTTATATAATGCGACCATTCTTTCAGAAGTGAGCGAATGTATTTTATTTCGACTGTATGGTTCTTCGTAATACGCTTATTGCATGCGCAATACGTGCATAAACTTTCGCAGAAAGGAAGATGTATGTATAGACTGATACCCTTTGTATCATTCGATTCATTGAAAACGCTTCTCACGGCGTCGATCCATTTTTCGGTGGTAAAGTTTTCTGTCTCCCAAAAAGGCACCGTCGGGTAGCTGGTGTACCTGGGCGTAGGAACATCGTATTTTTTTATCAGTGCAGCATGTGATGTAAAATTTGTCATCTTACAAGGTAATCGATGCAATCTTACCTGTGCTATGACGGCGATCAAATGACAGGCTGATCTTTGTCATCTTTATGAGCCATGTTTGCCCAAAAGAACAAGAAACTTCCCAGTCCAGGAAAAATGGAAAAAAGGAATATCCACTCAACTGGTGATATGCGGCTCACTCCAAAATTGTTAACCCACCATGGCATCAATATCAGACAAACCTGAGAACCTATGAATCCAATTAAGACAAGGGCAATTGATTTTACTGCAAGTGATTCCGAGACAAGATTCATTTGCGCATACCACGCCAGGAGAAAGAGTGTAATAACACCTACCAGCACAAGATGCAGGTATGCAATTACGACAGGCCTTAGTTCATAAGCCAGTTGCGCAATGTATGGGTGTGCTGAAAACAATTGAAGTATTGATTTGAAAACAAAAAACAATAGCACCCAGGTCATAAAATTGTAAACAGAAGCTTTAAAATGAAACCGGATAGTCGATTTCATTTTATTTAATTCCTTAATAAACAATCCCAGGGCAAAAATTTGCAGTATGGCCGCTGCAGCACCAAGCGCATTAAACAGCAGACCAGGTTTGGCAAACAGGGTGCTAAGGAGGAATGCGGGAACACAAGCCAGGGTCATCCATTTGCCTGATGTTCTGACGCTTTTTGTGTCAAATAGGATTTCTTTTCTTTCCATTAGTTGAAAAAACAAACTAACGATCCCGAAAAGAAAAAATCCGTTGTATTGAAAGTGAAGGTAAAAATAGATTGAAAAAGAATACCACAAACTCTGGCCCTGACCATTGGACATGAGGTAGCCCAGCGAAAACGGACCTAATGTTGACAGTGTAAAAAAGGCCAATGCTATCCGGGCAAACCACACTGACATGGCTTGCATCCCTCTTGTGCGGCTGAAAAACATCCAGACAAAAATCAGGGCCAACAGGGTGTGGAGCGTGGAGAAAATAATGGAATACATACCGTAGCCCTGAAGCGGAAAAGAAATCATCATCGCGACCACAAGGATTTGCAAAAAGAGAAATAGATTTAAAAAAAGCCGGTGATCCTTGTTTGAAAGGTGATAATCTACGAAAGCTAAATACAACACATTAAAAACCCAGCCTAGAAACATGGCGTGGGAATGAGCGTGAAGAAAAAAAGTATATTTTGTTCCAGGCGTTGGTGAGATAAATTGCCAACGTAGGAAGATGCCCAAAGATGCTGCAAAACAAAAGAATAACAGGGGAATGCTATAATACTTTCGCATGACGTTGACCAAGGGTGGTAAGTATGGCTACCGTTGCAAAATATCCGAGAATTGCCAGCGCGCTAAGAATGGCGCTGACTTTCCTAATGTCAAACGCGAGAAAAATATCTGCCCAGACCCTTGCCATCCAGGAGATGTGAAGTATCAGCAGCCACCCGTATAATATTTTATGATAAGGCTTTACGGAAATTCCCAATACACCAGGAAGAATTATCGGCCCATGCGCAAATATCATTGAAAACACAAAGCCTAAAAAGAACGTATGCACGAAAATATCGTATGCCAGCAACTGATCATCAAGAACAATAAAGAAAACTCCTGTCAATAGCATCGAGAAATAGCCTGACAATAAAGCTACGGCAATGAATCTGGGTAACCCTTCTTTCCGTGTTGAAATACCAATTATGTCATACCGCATGAGCCATACTGAAATAGCCATGAGGGCCAATCCGCTGATGCCCTTCCAAATGCCCTGGAAAGAAAAGAGAATCCCTGTAAGAAGGAGAATAAGAAACAGTATTAATACTTTCTTTTTGTTTTCTGTTACAGGTAAAAATTTCATTAACTCTAAACGTTCAGCGATAATGATCAATAGGATAAAACCGAACCACCAGGGGAAGGCGAGGGGGTACAAATCGCGTGTCAGCAACAAAACATTACCGACAAACCAGCATACACTTCCCGCAAGCATCAGTATATAAATGAGGCTCCTATCTTTTCGAAAGTATTGAATAAAAACCAGGATCAAACCTGCTCCGGAAAGTATGAGGAATATGAATGAAATGGCTGGCAGATGAAGAACGAAGAATACGATACTGGACGCGCTTAACAGAGGAATACTAAAAAGCCATTTCTTTTTTAGCGGTATTACCTTTTCAAGTGATATGAGTGTGCCTAAAAACCCACCCACCATAATGGCCCCGTGATGCATGGTAAGGGTGGGCATCATAGACCATGGACCACTACCAACCGTCCTGAGGGAATGCAGGCTAAAATCCCAACCTATTCTGATCAAACCAGTCCACAGTCCTAATAAAAGACACATCATCGCCAGCATTACAAAAGGCAAACGGGAGACATTTAGCATAGGGAGTTCAGCCAGTATTGCATTTACGGTGCTGGTGCTTTTGTTGATAAATAGGTTTTTGGTTTTTCTTTTTCTTCTTTTGCCTTACTGTCAAACAACATTCGGACGGATGGGGTATAGGTATCATCATACTGCCCCGACTTCATGCACCAATAAAATATGAGCAGAAATGTTAAGGCAATAGATAAACTGATGGCAACCAAAACTATAATAATGCCCATGGTTAGTAGATTGTGCGTTCAAACTCATAGGTATGGAATCGCTCAAAGGCTTCACGCTCCAGCCTTTCTCTGTGGTTTGGATGGGCAATATCAATCAACGCTTTCGCCCTTTGGCGCATATTTTTTCCGTAAAGGTAGGCTATGCCGTATTCCGTAACAATATAATGCGCATGGGCACGGGTAGTCACAACACCTGCCCCCTGTTTAAGAAATCCTGCAATTCGAGATTCTCCTTTTTCTGTAATTGAAGGTAAAGCAATAATGGGTTTACCACCTTCCGAAAGCGATGCGCCCCGCACAAAATCCATTTGTCAACCGACGCCGGAATAATGATACGTACCGATAGAATCCGAACAAACCTGGCCGGTAATATCGACTTCAATGGCACTGTTAATGGCTGTGACTTTTGGGTTTGTACGGATTACGGCAGTATCATTTACATAGTCAATACTCAGCGCTACGATGGAGGGGTTGTCGTCCACGTAGTCATATAGTTTGCGGGTTCCCAAAAGAAATGAGGTAACGGTTTTTCCCCTGTTCTTCCTTTTATGCTGGTTTGTGATCACTCCGCTTTCAATCAACGGTATAATCCCATCTGAAAACATTTCAGTATGAACACCCAGTTCTTTATGGTTTTTTAGACTTGCTAAAACGGCATCGGGCACTGATCCAATACCCATCTGAAGCGTTGCCCCATTGTCAATGAGTTCAGCACAGTGTAAACCGATTCGCAATGGAATTTCATCTGTCGAGCCCTTGGAAGAAATTTCGGGTAACTCATCTTCGGCGTACACCATAGCATCGAATGATTTGGTGTGGATCAGACCGTCACCCAACGTTCTGGGCATGCGCGGATTAATTTGGGCAATCACGATCTTTGCAGTCTTTACCGCTGTTGCAGCAATATCCACGGAAACTCCCAGTGAACAATAACCATGTTTATCTGGAGGGGAAACCTGTACAATAGCCACATCAAGGGCTAAAATACCTCTTCTGAATAGAATGGGAATTTCACTAAGAAAAATCGGCACATAGTCACCGCGCCCTTCGTTCACGGCCTGGCGGATGTTCTCTGAAACAAAGAGAGAATTTATACGGAAATTATCCTTGTATTTTTTCGCCGCTATGATGGCATCCCCCTGAAGACTGATACTCACAATTTCTACATTCCACAAAGTAGATGACCTTTCAGCAAGTTTTCTTAATAAGAAATGCGGTGTAGCAGCACCCCCGTGAACAAAGACTCGTTGGCCTGGTTGGATTAAACTTACGGCTTCTTCACCTGTTACATAATTCATGATATTGGATGTTTAATATTGCTTAATTTTCTTTTCGATATAAAATTTACGGCCACAGATGAAAATCCGACAACACTGATGCTACTCACAGGCATCAGAATAGCTGCCACAAGAGGTGTTAAGTGTCCGGTTATCGCGAACCCTAACGCGATGGCATTGTAAAAAAATGAAATCCCAAATCCGTATTTAAGAATCACTGAGGCGGATCGTGCAAGTTCAAGACACTTATCGAGAATCTCAATGTTATCGCCGTATAATATTCCATCGCAAGCGGGTGTAAATACCCCGGTGTCGTCTGTAATCGCAATGCCTACATCGCTTTGCTTTAATGCACCTGCATCGTTCAATCCGTCGCCTACCATTAAAACTTTTTTTCCTTGTAGCTGGATTGCTTTTACGAATGACAGTTTTTCCTGTGGAGTCTGATTAAATAGCAAGGATACATCCTTTGGAAAAACGCGTTGCATCTGAAATTTGTCGCCGTCATTATCGCCGGAAAGCAGGGCTACACACTTTGAACCCAGTCGACTTATCATTTCCGGAATGTTTTTCCGGAGGGAATTCTTAATGGTAAAATACCCTTTTACATTTCCCCCTATTGCCACAACAACATGTGCTGCATGGGGGTCAAGGGGGAAAAGACAACCCGTAAAAATGGGAGATCCAATGCGCACAGTCTCTCCATGAAATGTCCCCTCTATACCTTTGCCGGGAATTTCCTTAAATTCTGAAACGGATTCCGATGTTTTCTGGCGAATGAATGAGTGAATCAGTTTACTTAAAGGATGCGTAGAATAGCCGGTGAGTAATTTTATTCTACCCATTTCAGTGGTCGAAAATTCTCCGTTACATTTTATTTCAGGCGCATGGCCATGGGTCATCGTACCCGTTTTATCAAAAACAACGGCATTTATCGCTGCCATCCGCTCAATCACATCGGCATTTTTTAAATATAGATGGTGCTTACCAAAAACCCTGAGCATGCTGCCAAAAGTAAAAGGAGCCGCTAATGCGAGAGCGCAGGGGCATGCTACCATCAGTACTGCAGTCAGGACAAGCCAGGTCCTGGAAGGATCTGCATATTGCCAGTAAAGGGCTGTGAGAAGAGCAATTCCCAATATGGCCCAGGTAAATTTTTGTGCTACACGATCAATTATCTTATGAAATTTACTCTCTTCGATTTTCTTGAATGCATCATTGTTCCACAAACTGGTTAAGTGACTTTGGGAAGTTTTTTTCTCCACAACAAGTATCACAGGAGTACCGATTAATCTGCCGCCTGCGTATATAGACTCACCTTGTTTGACTTTTACTGGTTTGGATTCACCAGTGACAAAACTATAGTCGATGTACGCGAAGGGGTTCAGCAAAGTGCTATCCGCTGGAATGATTTCCATATTTCTGATCATGATCCTGTCAAATCTCTCCAATTTGTAAATCACTATAGGTGCCCAATCATTCTGGGTCAGTTTGTTTACAGCAAGCGGAAAGTAAGCGGTAAAGTCGCGGTTGAAAGCGAGGCTTTCGTAGGTTTTACTTTGAAACCAGCGTCCAATCAACAAGAAGAACACCAATCCTGTAAAGGAATCCAGATATCCCGGGCCAGTAGCCGTAGCGATGTCGTACACGCTGCGTACGAAAAGGACGAGCAATCCGGCCGCAATCGGAACATCAATGTTGATTTGCCTTTGGCGGAAACATTTCGCGGCAGAATTAAAATAATCCCAACCGCTGTAAAACAATACTGGGATGGAAAGGCCTACATTTAGCCACGAAAAAATCCGCATGAGCGCTTTTTCTGACTGATCAATCCCCAGATACTCCGGAAAACTGAACAACATCACATTACTAAAACAAAAGCCAGCCACGCCGACTTTTAAGACTAGTGAAGAGACAACTTGTTTACCAGTCGCATCACTATCCAGATTAATTTTTGGACTATATCCAAGACTACAGAGTAATTTTGCTAAAACGCTTAGCTTAACTTTGGAGGGGTTGAAGTCAATCGATACTGATTTTTTTGGAAAGTTTACTTCCGTACGCAGGATACCGCTATGAATTTTGTGTAGGTTTTCCAGCAACCAGATACAGGAAACACAATGAATGGAGGGTACAAAGAACTTGACTTTCGCGAAGGAGTCAGAATCAAAATCAACTAATTTCCCCCTGACGTCTTTTTCATCTAAATACTGAAAAGTTTCATCATTGACCTCTTTCAGTTGCAGACCTGGATTTTTGTCAAGATCATAATACTCACAAAGATCGTTTGCGCTGAGTATTTCATATACTGTTTTGCATCCGTAGCAGCAAAACGTTTTTTCGTCGATCCAGAGAGTCTCCTCACATGTTTGGGAACAATGATAGCATATCAGCTCTTTTTCGATATCAATTTCGACCATAAGCATTCAATCTGTATCCAGTTTATTTTGTGGCTCTCATTGAAAACGTCCACACTGGATAATTAACGTGATTGACCACATCTTCTGTTACACTGCCAGCGAGCACGTGCGCGAAACCGGTCCTTCCATGGGTTCCCATGGCAATGAGGTCTCCATTAATTTCATTTGTAAATTCCAGAATTCCTGCCTCTTCATTGGTGTAGCTGAAAATATTAATGGTATAGTCTTTTAACATATATTGTGAGGCAAACGCGGTAAGTTCTCGTCGTATTTCAGGTTCTGGTTTAAAGATGACGGGTGTATTAATCCAGATGATATGAAGTTTTGCTTTGAAAAAATCTTGTAACGCTTTTATTTTCATCACGAGCACTTCATGCTTGACAGCATCCATCGCGTGCGGGAAAACAATATTTTTAATAGTCGTGGCCTTTACATATTCCTTCAATGCAATTACAGGCACGGGTGACCTGCGAACTACTTTTTCGGTATTGGATCCAATCAATATTTCACGCCATCCCCCTGCACCTTTTGTGCCCATGATAACAAGGTCGATATCCTGACTTTCGATACAATCCATGATTGTTGTGTGTATCGGTCCGAAAATCAGCTTGGTAGTTACTATTTTGCTACCGGGAGCATATTCTTGGATGATATCATTGAATTTCAGGTCGGTCTTGATTTTTAATTCATCCAAAAAACCTTTTTCAAAAGCCAATACCGGCATCAATAAAGGATCGTGCATAACCGGCAGTTCAATTACATGCAGTAGCTGAATGGTGCCGCTGGATTGAGAAGCAATATCCAGGGCAAACCGGAACGCATTGATACTTTGATCAGAAAAATCAAAGGGAACTAGTAGCTTTTTCATTGTTGGAAATTATCGTGATTCAAATGTAGGTGAGATCCAATTTAATCAATTTGAGGATGGTCATTTAAAAAGATGATTTTTGTCAGGATCTGATCTATTTATTTTCCCATCTTGCCAAAATGGATGTATCAGTAAAATTTTTGGGGGCTACCGGCACTGTTACTGGATCGAGATTTTTACTGGATATTGGGGATTTCAGGGTATTGTTTGATTGCGGATTGTTCCAGGGGATAAAAGAATTAAGGCTTCGAAACTGGGAAGAATTTCCGGTTGCCGCCGATACCATCGACGCTGTAGTAATCAGTCACGCCCATATTGATCATACCGGATATTTACCGAAGTTAGTGAGGGAAGGATTTAAGGGACCAGTTTACTGTACACCACCGACGGCTGCTCTCATGGAGCTAATGCTGTTGGACTCCGCAAGCTTGCAGGAAGAAGAAGCTTCCTATGCTTTTGCCAAGGGATATTCGAAACATCCAATGCCTTTGCCTTTGTATACCACGGAGGATGCTCAGGGAGTTTTTGCACTGCTCAGAAAGTATCCTTTTGGCGAACGGATTAAGATCCATGATCGCGTTGAAATCATGTATCATGATGCCGGTCATCTCCTTGGCGCGGCCGTAACCGAAATTTTCATCAAAGGCGATCGACAGGAAAAGAAGATTGTATTTTCGGGTGACCTGGGCCGAAGCAGTGATATCATGCTGCGCCCGCCGGCAGTCATCAAGGAGGCGGACATACTTTTTATTGAATCCACTTATGGCAATAAAGACAACCCTTCTATCGATCCGGCAAAAGACCTGGAGAGAATTGTGAATGAAACCTTTTCCAGAAATGGAGTCGTTTTGATTCCGGCTTTTGCTGTAGGCCGCACACAGCTTCTCTTGTATTATTTTCATCAGCTTATGGAAGCAGACAGAATTCCGGATGTTCCGGTTTACATCGATAGCCCCATGGCAACTTCGGCTACGTATCTATATTACAATTACCCTGAATACCACAAAGTTCAGTTTAATCAGAATGAATTTGCCAGGAAACTCGAAACCAATATGTTGGTGTTCGTTAAATCGGCTAAACACTCAAAAGCGTTAAATGATGTTAATAGCAGGGCCATTATTATTTCATCGAGTGGGATGATGACTGGCGGGCGAATTCTGCACCACATGTTTCATCGCCTTCGAAATAAACAAGACACCTTGCTGATAGCTGGGTATCAGGCGGAAGGCACGCGCGGAAGACGGCTGGTAGACGGAGAGCCGACGATCAAAATTTTTGGTGAACAGGTTACTGTCAATTGTAGAGTAGAAAGTATCACTTCATTCTCAGGTCATGCCGATCGCGAAGAATTATTCGCGTGGATGAAAAATTTTACAAACAAGCCCAAGATAACTTTTGTGGTTCATGGAGAGAATCCGGGAATGGCCATTTACGCTCAGGCTATACGCCACAGGCTCCAATGGAATGTTATGGAGCCGAAATATCTTGAATCGTTCATATTGTTCGAAGGGATTTAGGTGGGGAAGTCGTGATCGGTGATCGGTGATCGGTGATCGGTGATCGGTGTGTCGGTGTGTCGGTGATCGGTGTGTCGGTGATCGGTGATCGGTGATCGGTGATCGGTGATCGGTGTGTCGGTGATAGGTGATCGGTGTGTCGGTGATCGGTGATCGGTGATCGGTGATCAGAAGGGTGAGGTCATTTGGGTTGGAACAATG
>JBDSIM010000115.1:0-3181 GCA_039917935.1 Cyclobacteriaceae bacterium | reverse complement strand
TGGAGTTTGACCAGTTAAAGAAAATTATTAAACATTTTTTGAATAAAAATTATAGCAAGGTTTTGGTATGAAGAAAAAATTAAAATTGGGCCTCTTTGGTTTTGGATGTGTGGGCCAGGGGCTATATCATGTGCTTCATGAAACCCACGGTGTAAAGGCAGAAATAAAAAAGATCTGTGTAAAAAACAGATATAAATCAAGGCCCATTCCGGAAAGTTTCTTCACGTTTGACAAAGATGAAATCCTGAATGACCCTGACATCGATATTATCGTTGAACTGATTGACGACGCTCCTGCTGCCTTTGAAATTGTAAGGCGTGCTCTGGCAAATGGTAAGGCAGTGGTAACGGCCAACAAAAAAATGCTGGCGGAACACCTCGAAGAAATTTATAGACTCCAGCTTGAACATGGCAAAGCGGTCTTGTACGAAGGATCCGTGTGCGGAAGTATCCCCATTCTAAGAAACCTGGAAGAATATTATGATAATGATCTGATCAAAAGTATTGAAGGTATCTTTAATGGGTCAACAAATTACATCCTCACGAAAGTTTTTGAAGAGAAGAAATCTTACGAGAGTGCCTTAAAACAGGCACAGGAATTAGGATTCGCCGAGAGCGACCCCATGCTCGATGTGAAGGGCTTTGATGCAAAATATAAACTGGTGATTGCCATAGCCCACACTTTCGGAGTTTTTGTTAAACCGGAGGAGGTGATTAATATTGGTATCGACAGGATTTCCGAGCTCGATCTCAAGTTTGCACGTGAAAATGGTTTAACCATAAAACTGATTGCCCGGGGTTTCAAGACCGGAAATAAAATTTTCGGGTTTGTAGCACCTCAATTCATTGATGCGAACAACCCCTTTGCAGCGGTGAGAAATGAATACAACGCCGTTCAGGTCGAAGGTGCCTTTGCTGAAAAGCAGATTTTTATCGGAAAAGGTGCTGGCAGCTATCCAACCGGCTCTGCGGTGCTGTCCGATATATCCGCGCTTACATACGACTATTCCTACGAATACAAAAAATTACAGCAGGAACACGATCTGGAATTTTCGAATGATTTAGTAACAGAAGCTTACATCAGCTTTGATGATACCATTTCGATATCAATCAATGATTTTGAGGAATTTCAATCAGGTTACGCCGCGCACGGAAAACAGTATATGCTCGGGAAAATATCATTGACCAAGTTGGAGCAATGGTCTAAAATTGACGGGGTAGGAATTATTCTGGCGCCTCATGCAACGTTGGAAGCCAGGCACGAGAGCGGAAAGAAACTTTCCCGATCAGTTGCGTAAACTGCTGGTTAAAAAGAAACAAGAAAATTTGAAATAAGTCTGATTATCCGTAATATCGTATCTTACTTTTGACTTTTTGAAAAAGGTACTATCGATCCTGCTGCTCGCTATCTTCCTCTTTAATGTGGGCGGTTATTATATTGTATTCTGGGGTTTACGGGTTAAGGCCGATCAACTATTAACCGAACGTCTTGACGCAAACGAATATAAATCCAACGAAACCATAGAAATAAAAATCCCGGTCAGGCTCCCTTATCCAATTCAGCAACAGGAATTTGAGAGAATTGACGGAAAGTTTGAACACAACGGTGAAGTATTTAAACTGGTCAAACACAAACTTGAAAACGACACTGTGTACATTGTGTGCATCAGGGACCACCGTATTGAACACCTGGAGAGTACATTGACAGATTATGTCAATGCATCCAATGCACTGCCCGGCGCGGCCTAAAAGGCTTTGAATTTTTTGGGCAAACTTGTAAAGGATTTTTGTTCACAGAACCAACCAACGATTTTTTATACTTGCGGTTTTACCTTCACCTCCCGGTTCGGGGAATTTTCTGACTCATTCCTTTCTCCGACCCTCCGCGTTCAATCGCCCCCACCAAAGGTTTAATTTTCTTAGTGTTTTTTGGATACGGCCTGCCGTATCCAAAATTTACCATGCTATCAAAATTAAAATCCTAATCTCATTTTATGAAATCATATTTATACTGTCTGACTGCTATACTATTGCTTTCCGCTATCTCTTCCAACCTTCAGGCACAGGGTTGTGTAGCGGTAAAAAACATGTCATCTCCTGGCTTTAACTTCGGTGATGAGTCACATAAAAGCTGGCAATTCTCTCTTAACTACCGATATTTTCGCTCGTATAAACATTTCAGGGGCAAAGAAGAAGAACAAGAAAGGGTTGAAAATGGAACCGAAGTAATCAATAATGATAATTCAGTCAACCTGGGTATTGGTTATACTTTTAACAGCCGTTGGAGTGTATTCGTTTCTGTGCCCTATATATTTATTGACCGATCTTCTCTCTACGAGCACAGCGGAAACGATGGAGGACGGTTCCATACCCAGTCGCAGGGATTTGGGGACGTGCGTGCGACCGCATATTTCAATACTTCTCCATCATCACATAATGGTCATTTTCTGATAGGACTTGGGATAAAAGCGCCCACCGGAAATTATAATACGAAAGATTACTTCCACAAACCAGAAGGCCTTACTTTATTGCCTGTCGACCAGTCAATCCAGCTGGGTGATGGTGGATGGGGTACCATCACAGAGATAGATTTTTCGCACAAGATCATTGGAAAATTTTCCGGGTATATTAATGCTATGTACATGTTCAACCCCCGCAACACAAATGGTGTATTAAGGAGGGCAACTCCTTATACCATTCCCGTTACCAATGAGCCGATACCATTGTCAAATGAAATGTCTGTTGCTGACCAGTATTATTGGAGGGCAGGTGCACAGTTCTTACACCATGGTATTCAGGCTGGAATAGGCGCCCGCATGGAAGGTATCCCTTCAAAAGATATTGTGGGCAAAACTTCAGGGTTTAGAAGGCCAGGATATGTGATCTCCGCCGAACCTTCTGTTTTCTACACTAAAAGTCAGCATACCGTCGGGCTTAATTTTCCCATAGCGCTTGTTCGCAACAGGACGCGCAATGTCATTGACAAAGCTCAAGGAAACAATCCAACCACCGGAAAGCCCATCATTGGCGATGCGGCTTTTGCCGATTGTTTATTATCGGTTACGTATGTGTACAGATTGATGAAATAATCAGGCGAGTCTGTTGAGCTTTGGAGAGGAGGGGTCGACCGGGCGTTTTGGAGAAATCAAGGAATGTGTGCCCCAGGAAAGTTGCGTAAAATC
>JBDSIM010000114.1:0-36440 GCA_039917935.1 Cyclobacteriaceae bacterium | reverse complement strand
CGTTCCTGGCTTGGGCAATGTCCCAATATTTATCATTCTGTAACCCTGTCATTCTTTCTATGGAAAGGGTCTCGGTGTCTGCAATGTAAACGCCGCCCTTTGCACAGATCCAAAGCTTACCATCTTTACGAACGCGGAATTTTCTCACTCCGCCTTTGGAATGCGGATCGGGGCCAAGAAAATGAAACTCTTCAGTTTGTGGATCGAATAAATCGAGGCCGCTGGCGTGCCCCACCCATAATCTTCCGAAATGATCTTCCCATAATGTGTTAACGACGTTATTGCCAAGACTATTCGCAGATCCGGGATTGCGCTTGTAAGTAGTGAATTTATAGCCATCGAATTTGCTCAACCCGTCATAAGTGGCCAGCCATATAAAGCCACGGCTATCCTGCATAACCCAATTTATAGCAGTCTCGGGAAGCCCATCATTCGCAGTATAGTGCCTGGAAGGGGGGTGTCTATCAAAATTAAATGAATTCTTCTCCGATTGTGCGCAGACAGGAGAGGCCCCGGCCCAACACATCCAAAAAGCCGCGAATAAAGCGTATGCTTTGGATTTCATGAGGATCTCAATGGGTATAACCTAAATTTACGGAAAGAAAGTCTAAAGTCGAAAGCTTAATTAAAGTCGGATGGAGTTAAACTTTAGGCCGAACTGTTGACTGTTGTGAGTTGATTTGAGATTTGAGACAACTTGAGACTAGTGAAAATATTTATGAGCTGGCATTTGATGGGCCATTTAGCGTACGGCGGCATGTTTAAGTTTCCCCTTTTCTCCCAACAAGTGGTCGGGACTGTGAGTTTGAAGCTTTCTTTTTGGGAAGCAAAAGAAAGCGTAGCGGGGACAAGACTCGAACTTGTGTCTGCCGGCTGGCGGATAAGAGCCCAGCGAGCTACCCACTACTGGGTCATTGAAGCAAGATATTTTTTCTAATAAATTCTCTACCTCTTGCGGACTTCAACTGCTTTTCGCGCTCTCTGGCTTCTTGTTTGGTTTGAAATGTTTCCTGGTGAACTAAAGTCCAGGGTCTGAATCTGAGCGTCCAGCCCTTAGTAGCAAACTGATTGTGAGAAAGTAATCTTCCTTCAATATTATTTGAAAGGGTCTGGGCTGTGCTTAATTGCGCCTACGTGATTCAATTTGATTCTGATTTAGCGTGGCTGAATTAACTTTTTTCTTAGTTAGCTATGTCAAGTACCAAAATAAAGACCCATTCATCCCCAACGCCAAAGGTAGCCGTTGCTCCAACCTTGTCAAGGGTAATACGAGTGTCGATCTAACCTTGTATCAGTGGCATCGACACCCTTGACAAGGTCTCTGCAACGTGCTAAAGGGCGGCTTATGGGAATGAATGGGAAAGTCTATGATTGGCAAAGGAAATTTGCCGGGAATTACTTTTGAGGACGCAATTGCTTTGACTTGAGGTATTCTCTGATCTGCTCCGCGTTCATATCTGCAATATCCCTGGATATTTTTTCCTTGATCGCACGGAATGTCTTTACCGCGTCAAAGCACTTTTTTGAATGGTTCATTTTTTGCTCCGGAATTCTTCGGACTTCTTTCGGAAATATTCGAGCTGCTGCTCAGGCGTTAAGTCCTTGATTTCTCTTGAAATCCGATCTCTTTCCTGCCGCATGTATTTCACTGCGTCGAACTCCTTCTCGATTTTAACATTAGTTTTCATATTCCATCAGTTCTTTCGGCGACCTTATTTCAAGGGTATGTAGGCCCGCTTTCAAATTTACGGAATTATACCCTCTAATCCTTTTAAGGTTAACGATGTGCTGGAAGTTCCAACTCGCCAGGACATCGGCAAAATTCAGGGTTGCCAGGGCGATATGCCGGCAATCAACGAGGCTGGTCTCTCCAACGACCTTATCCAGAATATACTGGTCAGCTAGTTCAATGGCCTCCTTTGTCAACCTGACCGGCTCAAGCTGTTCAGTGGGTAATGACCTGAAAAACGCTTTCACCCGTTCCGGCGCATTGATGAGCTCTCCCTCAAGCAAATCAGATGTAATTAGGCGGATTTCTTTCCTGAATACGCGATCAAAGAAAAGCTTTGTAATGAACACGAATTCGTCATCAAAAACACCGCCTACCACAGACGTATCAATGTACACCCTTTGAGTCATGCTCCAAAGTTAATCAAAACGATTACGTTCCAGAGATATCGCCCACCCAAATCAATTCAAAAAAAAGAATCGTACCCTTCTTCACCCCAAGTTGTGAATAATTAATTAGTCCGATTACCAATTTCACTCGATAATCAGGAAAACCGGATGAAAGAGGGAAAGGTCCATCGGACGAATGGATACAAATTGCTCACAGTTGAGCGATTGCGGCAATTTGATGGACTTCAAAATCTAACTGACGAAGAAGCAACGAAGGTTATCGAATCCCTGGAAAAATTGTCGCTCATCCTTTTTTCATACTTACAGAAATCCCGACCTTCATCCAAATGAACCACAATGATCTGATCCAAAACTGATTGTGAGAAAGTAATCTTTCTTCAATATTATTAGTATAACCAATGTAGATCTGGTTGAATTGAGGAGAGAATAAAACGTAGGCATGATAAGGCATAAAAAAAGCGACCAAGCGGGTCGCCTTTTAAAGTAGCGGGGACAAGACTCGAACTTGTGACCTTTGGGTTATGAGCCCAACGAGCTACCAACTGCTCCACCCCGCGATATATTTTAAAACTGCTTGTCAACTTTAACCGACCGAACCAAGATGCCTTTCTAAGAACAATAACCTTTAAAACTGACAATTAAGTTCCCTATTTTCAATTTGGAGGGACAAAAGTAGAACCTTCAGTGGTAAAAAACAAGTAACTTTGCAGATTGATGGAACAAAAGGCATTCAAATCAGGGTTTGTAAGCATTGTAGGCAAGCCCAACGTCGGTAAGTCTTCGCTCATGAATAAACTAGTGGGTGAAAATCTTTCCATAATTACCGCCAAAGCCCAAACAACCCGCCATCGAATTATGGGTATTCTGAATGGAGTTGACTATCAGATAGTCTACTCCGATACGCCCGGTATTCTTGAACCGAAATATTCTTTGCAGGAGGCCATGATGACCTATGTGAAGGTTTCTCTGGATGATGCAGATGTTATTCTGCTGGTTGTAGAACTGCACGATAAGTATGAGCAGGAACTGTTTGACCGGTTCCACAAAATTGAAAAACCTATTGTATTGCTCATCAATAAAGTTGATTTGGCCAAAGGATCGCAGGTAGTGGATAAAGTTGAATATTGGAGGCAATCACTTGAAAATATCAGGGAAATTATCCCAGTATCTGCTAAAACCGGACAACATGTGAACCGCATTTTAGAAGTCGTAAAGGAGCAGCTTCCTGACCACCCGCCATTTTTTCCTCAGGATGAATACACTGATCGATCAGAAAGATTTTTCGCTTCTGAGATATTGAGAGAAAAAATATTTTTGAATTACGAAGAAGAAATTCCCTACAGCTGTGAAGTGGCGATTAATTCATTTAAAGACGAAAAAGACATTATTCGCATCAGCGCTGAAATTTATGTTGAACGGGATACTCAGAAAGGGATTTTGATCGGTAAGGCGGGAAGTTCGCTGAAAAAAGTAGGGACTGAAGCGCGTAAAGATTTGGAGGCCTTTTTTGGTAAAAAAATTTTTTTAGAAACACATGTCAAGGTAGCAGGCAATTGGCGTAAGGAGAAAAACCGGTTAAGGCAGTTCGGTTATCTTGAATAGTCGTTAATGTATTTTTTTAAAACAGGATTTAATGGCAAATATAGTAGCAATAGTAGGCAGGCCCAATGTTGGTAAATCAACATTGTTTAACAGGTTGATTGAAAAAAGGCAGGCCATTATGGATGATGAATCTGGTGTCACCCGAGATCGCCATTATGGCTACGCCGAATGGTGCGGTAAATATTTTACTGTGATTGATACCGGCGGATACGTTACGGGCTCTCAGGATAAATTTGAATCGGAAATAAGAAAACAGGTGAAACTTGCTATTGATGAGTCATCAGCAGTGATTTTTATGGTTGATTGTAAGGACGGGCTTACCGGTTTCGACAAGGAGTTTGCTAATATTCTGCGAACGTCGAAAAAACCTATTTTTCTTACTGCCAACAAAGCGGATACCCCGGAGAAAACGATGCTTTCGTCTGAATTTTACGAATTAGGTTTGGAGGGAGACGTGTTTCCAGTTTCTGCAGAAAACGGTAGTGGCACTGGAGAGTTATTGGATGAATTAGTAAAAACTTTCCCAACGGAGGGGCTGGAAGATCCTGATGCCGGTATTCCAAAAATTGCTATTCTGGGAAGGCCTAATGTTGGAAAATCCTCATTCTTGAATGCTTTGCTGGGCACCGAACGCAGTATTGTAACCGATGAAGCCGGCACCACCCGTGATGCCATTCATTCCTACTATAAGATGTTCGGGAAAAATTTTATTCTTATCGATACCGCTGGGGTGCGGAAAAAAGGGAAGGTCAAAGATGATATCGAATTTTACTCCGTACTCCGTTCTTTAAAAGCGCTGGAGGAGTGCGATGTATGCATTATCATTATTGATGCTGAACGAGGAGTCGAAGCTCAGGATGTTAACCTTATCAGCCTTGCACAACGACAAGGAAAAGGAATGGTAATTATGGTAAATAAATGGGACCTGATAGAAAAGGACTCTAAGACTTCAGAAA
Source organism: Cyclobacteriaceae bacterium (assembly GCA_039917935.1). GTDB lineage: Bacteria > Bacteroidota > Bacteroidia > Cytophagales > Cyclobacteriaceae > Chryseosolibacter. The sequence goes on along the minus strand of JBDSIM010000114.1, from coordinate 31,743 downwards.
AATTCAAAAAAGAAATTCAGGAAAAACTGGCCCCCATTGATTATTTACCTGTCCTTTTCGCTTCTGTCATCAATAAACAGCGAATCTACCAGGTAATGGAAAAAGCGGTCTTCGTCTTCGACAACAAGACCAAAAAAATCCCAACGTCTAAGCTAAACGACACTATCCTTCCCCTCATTGAACGATATCCTCCACCCTCAATAAAAGGCAAAATGGTACAGATAAAATATATAACACAGGTTACTGCGCGATTTCCATCGTTTGCATTTTTCTGTAACCTGCCCCAATACGTGCAGGAGTCATATCAACGCTTTTTGGAAAACCGAATCAGGGAAAATTTTGACTTTGAAGGGGTTCCTTTAAGACTTATTTTCAGGAAAAAGTAGATATTTTCTTGCCTGTGTGTACAAATTTAACCAATCCTCGTATATTTGCGGTGAATTAAAAAACCTGTAAACTATGAAAAAATTGATCGCATTATTAATGGTGTGCGGCTTTGCATTGACTTTTGTTGCTTGTGGCGGTGGTTCTCAGAACGAAGCAGATAGCGAAGACTCAACTGCAACTGAAACACCTGCTATGGAACCAGCCCCTAACGAAGCTGATACCACACAGATGGACACTACTGGAGTTCAATAAATAGTCTGAAAAAAGATTATTTCCCCTGGAAGGCTTTAGATTACTAAAGCCTTTTTTGCTTACTATGAATTCAGAAAAGATTTATTCCATTCTTCAGGATCATCTTCCCTTCCCAGCCCTGAGCTATTGCCATAAGCTTTGGTCGGAAACACCCTTTGAATTGAAGATTACGAAAACACGTCAGACGAAGGTTGGAGATTTTACGAGTAAAAGAAGTATCGCACATCCTCGAATTACGCTCAATCATGAGCTCAACGTTTTTTTATTTCTGATAACCTATATTCACGAAGTTGCGCACTTGCGTGTACACCTTCAATTTGGCAATCGCGTGGATCCTCATGGTGAAGAATGGAAATCAGGATTTCGCCTGTTACTGCAACCCATGCTCGACAAAATTGTTTTTCCGGACAATATTTATAAGGAACTACTGAGGCATATGGTGAACCCTAAAGCAAGTTCTTTTGCTGATAGTTCACTTACAAAAGTATTGAGATCCTATGATAGAAATGCTGATCAGTACGCAACACTATCAGACATACCCGAGGGCAGTGTTTTTCATTTTCAGGGAAGGTATTTTAAAAAAGGCAAGATCAGAAGAACACGGGTTCTGTGCCATGAAGTGAAGACCAGGCGCCATTACCTTGTACCTGCAGACGTTCTTGTGAGCAGTGTGCAACTAAGTCTATTGTAAGCGGGCTAAGTTAACCTTCTTTGAATGAGTTTGCTTACCACCTCGTAAAAAGTGCTGGGATGTAAAGTTCTCCATTGATTGATTTGTAGAGTTCCGCCCATGTTAACATAGTGGTCAACATTGTATTTTTTGAGTTCGTCCTGTATGAAGGCGGGAAATGATACTGCAGCGATCCACCCATCCTCCACATCTTCAAACCACTCTTCGTAATAGCAGTCGTCAGACCCATGAAAGTTCATAACGTTTTCTCCGATCAAAATGAATTTATTGATGCCTTCGTGTAATAGCAGCTCAACAACATTCCGCTTCAAGTGCATGATATCATTGTTGATAGCATCATTCCATTCTCCGATAAATTCCAACACTGAATAGCCTGCCGCATAATCGGCGTATAAAATTTTCACATACAATGTTTCTGAGCCCATATAATCCCAGGCGGGATCAATATAATATCCGTAAATGGTTTCTGAATAAACATCGTAGTTGTATTCCTTCCCGAAAAAAGGTGAGCGATCATCCGTCGAGGGATCGTAGTATTTTAACCAGTTGTGGTAGGGTTCAATGTCGTGCATGGCCTCTGCGGCTTTCTACGGCCTTTCGCACAGAACCGAATTCTTTCAGCAAACGTTCGGCCTCTTTTTGCGGAATCCCAAGTTCCTCCATCACCATTCGTGTGCCTCGGTCAACAAGCTTATTGTTGGTGAGCTGCATATCGACCATCTTGTTTCCTTTCACTCTTCCAAGCCTGATCATGGTGGAAGTGGAGATCATATTCAATACCAATTTCTGAGCGGTGCCAGATTTCATACGGGTACTTCCGGTAACAAACTCGGGGCCTACGACAACTTCGACGGGGAAATTTGAAACTTTCGAAACCTCTGACCCGGTATTACAAACCACGCAACCAGTAAGTAATCCATTTGCCTGTGCGTCACGCAAACCTCCGATAACATAGGGAGTTCGGCCACTGGCTGCAATACCGACCAAAAAATCCTTTTTTGTAATTTGAAAAACCTGCAGATCTTTCCACGCCTGGTTGAAGTCATCTTCTGCATTTTCTACCGCTTTTCGAATAGCCGTATCCCCTCCGGCAATAATTCCAATCACCATACCATGAGGTACGCCATAAGTAGGTGGAATTTCTGACGCATCGAGCACCCCCAATCTTCCGCTGGTGCCAGCCCCGATATAAAAAAGGCGTCCTCCATTACTGATTGCTTTAACAACCTCTTCCACCAGCTTTTCGATTTGTGAAATTACTTTTTCTACTGCAAACGGTACAGTTTTATCCTCCTTGTTCATGTTTATTAAAAGTTCATGTACACTCATTTTTTCGAGGCTGGTGTAATTGGACGAAGATTCTGTAGTCGACATAAGTGTGGATGCGCTTGTTAAGCTAGACTTTTTCCGTATGGTACAAAGTAAGGCCTGCAATGGGCCCCTCGAGAATATTTTTCACCGTAATTCCCTTATCGTTGGCTACCTGACGCAGAATATCACTGAAGTAAAAGGCAATGGACCCAGTAAAATGAACTTTTAAGTTCTGGTAGTTCTCATACTTCATTACATTATTTTCGTAAAACTCAGAGAAGCTGGAATAAATAAGTTCATAGCAATAGCGTTCTTTCAGATGCTGGAAAATAAATTTTGCAAAACTTGCCAGAAACGCACTGGGTTTTTCCTGCTGATAAACCTTTTCGAGAAATTCTTCGCGGGTAAGAGGGAAGCGGGCATGAAATTGAGCAGCTAATTGTTCAGGCAGTTTTTTGCGCAAATAGTCCACCAGAAATTTCCTGCCTATGATGGCCCCTGATCCCTCATCTGCCAGGATCCATCCGAGGTTGGCCACATTATCCACAATGGTCTTACCATCGTATAAACAGGAGTTAGATCCAGTGCCCATAATACATGCGATCCCAGGCTCTTTACCACACAAAGCGCGGGCAGCGGCCAGGAGGTCCCACCCTATTTCAATCTGGGCTTCCGGAAAAAATTCCAGAAAAGCACTTTTTATCGTTAGTTGATTTTTAACGGAGGAGACGCCTGCACCATAAAAGTAGATATGGTCAACGACTTCTCTTTCCCGCATTTTCGGAAGCAAAATTTCCTGTACATTTTTTTTGAGATCTTCAATAGGCTGATAATATGGATTGAATCCGGCTGAGCTGGCCTGATCTATTCTACCATCTTTTAGAATGAGTCTCCAATCTGTTTTTGAGCCTCCGCTGTCCGCAATTAAAATCATGTTTCCGGTAAACCTGGGATGTGCGCCTCCAGTGAATGTGCAAAGCTAAAAAATATGATATGAATTGTTAAAAGAATGTTTGTGGATCCCTGATCAAAAATGGTCAATCCTTCAGCCTGCCGATAATCTTAAACTTATCAAAAACTTTATCAGTGTGCGGCGCATCTTTCAATTCATCGGAAAGATCTTGCCCAGCCCAATGCTCATAATGTTTCCCTCTTAACCAGAGCCGCGAGGTGGTAACATCATAAACAAGCTTGTTAAAAGCGATCCAAACCTCCGGTTTGTCCTGACCGTTTCTCAATGCAAGCTGCGCTTTTGTGATCAGGGGAAGCTCTTTAAAAGAAAACAATTTAATTCGTTATTTTTTTCTAGTTCAACCGATTATTGTAATTCGCAAGGATATTCTACCTTCCATTTAAATTTTTTTATTTCACGTATAAATATACGCTACTTCACATGTCCTTATGAAATTTACCCATTTCTGTTGCTTTCTTTCCCTGACGCTATTGGCTTGCCAGTCTACTGACAGCCCAAAAAATTATGGTTCATTGTCGGATGAGGAAATCATGCGCGTCGCTGATTCGCTTGCGCAGGCTTTTATCATTCTCGATGGGCATGTTGACCTGCCATACAGACTAAGCGCTAAGAATTTTCGACTGGAACCCCAATATTTAGGAATACCAGTGAGCTCGAAGGAAGGCGATTTTGATTATGAAAGGGCAAAAAAGGGGGGCCTGGACGCCCCATTTATGTCAGTATACATCCCTTCAGCTAATCAGTTGAGACCTGATATGGGTAAGAAACTCGCGGATACACTCATTAACATGATCGAAGGAATTGCCGAGGCTCTTCCGGATAAATTTGCACTTGCTCGTACGCCGGCAGAAATTGAGGCCAATACAAAACAGGGCAAAATCTCATTGCCCTTGGGAATGGAAAACGGCGCCCCATTGGGCAATGATCTGGCTAATGTGAAATATTTTTTTGAGCGCGGTATACGTTATATTACCTTAACTCATGGGAGAGATAATCAGATATGTGATTCATCTTATGACTCCACATTTACATGGAACGGACTCAGTCCATTTGGTGAAAAAGTTGTCGAAGAAATGAATAGGCTTGGAATCATGGTGGACATCTCTCATGTATCCGACAGTACTTTTTTCGATGTGATTAAAATTACAAAAGCACCCGTCATAGCGTCACACTCCTCTTGCCGCTATTTCACTCCCCAATTCAAACGCAATATGTCCGATGACATGATTAAAGTCCTCGCGAAAAATGAGGGCGTGATACAAATCAACTTTGGTGCATCTTTTCTGGATTCTATCGCAATGAAAAATGCACCCTTGCGCGACTCGCTTGAAGTGATCCTTATTTCAAAAGGATTGACATCGAAGGACGCGGCTGCCCACGCGATCATTGACCAGTTTGCAAAAGAACACAAATCTCTTTATTCAGATGTTGCACGTGTTGCCGACCATATCGACCACGTGGTTTTGGTTGCTGGCATAAATCATGTTGGTATTGGATCTGATTTTGATGGGGTCGGTGATAGCCTGCCGCTGGGATTAAAAGATGTGTCTGATTACCCCAATCTCATAGCCGAACTACTTAAACGTGGGTACTCTCCCGAGGATATTAAAAAAATCTGTTATGAAAACGTGTTCCGGGTATGGAATAAGGTCATTGAACTTTCGGAAGAATTATAAAAGGCCTGATAAACTATAATAATAATGGCTTAACCGGTTACGTTGGTGAGTCTACGGGCATGTAATTTGAATGAAAGCAGTAACGGGTAAACTTATGAGGGGATTTTTCATTGTTAGCGTGATTTCGGTGTTAACCGCACTTGACTTCAATGGGTGTTTCGCGCAACAAATGGTGAGCGTAAAGCCGGAAAAACCCATTATTTGCTATTATAGCAATGAAAACAGGCCTGACCATGTCGGGATTTCAGAAACTTTCAGAAAATGGCGTGGCAACGCCGGGGGCAGGAAAAAAACGGCCATTTTTGATGTCGATTATATAAATTTCCCGGCAGATAATCTTGCGAAAAAAGCCTTTCAGTTTGCTGTTGAAATATGGCAGTCACACCTTATTTCAACCATCCCTATTAAAATCCGTGCAGAGTGGATGTCCCTGGAGCAGGGTGTACTTGGACAGGCAATTTGGGGCAGATCTTATGCGAATTTTGGTGGTGAACAGCATTCAAACACTTTTTATCCCGTAGCCCTGGCGGAAAAGATTGCCAGAAAGGAATTAAACGAAAGCAATGAACCTGATATTGTTGCTTCTTTCAACAGTAAGACTGTCTGGTATTACGGCACTGATGGCAAAACGCCCACCGGACAAATAGACCTCGTTACCATTGTTCTTCATGAGATAGCCCACGGGTTGGGTTTTACAGATACCTATGACCTTGAGGGTGCTGAAGGTAGGGTCGGCTTAGCGACAGGTGCCGTTTCTGCCCCATTTATCTTCGATCTTTTTGTCGAGAATGTTTCCGCTAAAAATTTAATCGATGATTTTGAATCTCCTTCCACAGCATTAGGCACAGAACTGGAAAGTGGAAATCTTTTTTTTAATTCGCCACTTTCCCGCGCAGCTCTGGGAGGTCAAAGGCCGAAACTTTTTGCGCCCTCAGAATTTGACGCTGGGTCCAGCATATCACACCTTGACGAGAGTAGCTTCAATGCTCCAGGCGATGCCAATAGGCTAATGACTCCCCAAATTGCTAAGGCAGAGTCAATACATAACCCAGGAAATGTTTTACTGGCGATCTTAAGTGATTTGGGTTGGGTCTACACCAACATCGAGCATGAACCATTGAAAGATACTGAAATCAAAAATGGCCAACCTTTTATTATTAAAGCGGTGATCAATAGTGACAACGGCTACCTTCCCAACGAAGTGAAACTTCATTATACAATTGATGGCACCAATTTTATTGTCTTGAACATGACTCCAACAGGGCTCCCGAATGAATTCAAGTCTTCCTTGCCAGGAACTACCATCGAACAGGGCTATGCATACTTCATTTCCGCTGTTGATAACGCGAACAGGACTTTCACAAATCCAGGATTGATTCATGAATCAGGAATTGAACCCGAGCAGGGAACTCATTTCTTTAACGTTGGTCCGGATCTGGCAGGACCCGTCATCAGCCACCAGCCGGTAGAAAATTTATCAGAGTCAGTGACAACGCTTGAGATACTGGCGGAAGTAACTGATAACCTTGGCCTCAAAGAAGTATTGGTGGAGTATTTTGTTAATGATGGAATTATCCAAACCGAAGTCATGGCTAAAACTATCGGGACCGACGAATACACTGCCAGCATAATGTTACCTGATCTCGTCATTGATGATAAAATAAAGTATCGCCTGATAGCAAGAGACGTTGCAGAGATTGAGAACGTATCTTTCCTTCCTGTTAGCGGATTTTTTACGGTTTTGATTACCGGGATAAAGCCATTGCAAATCTCCTACGTAAATAACTTTAACACACCCTCGGATGATTTTTTTGGGAATAATTTCAGCATTACTGCTCCCGTTGGATTTGACAACGGGGCAATACACTCAAATCATCCTTATCAAAACGGAACCGGACCAAACGAGGAAAGTAATTATGTATATCAGCTCCAGATACCTATTCTGATTGATGACACAAACCCTTTCATCAGGTTTGATGAAATCGTTTTGGTCGAGCCAGGCGCTGATGGATCTATCTTCGGTGACGAAGATTTTTTTGATTATGTTATTGTGGAGGGCTCTACCGATGATGGGGCCACCTGGAAACCATTTGCTGACGGTTATGATTCAAGGGCAGATTCTTCCTGGCTTTCCCTGTATAATGATTCTGTTACCGACGAAAATTCAGATGCGCAGGGCGATAAGAAATTGTTTCGGGAAAGACTTATGGATATGACCGCCAATGGGAATTTTTTTCAGGGAGATGAAGTGCTGATTCGTTTCAGACTTTTTGCTGATGCTCTTGCCCACGGTTGGGGATGGGCTGTTGATAACCTTTCTATTCAAGGACCAATAACCGGTGCAGAGGAGTCCATTCAAACAGCATTCAAACTTTACCCTGTGCCGGTGAAATACAATCTTATAGTAGAGTTTTTAAATCCGAAGAATGATGTCGTGACGATCGAAATAACCGATGTACAGGGACGAAATATGTATGCCGAACAAGCCACGTCAAACACTGGGAGAATTATTAAAAATATAGATGTTCAATTTCTTAAACCTGGTTTTTATTTGCTTAAAGCAACATCAAGGGAGCGCATCTATTCTCGCAAATTTTTAAAAATTGGGGATTAGCTGAAACGAGACTGGATAGTGATCAGCTATAAGTTTTGTTTTTTTAGTTCCGTCACGGCATAATCACATGCCCTTGCAGTGAGTGCCATATAGGTAATAGACGGATTTACACAGGAAGAAGAAGTCATGCAGGAACCATCAGTAATAAATACATTAGGCACATCATGCATTTGATTGAAAGCATTGAGAACAGAAGTTTTATTATTTCTTCCCATTCGGGCTGTTCCCATTTCATGATTGGCATTGCCTGGAAAGGCAGTATTCACAAACGACTTAACGTTTTTGTAACCGGCAAGGGTTAGCATTTCAGCGGTTGCCAAAGCCATGTCCTGTTGCATAGACTTTTCATTCTCCCTAAACTGACAATCGATATTAACTGTATTACGTCCCCATTTATCTTTTTGGTTTGTGTTAATGGTAATTTGATTGTCCGGATAGGGCAGGCATTCACCAAAACCCCCAAAATTTATTTGCCATGGTCCCGGTTTGGTAACGTTTTCTTTTAGAGAAATGCCAATGCCATTCGTAGTTCGAAAATCCTGCCATCCACCTCTGTTGGCTCCACCCATCAATCCAAATCCCCGGAGATAGTCCGTTCGCTTTTCATGAAGATTTCTGAACCTGGGAATGTATAAACCAACAGGTCTTCGTCCAACATAATATTGATCCTCAAAACCTTCCACTGATGCGGAGGCACCTGCATTTTTATGATGATCCATCAGGTTTCTGCCTATCTGCCCGCTGTCATTTCCAAGTCCGTTGGGAAAACGAGCCGACACAGAATTTAAAAGGATGAAGGTAGTGGCAACCGTGGCTGCATTAAGAAATAAAATACGGGAATGGTATTCAATTACCTTATTGGTTTCTGTATCAATAATCTCAACACCAACGGCGCGGCGCTTGTGTGAATCGTACAAGATCTTATTCACTATTGAATGAGGCCGTAAAGTCAGGTTACCGGTAGCAAAGGCAGCAGGCAAAGTACTGGCATTTGTACTGAAGTACGCACCGAACGGGCAACCACGATGACAAAGGTTTCTATATTGACAAACACCCCTTCCTTTGACAGGTTCTGTAAGGTTAGCAACCCTACCTATCGTAATGATTCTTCCGGATATTTTTTGTTCAATAATTTCCTTGAATTTCTTTTCCACGCAATTCATTTCCATGGGAGTTTGAAATTGTCCATCGGGTAAATGGTCAAGTCCCTCTGCCTGACCGCTGACCCCGATGAACCGTTCAACGTAATCATACCATGGCGCAAGTTCTTTATATCGGATTGGCCAGTCAATTCCATGTCCATCATTCAGGTTCGCTTCAAAATCAAGATCGCTCCATCGATAGCAATGTCGGGCCCATAGCAATGAACGACCTCCCACCACATCAGCCCGTATCCAGTCGAACCGCTTGACCTCCGTGTACGGGTTTTCCAGATCGTTGATGTAGTAATGTTTATTGTCTGCCTGAAAGGAATAATGGCGGTTTTGAATGTGGCTTTTCCTTTTATCTTCCTGGGTCAATCGACCGCAATGATTTAATTGCCAGGGATCCGCCGAGGCAGTCTGATAATGTGGATGTTCAACGGGTTTACCCCTTTCGAGTAATAGTACTTTTAAACCTTTCTCACAAAGTTCTTTGGCCGCCCAACCTCCACTAATGCCCGATCCTACGACAATTGCATCGAAGGAATTCTGTTGTTTGGCTTTCACATTCAGATTCATTTTGGAAGATGCGAAAAGGAATAGAAACAGAAAAAACATTCACAAACGGTATCCCGTGCCCTGCCGGTGGGGCTCAATTTTGCTGCCAGCAATTAAAGGGTAAAATATCTTAAAAAAATCGCTTGAATGCTATTAATCCAACAATTCTGGTATATGTTTGCCCAATTTTGTTCATTCCTTTCCAAATAGACAATGCCAAGAGACAGAAGTATTCGTTCGGTACTGATCATAGGTAGTGGTCCGATTGTTATCGGCCAAGCGTGTGAATTTGATTATGCAGGATCTCAGGCCGGCCGCTCGCTTCGGGAAGAGGGTATCGAAGTGGTGCTGATTAATTCTAATCCGGCAACTATCATGACCGATAAGGTTACAGCCGATCATATTTACCTTAAACCGCTGAATAAAAAATCCATCCGTGAAATACTCGAGAAGCATCACATTGATGCTGTTCTCCCCACCGTGGGAGGTCAGACTGCACTCAATCTTTGTATTGATTGTGAGAAGTCAGGAATCTGGCAACATTATGGGGTTAGGATAATTGGGGTGGATATTCTAGCCATTGAAACAACAGAAGATCGGGAGAAATTTCGACTAAAAATGCATGAGCTCGGCGTTGGCGTTTGTAAAGGCGCCACGGCAACTTCTTTCCTACAGGGAAAGGAAATCGCGCAAGAGATTGGCTTTCCGCTGGTGATCCGTCCTTCTTATACCCTTGGCGGTACCGGGGGTGGGTTTGTCAGGAAGCCCGAAGATTTTGATGATGCCCTGGACCGGGGACTGCATGCTTCACCGATCCACGAAGTGTTGGTCGAACAAAGCATTTTCGGGTGGAAGGAATATGAACTTGAATTATTACGAGACGGAGCTGGCAATGTGATCATTATTTGCTCCATCGAAAATGTCGATCCCATGGGAATCCACACGGGCGATTCTATTACAGTAGCGCCCGCCATGACATTGCCAGACACGACCTACCAAAAGATGCGTGATCTGGCCATTCTGATGATGAATGGTATTGGTCAGTTTGCAGGCGGCTGCAATGTTCAATTTGCCTTGAATCCTGATAATTACGATCAGATTATTGGAATTGAAATTAATCCTCGTGTTTCCCGTTCATCAGCCCTTGCCTCGAAAGCAACAGGATATCCGATTGCTAAAATAGCTGCGAAGCTCGCTATAGGATATCATCTCGATGAGTTACAAAACGCGATCACTGGCACTACTACGGCTTACTTTGAGCCAGCGCTGGACTACGTGATTGTAAAAATCCCACGGTGGAATTTTGATAAGTTTCATGGGGCCGACCGATCACTTGGTCTTCAAATGAAATCAGTAGGTGAGGTGATGGCCATCGGGCGAAACTTTCAGGAGGCACTGCAAAAAGCTTGTCAGTCTTTGGAGATACGAAGAAACGGATTAGGCGCTGATGGAAAATCACTCACCAAACAGGAGGAAATTTTACACAGCCTTGAGCATCCCACCTGGAACAGAATATTTCATATTTACGACGCTATCAAATTGGGGATACCCATTAACACTATTCAAAAGTTGACCCGCATCGATCGCTGGTTTCTGAAGCAGATTGAAGAATTGGTTGAGTTGGAAAAAAAGATAGAAAAGTATTCCCTTGATAATATTCCTGTTGAACTAATGAAGCAGGCGAAGGAGCAAGGTTATGCAGACAGACAAATTGCCCATTTGCTTGATTGCCTGGAAAGCGAAGTGCATACGAAAAGAAGGGAAATGGGGATTCTTCGTGTTTATAAAATGGTGGACACCTGCGCGGCAGAATTTGAAGCAAAAACGCCCTATTATTATTCCACATTTGACACTGAAAACGAATCGAAGGTCTCCAATAAAAAGAAAATTGTCGTTCTGGGATCAGGGCCAAACAGAATAGGGCAAGGTATCGAGTTTGATTACTCTTGCGTGCATGGCGTATTGGCAGCAAAGGAATGCGGCTATGAAACGATTATGCTGAATTGCAATCCTGAAACGGTTTCAACAGATTTTGATATTGCCGACAAACTTTATTTTGAACCGGTCTTCTGGGAACATTTATATGACCTCATCCAGCATGAAAAACCTGAAGGAGTAATTGTTCAACTCGGAGGGCAAACTGCACTGAAGCTTGCGGAGAAGCTACAGAAATATGGAATCAAAATAATAGGGACATCCTTTGATTCGCTTGACCTGGCTGAGGACAGAGGCAGATTCTCAAATTTGCTGAAAGATCTCAGCATTCCCTATCCGGAATTTGGTGTAGCCCGTAATGCAGATGAAGCGCTGGAAGTCTGCAAACATATAGGCTTCCCGTTATTAGTGCGCCCATCTTATGTACTGGGAGGTCAAAGTATGAAGATTGTGATCAATGAAAAGGAACTCGAAGATCATATTCTGGATATCTGGAAACACCTGCCTGAAAACAAGGTGTTGCTGGATCATTTTCTTGACGTTGCCATTGAAGCTGAAGCCGATGCTATCTGCGATGGGGAAGATACCTATATCATCGGAATCATGCAGCACATCGAACCGGCAGGAATTCATTCCGGGGATTCATACGCGGTTTTACCTCCGTATAATTTAGGAGATTTTGTGATGAAGCAAATCGAACATTATACGATCAAGATCGCGCAGGCCCTGCAGGTAAAAGGTTTGATCAACATTCAGTTTGCCATTAAAAACGATAAAGTTTACGTCATAGAAGCAAATCCCCGCGCTTCACGAACAGTGCCATTTATTTGCAAGGCGTACGATGAACCTTATGTAAACTATGCCACCAAAGTAATGTTGGGAGAAAAGAAAGTAAAGGATTTTAAGTTCAACCCAACCCGAAAGGGGTATGCAATCAAAGAACCTGTTTTTTCTTTCAGTAAGTTTCCGGATGTTAATAAAGAATTGGGTCCTGAAATGAAATCAACAGGTGAGTCAATTTATTTTATTGATGATCTTATGGATGATTACTTTCTGAAAATTTATTCGGAGCGCAATCTTTATTTGAGCAGGTAAAGAGCGGAGGAGTCGCAGGTAAAGCCCACGCGAAATGACGTTTTAAAGGATGTCGGTAAGGGTGTGGAAAAGCAGGAAAGTATGGTTTTGGGCCTGTTTCCTACCATAATCCAATAAATTGGCGAATCAAATCCGAACCTCTACCTTTGATTTTAAGTTATAAGGTTATAAAAATAAGGACACAGTATGGTTAAGTTTCTCCTGATTATCGGCATCACCATTTACATTTTGTATAAAGTGGGTTCTTTCCTTTTTAAAATTGGCGCTGCCTCCCAGCAATTCCGTGAAAATCAGGCTAACGGCAATATTAATGGCGCGGGTCCTGGCGGCAAGAATAAAAGGAAACCGAAAATAAATGCCGGTGATTATACCGATTACGAAGAAGTAAAATAGGGTTGATTGAATCCAGGCGTTTTATTTCAACTCGCGGCTGGACTCATCTTATGAAAATACATTTCTATAAATATCAAGCTACAGGCAATGACTTTGTGCTGATCGATAACCTCGCTGGCAAATACACTTTTTCTCCAAAACAGATTAAAACAATATGTGATCGCCGATTTGGTATCGGTGCCGATGGACTTATGTTGATTGAAAAACATCCGTCATCCCATTTTAACCTGCAATATTTTAATAGCGATGGTTCACAAAGTCTTTGTGGGAATGGCAGCAGGGCCGCTGTAAATATGGCTGCTTCTTTGGGCCTGGTAAATGGTAAGGCGAGGTTTAATGCATTTGACGGCCTTCATGATGCGGAAATAGAATCTGGAGGCATTGTGAGATTAAGGATGAATAATGTAACGGAAATTAAAAGGGTCGGGGATGATTTTGTTATTAATACCGGATCGCCTCATTTCATACGTTTTGTTCAAAACATAGAGGAGGTTCCCGTTTTCCAGAAAGGAAGCGAGATCAGATTCAGCGATCAGTTTTTGCCTGCGGGAATTAATGTAAACTTTGTAGAGATCAAACCTCAAAACACCATTTTTGTCAGGACATATGAGCGCGGCGTTGAAAACGAAACCCTTTCTTGTGGAACAGGTGTAACAGCGGCTGCGCTGGCCGCCTCCTTTCACCAACTGCAATCTCCGGTTTCCATAAAAACCATGGGTGGGGACCTTAAGGTAGAGTTTAAAATGCGACAGTCCGGCTTGCCTCCCGGTCAGGCAGGCACATTTGAGGACATATATCTGGTCGGTCCTGCCAAATTGGTCTTTGAAGGCGATCTGGAACTATAATTGACAATCCCAACTACATTTAATATATCGCTTTATCCTTTTCCTGTTTACGGTTGGGGGTAATAGACAAACAATTAACTTTAGGCCCCTTTTGGGCTTCATTCCCCTTGTTGGAAAAACGGGAAAAGAAATTCAACTGAAAAAATACCCATGTTCAAACTCATTGCGAAAATCTTAGGAAACAAATCGTCTAAAGACATCAAGCGGTTAATGCCCTTGGTTGATCAGGCTAAGCAGGAATGGGAGCAAATAAAAACGCTTACCAATGATCAACTCAGAAGCGAGACCGTAAAAATACAAAATACAATCAATCAGGAACTCAAAGCAATTGACGATCAGTTGGCTGCCTTACACCTTACTATTTCTGAGTCGCCGGATCTTGATATCAATGAAAAGGAATTGACCTTTGCCGAAATTGATCGCATTGAAGTGGACCGCAATAAAGAACTTGAAAAGATATTGTTAAAAGTTCTGCCTAAAACTTTCGCGATCGTCCGCGATACTGCCAGACGTTTTAAGGAGAATAATTTTCTTGAAGTTACTGCCCAGGATTTTGACCGTCAATTCGCGGCAACGAACGAAAACGTAAAAATTGAGGGTGATAAAGCCCATTGGCATAATCAATGGCTGGCTGCAGGGAATATGGTCACATGGGATATGGTCCATTACGATGTTCAACTTATAGGGGGGGCAGTGCTGCATGAAGGCAAAGTGGCTGAAATGGCGACCGGTGAAGGTAAAACGCTGGTCGCTACATTGCCCGCATTCTTAAATGCATTGGCAAAACGCAGTGTACATATCGTTACTGTAAATAACTACCTGGCTACACGCGATAGTGAATGGATGGGTCCGATTTATATGTTTCATGGACTTACGGTTGACTGTATTGACAAACACGAGCCGAATTCCAATGCCCGCAGGAATGCCTACAAGGCAGACATTACTTATGGCACCAACAATGAGTTTGGCTTTGATTATCTGCGTGATAACATGGCACGTGATCCGGAGGAACTTGTTCAGCGCAAACACCACTATGCAATGGTGGATGAAGTAGACTCTGTTCTGATTGATGAAGCGAGAACACCATTGATTATCTCCGGGCCGATACCCAGGGGTGATGAGCATGAGTTTTATGATTTGAAACCCAGAATTTTTAAATTGGTAGAGGCTCAAAAAAAGTTAGTCAATGAATATCTGAATTCCGCCAAAAAATTGATTGCCGATGGAAATGAAAAAGAGGGAGGCCTTCCGCTTTTCAGGTCCCACCGCGCGATGCCTAAACACAAACCATTAATTAAATTCCTCAGCGAGTCTGGCACTAAAGCAGTTTTGCAGAAAACTGAAAACTATTATCTGCAAGACAATAAGCGCAATATGCCGGAGGCTGATAAACCCTTGTTTTTTGTCATCGATGAAAAGGATAACAGCGTTGAATTAACAGAGAAAGGAATAGATTTAATTACAGGGGAAGGGGAAGATTCCAATTTTTTTATTATGCCAGAAATTGGCACGGAAATTAACAGGCTTGAGAAAGATACCACCCTTGACGACAATGCCAGGTTTCAAAGGAAAGAAGAGCTGATTCGTGACTATCAGATCAAGTCACAGCGGATTCATAGTGTTAATCAATTATTAAAGGCTTATACCCTTTTTGAAAAAGATACTGAGTACATTATCGTTGATGGCAAGATAAAGATTGTGGATGAGCAGACCGGTCGTGTCATGGAAGGCCGAAGGTATTCTGACGGATTGCACCAGGCAATAGAAGCCAAGGAGAACGTAAAGGTCGAAGACGCCACCCAAACGTATGCTACCATTACCTTGCAAAATTATTTCCGCATGTATCACAAACTTGCCGGGATGACGGGTACAGCAGAAACCGAAGCCGGAGAACTTTGGGATATTTATAAACTGGATGTGGTGGTTATCCCGACCAATAGGCCAAACGTTAGAAAAGACTACGATGACTTTGTCTATAAAACTGTCCGCGAAAAATTCAATGCTGTGATCGACGATGTGGTTCGGTTAACTCAGGAAGGAAGGCCTGTTTTGGTGGGAACGACATCTGTAGAAATTTCTGAGCTTGTCAGCCGCATGCTTCAGATGCGCAAGATCAAGCATCAGGTATTGAACGCCAAACAACATCAGCGCGAAGCTGACATCGTAGCTGAAGCAGGGAAGCCAGGTACGGTTACTATTGCTACCAACATGGCGGGGCGTGGAACAGATATTAAGCTTACCCCTGAATCCAGGGCAGCAGGTGGGTTGGCCATTGTTGGCACCGAGCGGCACGAGTCACGTCGTGTTGACCGGCAGCTGCGCGGCCGATCCGGTCGCCAGGGTGATCCAGGAACTTCTCAGTTTTTTGTTTCTCTTGAGGATAACCTGATGCGTCTATTTATGCCTGAGCGTATTGCCAGGATCATGGATAAACTTGGTTTGAAGGAAGGTGAAGTAATTCAACACTCGATGGTCACCAGTTCAATCGAACGCGCCCAGAAGAAAGTGGAGGAGAATAATTTTGGTATCCGAAAGCGGTTGCTTGAATACGATAACGTCATGAACTCCCAACGTGAGGTTATCTACAGACGAAGAAAAAATGCGTTGTTCGGGGAGCGTCTAGAACTGGATATTCTCACGATGTTGTTCGATACCTCTGAAGAAATGGTCATTAATGCTAAGAACGCCGTGGATTATGAAAGCCTGCGGTTAAATGTTCTCAGTACCCTTGGAATTGACTACGAACTGCCAAAAGAACGGTTTGAAAAAGTGGAGGTTGCAAAACTTACACACGATCTTTACGAGAAAGCATTAGACCATTATCATAAGAAAAATAAAATGGTTGCTGAGAAAGCACTGCCGATCGTTCGAGATATCCATAAAACGCGGGGCGCGACCATTGAAAATATACTCGTCCCGTTTTCGGATGGGGCAAAACAAATCGGTGTAGCCGCATCACTGGAAAAGTGCGTACAGACAAATAATTCCGAGCTGATCAAATCGATGGAAAAGATGATCACACTGTATATTATCGATCAGCAATGGAAGGAGCATTTGCGGGAAATGGACGACCTTAAACAATCGGTTCAAAATGCAGTATACGAACAAAAAGATCCTTTGTTGATTTATAAGTTTGAAGGCTTTGAATTATTTAAACGTTTCATCGCAAAGGTGAACGAGGATACAATTTCATTCCTGATGAAAGCTGACATTCCTGTGCAAAAACCTGAACAGGTGCAGGAAGCCCGTGCACAACGCCGCACTCGGCTCAGTGAGCAAAAAGAAGAATCCAAATCATTGCTGAGCGGTGGTGGTTCGCCTCAGCCTGATCGCCCTCCTCAGGAAAAGGTCATGCCCGTAAAGTCGGAGAAACTCGCCGGACGAAATGACAAAGTAAGCGTTCAGTATCCTGATGGCCGGGTCCTAAGAGACGTTAAATACAAAAAGGTTGAAGACGATATTCGTAATAACCGTTGCATAATTATAGAATAGCATGCGTAACTCATTGAGATTCATTTTTGGTCTGGCTTTTTTGGCTTATGGTTGCTCTTCCAAATTAACCACTTCAGGCCCGGGCGGTACTTCCGGCAAATATTCGGAAGACCTTTCAGTGTGGCGGCCGACAAGTGAAAAAGTCATAGACTCAGCGCAGGCCATCACTTCGCCGCGTAGTCGGACCAATCAATATGTGGAAGCCAAGTACGCCATCAATGACCAATTGGATACTGTGCTTGATAGTATCTATGACCAAAATCTACGCAATAGATCAGTGGATGGTTATACTATTCAGGTTTACTCGGGTATCAAAAGGGAAGATGCTTTAAACGTAAAAAAGGACCTTAGTCAGGCTTTGCCTGACCTGGAAGCAGATGTTCAATACAGACAACCCAATTTTCGTGTAAGGGCAGGAAAATATTTTACCCTTCTCGAAGCGCAAAAAGACTACCTCTCTGTTAAACGTCATTTTCCCAATGCTATCGTGATTCCTGATCGGGTGCCCATAGACCGGTAAGCGCATAGCACTTCGATTACTATTCCTTTTTTAGCCTAAAGACCTGAGCAATTTTTTATCCCTGGGCATTAAAATTTCCCAAATTTTAATGTCAGATTATACGATGTTCCGCTGATGCTATTTTCTGATAATCCGTTTGCCTGGCTATTGAAGGCAGCCCGGTACGACACACCAGGACTGAATCGCATCCAGGAGAAGACATTTACCTCAAGCTGTACTCCCGGCTCGGCAACGAAAAAGTAATTTTCATCGTACGTCTGGTCTAAGGGATCATTTCCGGAAAAATCGTATTCTCCGGAATGTCGCTGGTATTGCAATGTAACCCCGCCCCGCTGAACAATTGAAAAGCGAGATGAACTGCTTTGTTTGAGGCAATGACATATTCCGTCATCAAGCCTACCTGACCGTATTCATAACTCATTGAAGTACCCGGTAATGCGCTGAACTGTGGCGCCACCGGGATATCATTTGTAACGCCAGCGAATGCCAGACCCAGTAAAAATTTATGGTTAACATACCATCCACCATATACTTCGACGAGATTGGCTTGCTGCCCGTTGATGGAAGTAAATTTATTTGAAAGAGCTCCATAGGCACCTGAGGCACGCACTCCTTTACTACTGAATACCGTATTGATGGCGTAATCCTGTGATTGAGCCAAGGTTGTGTAAATGGTACAAATTAAGATGAAGGAGAAAAATATTTTGGATTTCATATCGGATCGTTTGTTTTGGGTTTGTTTTGGGTTTGTTGCTTTGAGACAATCCACTTTCTGTATACCCCTACCCATAAGCAAAAGATTTTTCTTATGACAAGCATTGATCTTGATTCTGTATGACTGCAGCTGGCATGATACTAGGTAAACTTTGCTTATTTTTGGGATCAATTAATGGAAATGCCACTTCTTGAAGAAATAAAATCCCTGTCAGAAAAATATAGCAGCGAGGTCATTGAGTCCCGCCGCTATCTTCACGCGAATCCGGAGTTGTCTTATCAGGAGTTCAATACTGTTAAGTATGTGTCTGAACAATTACTTTCTTTTGGTATTGATGTTAAGGAGATTGCAACAACAGGTCTGGTCGCTGATGTTGAAGGAAAGAATCCCGGAAAGAAAAGTATCGCCCTTCGTGCTGATATGGATGCATTGCCGATTGTGGAAACGAATAACGTTCCTTATAAATCAAAGGTGACGGGGGTAATGCATGCCTGCGGTCATGATGTGCATACTGCGTCGTTGCTAGGTACCGCAAGGATATTACATTCAATAAGGAATAAGTTCGAAGGAACCGTTCGGTTGTTGTTTCAGCCAGGAGAAGAGAAAACCCCCGGCGGCGCTTCTTACATGATCCGGGATGGAGCCTTAGCAAACCCTCAGCCCGCAGGTATAATAGGACAGCACGTTTTTCCCCTATTACCCGTCGGAAAAATCGGATTTAGAGAAGGGATGTACATGGCCAGTTGTGACGAAATTTATTTGCGTGTAGTTGGCCAAGGTGGCCATGCGGCAGCACCTGACCTGGCTATTGATCCCATACTTATAGCCTCCCATATCATTATTGCTTTACAACAGGTTATCAGTCGCAATGCAAATCCAAAACAGCCAACGGTTTTGTCCTTCGGCAGGATCATGGGTGATGGAGCTACGAATATTATTCCCAATGAAGTAACCATTGCCGGAACTTTCCGGGCAATGAATGAAGAATGGCGTGCCGCTGCTCTGAAGAAAATCAAGAAAATGGCGGAAGGTATCGCTGAAGGAATGGGCGGTAAGTGTGAAGTGGATATTTCAAAAGGATATCCTTATCTTGAAAATAACCCTGAGTTGACTCGTCGAATCCGGAAAGCTGCCCAGGCATATGTAGGTATGGAAAATGTTGTTGATATTGATATCACACTCGCTGCAGAAGATTTCGCTTATTATTCTCAGGTAATTCCCGCCTCCTTTTACCGGCTCGGCACCAGCAATCCCGCCAAAGGCATAACATCTTATGTGCACACGCCGACATTTAATATTGATGAAGAGGCGTTAAGATTAGGACCCGGACTGATGGCATGGATGGCTATAAAAGAGTTGGAATAATTAGTTCACGGGCTTACAAAGATTGAACACTACGCAAAAATTGACGAACCAAAAACCGCTTGTGTGGAATTCGTTTAAGATCATCCTGTTCATTTTCAGTGCACTGTTACTCTTCCTTTTTTCTGTTGATTTAATGATCTCTTCCTTGCAAAACCTTGGCGGGGACGCAATACAAATTATCATCCAAGCGACATCCAATCCATTTACAGGATTGTTTATCGGTTTATTAGTTACCGCCTTGATTCAAAGCAGTTCAGCGACAACGGCTTCCATCGTAGCCCTGGTTGCCTCAGGTTCTATCACGGTCCAAAGCGCCGTTCCAATTATTATGGGTGTCAATGTGGGAACTACGATTACCAGCACCATTGTGTCATTGGGTTTTATCCAGAAAAGAAATGAATTCCGAAGGGCCTTGGCAGCCGGATAATATCATTGTTTTTTCAATCTGTTTTCGGTAATCATTGTGTTCCCCCTGGAGTATTAATTCGGGTTTCTTTCTTCGACATCATTGTGGGTGGCCAACCGTTTTTTTAATACATCAACAGGGGAGGTGGTGTATAACGTTAAAGAACCCTGGTCGGGTTTCAGTCCTATTATTAACTTTCTCACCGGGAATATCTCTGGAGGAATTCTTTTAATCAGTTCATTCGCTCTCTTGTTTATTTCCATCTTATTTTTCAGGCGGCAGATTACCGGGCTATTGAAAGCGAGGTCACCTGAAACTTTTGGCAGATTCTTTTTTAAGAATCAATTGAAGTCATTTACCTGGGGGCTTTTAACTACTGCAGCCATTCGTTCCAGCACCATTACCACTTCGCTGGTCGTTCCTATTGTTGCTAAAAAGATTGTCAACCTGAAACAGGCGGCTCCTTTTATTATGGGAGCCAATATAGGAACCACTATTACCGCGTTCATTGCTGCAGCCATACAACCCAATACCGCGAGCGCCATTAGCATCGCTCATTTTTTATTTAATGCCACGGGAG
Organism: Cyclobacteriaceae bacterium; assembly: GCA_039917935.1. Classification (GTDB taxonomy): domain Bacteria; phylum Bacteroidota; class Bacteroidia; order Cytophagales; family Cyclobacteriaceae; genus Chryseosolibacter. The sequence goes on along the minus strand of JBDSIM010000114.1, from coordinate 10,793 downwards.
TCATGTTTTTTCCCCCATACCCGCCATGCGAAAATTGCCCATTGAACTGGCAGAGGCCCTTGGTCGTCTAACCATGAAATACCGGATTGCGGGATTTATATTCTTACTTTTTACTTTCTTTATTATCCCTTTTTCGCTGATTTATTTCCATCAGAGGTAGGCCGTTAAACAAGACCTAAGATGCCGTGTTATCGAAAAGCGAAACCTGAAAAAAAAATTCTTGCGCCTAAGTAAGCTTCGGATTCAATTGGCTTTCCGGGGTTAAAATCTTCTTTCTATATTGCGCTGGGAGACAGGAAATATGCTCAAGGAATCTTTAACGAAATTTTTCAAGGTAGATACCCTCCTGGGTAATTTAACGGGCTACCTGGAAACCCGCGTGGAATTATTTAAAATTGAAGTAAAAGAGGACCTTGCCAAGAACCTCTCACAGGCCGTTTTTTATTTCGCTATGGCTTTTTTAATAGCCCTGTTTATAGTATTTTTTAGTATAGCGGGTGCTTTATTAATCAGTTCAAGATTGGGTGGGTTTGCCGGATTTTCCATTGTGGGTGGATTTTATTTGCTGGTTGGTATAATCCTCTTCTTGTCTCGTAAAAAAGTAATTCCGAAGGTGGAAAGAAGGTTTGCAATAATGTTTAGAAAGAAAAAATGAAATATATGAATATGGAAACTGACGATCCGGAGAAAGGACAGTTGCTGCAAAGGTCAGCCCATCACCGTGAAGTGTTAGAGGAAGAGGTAAAGTTGATTTCAGAACAAACCGAAAAAATTATTACCAGCGCGCTGGTAGTTGGGGGCGCTTTAGCACTCACTTATTTTTTAGTGACCCAGCTTTCTAGTAAAAGGGAGAAGCCAAAATCAAAACACCGGAAAATTAAAATGATTGAACGGTCCGCAGGGGATGAGGCGGGAGTTGAATCTAGTCACGAACCTCAGGAAGCAGGATTCGTCTCTCAAATAGGCGCGGCCCTTGTAGCCCAGGCCACCACTTTTTTATTATCTATTGCCAAAGAAAAATTAGCGGAATTTATTGAGTCCCAAGGCGTGAAGAAAGCCAGCCCAAATGAGCATTCTTAACACTTTACAACATCGTCACAAGCAAAAGAAAAAATCGATCGCTGTTTTGATAGATCCGGATAAAGCCGAGGATCCTTCAAAGCTGTTGCATTTGATCCATCTGGCTAGTGAAAACTGCGTGGATTTTTTTTTCGTCGGGGGAAGCCTGATGACAAGTACAAATCTTTCCGATGTAGTTAAACTGATTAAAGAGAATGTCACTATCCCTGTTGTGCTATTTCCCGGAAATGCTATTCAGGTCGAAGCCTCCGCGGATGCCATATTGTTCCTCTCGCTTATTTCCGGCCGCAATCCTGAGTTGCTTATCGGGCAGCATGTTGTTGCTGCTCCTATATTAAAGAATACGAGGCTTGAAGTTATTTCTACTGGCTATATGTTAATTAACTCGGGTAAACTTACTTCAGTTGCCTACATCAGCAATACGATGCCTATCCCTGACGACAAATATTCCCTGGCGGCGAGCACAGCCATGGCAGGTGAAATGTTGGGCCTGCAAACCATTTATCTGGATGCGGGCAGTGGTGCGGAAAAAGAAATCAGTTCGCGCATGATTGCTTCAATCCGTAAATCAATTACCCTTCCCCTGGTCGTGGGTGGTGGTATTAATTCTGCACAAAAAGCTATTAATGCCCTGGAGGCGGGAGCAGATATGATTGTGATTGGTAATGCGTTGGAGAAGCACCCGGACTTGCTCACGGAAGTATCCGAAAAAATATACGCCTGGAATAAGGCATAGCTACTTCTCAGACTATTTAATTAGTTCTCTTGAGATAACCAGTTTTTGGATCTCGGTTGTGCCTTCGTAGATCTGCGTAATTTTGGCGTCGCGCATCATTCGCTCCACATGGTATTCTTTCACGTATCCATAGCCACCGTGGATTTGTACGGCTTCGGTTGTAACCTCCTGTGCGATTTGTGAGGCAAAAAGTTTCGCCATCGCTGCAGCCTTGACAAAATCTTTTTTATAATCTTTCAGATAGGCAGCTTTGTGAACCAATAGTCTTGCCGCATCAATTTTCGTAGCCATTTCTGCAAGCTTAAACTGAATCGCCTGATGTTGTGACAACGATTTGCCGAATGCTTTTCTTTCTTTAGAATATTTTAAAGCTAATTCATAAGCACCAGACGCTATACCCAGGGCTTGTGCTGCGATACCAATTCTGCCACCATTGAGCGTTGTCATAGCAAATGTAAATCCAAAACCTTCCTCCCCTAAACGATTGGCTTTCGGAACCTTAACATCTGTGAACATCAGCGAATGGGTATCAGATCCCCGGATACCCATTTTGTCTTCTTTCTTTCCTACCACAAACCCGGGCATTCCCTTTTCAAGGATAAGCGCGTTGATACCTTTGTGCTTTATTTCAGCATTGGTTTGGGCGATTACAATATAAATACTGGCTGAGTTACCGTTGGTAATCCAATTTTTTGTTCCGTTGACCAGGTAATGATCTCCTTTATCTTCCGCTGTCGTACGTTGGCTTGTAGCATCGGACCCTGCCTCTGGTTCTGAAAGGCAGAATGCACCAATGACGGTGCCCATGGCAAGTGGTTTTAGGTATTTCTGCTTCTGCTCTTCACTTCCGAACTTCTCAAGGCCCCAGCAAACCAAAGAATTATTTACTGACATACAGACCGATGCAGAAGCATCAATTTTCGAGATTTCCTCCATGGCCAACACATAGGAAATAGTATCCATACCTCCACCGTTGTATTGAGTATTTACCATCATTCCAAGGAAACCCAATTCACCCATCTTTTTTATCTGATCTACCGGGAAGCGCTGATGAGTGTCACGGTCTATCACCCCTGGCAATAATTCATTCCGCGCAAAATTGCGGGCGGCTATTTGGACGGACTTTTGTTCCTCAGTGAATTCGAAGTTCATGGCTATCAAAGATGTTTCAAAAGCCCGTTAAAACAAAAAAAGCCTGAGATAATCTCAGGCAAACGGGTTTCTTCCGTTGTAACGCTATATCGATACTTTAAATGTAGCGGGATGTCTAATCATTCCGGCTTCCAAGAAACATCATCACATAATAAAATAATGTTGTCAAGGCACCTATTGCAGCAACGACATAAGTCATGGCAGCCCATTTCAAAGCGTCTTTCGCCATGGCATGTTCCTGAGGCGTAACAATCCCTCGGGATTCTATCCACGCAAGGGCACGTTTGCTTGCGTCAAATTCAACAGGTAATGTTATGAATGCAAACAATGTAAAAACACCATAACAAGCTATAATAACCAGTAAGGCAGTTGACCAGGGTAAGATTCCGCCTGCGAAAACGGCACCGAACATCATCATCATGAAAAGGAAATTAATAACCTTCGCACTAACATTTTGTATAGGAACCATGGCTGACCTCAATTCAAGCAGACTATAAGCTTTCGCATGCTGTACGGCGTGACCGCATTCATGTGAAGCCACCGCCGCCGCCGCCGCATTGCGCCCATGGTACACTACCTGACTCAGGTTTACTGTTTTATTCGCGGGATTATAATGATCTGACAATTGCCCTTCAACACTGATGACCTGAACATTATGTAATCCATGATCAGTGAGCATCAATTTTGCGATCTCAGCCCCAGTTAAATCTCTCGTTAAGTGAGTTTGCGAATATTTTTTAAATTTTCCCTTTAGTCTCGAGCTCACCATCCACCCGATAGCCATAAAGAAAAGACCGATGATTAAAGCACCCATGCCCATAGTATAGTGTAGTTAAGTTAAATCAATATCTATCGAATATGGTAAAAGTCAATCTTTGCGCCAAATGTTTATTTCTGCCAAAACGACATTAATGAAACACCGGAAGACTCAATTCTGTTCATTATTGAGAATGATTAACTGTTTGTCAGGGAAATCACAATGATGCGCTTCCAATCGATTTCTTTTTTACAAGAATAGACGTAATAATCAGTGATATAGCCCCACCAACTATCATAATTGCGGTTTGCCAGCCATGGAAAATAAAGGTGAAAGCTACCGCATCGGCCTGCGGGATGTTGTAAAGAAAAACCAACCCCTGGGGAACCAGGACATGATATGACCCGGTGCCTCCAGGCAGGGGCGCAGCCATCGCTATAGAACCAATCGCAAAAAGGCTTAACACGGCGTTAATACCAAGGTGTCGTGTCTCCGGAAAAGCAAGGATCACCGTGTAACTCATCAAAAAATAGAGCAACCAGATGACGATGGAGTAGCCAATAAAAAGTCCTTTATTTTTAAGTCGGAATATAGATAAAAGCCCATCCTTGAACCCATACCACGTTTTAACAAAAAATGCATTCAGCTTTTTATTTTTTTTCACCACCCAGATAAGAATCCCCAGAATTGCGAGTAGTCCAATCGCTATGTATATGAGGATGCTCAATCTGGAGGAAGATTGCCCGGCTTCGATCGGTAATGTATCGATGAAGGCGAAAAGTTTTTCGGACTCGACAAAAAATGAAACCGAGATTAAAATAATAAGGCAAACGAGGTCTACGATTCTCTCGACAACAACGGTACCGAAAGACATTTCGACAGGTGTCTTGTCTAATTTATATAAATTGTAACAACGCGAAACTTCGCCACCTCGTGGAATAACCAAATTTACCAGGTAGCCTACCATAAGCGAGAAAAAACTGTAACTCAATTTAGTTCTATAGCCAGTCGGCACCATCAACATCCTCCATCGCTCCGCTCTTAGCCCATGGCTGATCAAAGCGATCAATGCCATCAATAACAACCACCCTTTATTAGTGGCTTGCCAGGTCCGAAGAAGATAATCGCCCTTATTTTCACCCGTCAAACCGCGGAGGGAAAACCAAATCAGCAATCCGGTAATTAAAAAAATAATGGCATATTGGACGAACGTCTTTAGTCGTGCAGACACAGTTAATGGATAAAAGGTGGTTACAATTTAAAGTAATTTATTGTCAGGTGTTGGAAAAATAATGGTGGGTTTAAACTTCTTCGCTTCCTCAAATTCCATCGTGGCATACGAAATAACAATGATGATGTCACCCACCTGGGCTTTGCGTGCAGCCGGGCCGTTGAGACAGATCACTCCAGAACCGCGCGCCCCCTTTATGACGTAGGTTTCAATTCGCTCGCCATTGTTAATGTTTACAATCTGCACCTTTTCGCCTTCGATAAGATTGGCTGCGTCAATTAAATCCTCATCAATGGCAATACTGCCCACATAATGAAGTTCCGCTTCCGTAATCCTGACACGATGGATTTTTGATTTTAAGACTTCTATCCTCAATTAAGCAGCCGTTACAATTTAAGATATATGAAACAAGACCCAGCACTGGTTTTTCAATAGAAAATTCGTTGCGTGATCGTGGTTAAATGCTCTTCCGTGACTTTCATTGTCTGTCATCCGAAAGTACTGTTTAATCTTCCACCACTCTACAAATCATGGGCCATCACGCTGTTTCCAGGTTAGTTAAGCAACAAACATATTGTCGATTAACCTTACCTCCCCAACATAGCCCGCTATACACATAATAGCGTCTTTAGAGGCCCCAACATCATCCAGCAGGTTTAAGTTTTTACTATCAGCCACTTCGAAGTATTCAAGTTTAACCCCATCGATTCCGTCAACCATATTTCGCACCTTTTCCCTCACGCCGGTAATTGTTTCGCCATTGAAAAATCCCTCCTTCGCTTGTGTGAGAGCTTTATAAAACACATTTGCTTTTTTTCTTTCGCTGATATTTAACCGACGGTTCCTGGATGACAGGGCCAGACCATCCTCCTCCCGTAAAGTTTCTACGCTATGTAAAGCCACATTAAAATTTAACTCTGATACTAGTTTTTGGATGACAGCGAACTGCTGCCAGTCTTTTTGTCCAAAATATGCATTGTCCGGAGTCACTATATTAAAAAGCTTTGACACGACCAATCCGACCCCGCTAAAATGACCCGGCCTGAAGTGACCTTCCATTATCTTATCTAAATCCCCAAAATCCAGTTTCAAAATTGATTTTTCCGGATAAATCTCAGCAGTGGTCGGATGGAAAAGCACGTCACAACCGGCAGTGGTTAATAATTCTATATCTTTTTCAATGCTGCGTGGATACTTTAGCAGGTCATTTTTGTTGTTAAACTGAGTTGGGTTGATAAAAATAGTGCTGACAGTAACGTCATTATGGGCCTTTGAGGCCTGAATCAGGGATGAGTGTCCTTCATGCAAGGCCCCCATAGTAGGCACTAAACCCAGGACCTTTCCTATGTTTTTAAATTCCTTTAAATAGGCCTTTAAAGGGGCAATTTGCGTGAAAATCTCCATTTAGGCCGTCTTTATAAAAGGTCGCAAAGATATAGGGAAAACTGAAATTAAGTTGAAAATGGGGCTATTTTTTTGTACTTTTGTGGCTCTAAAATCTGTATATACTCAAAATATAACAATATGTCGAAAATCCGAATTCTTTATGTAGCCAGTGAGATCAATCCATTCCTTCAGACATCCGAAGTTGCTGATTTTGTGCGGAAGTTACCGCAAGCGATGCAGGAGAGGGGTATGGAGATCAGGATTCTGGTGCCACGGTTTGGAATAATTAACGAACGAAAAAACAGGTTACATGAAGTGGTCAGGCTTTCTGGAATTAATATAGCAGTGGGTGACGAAGAAAAGCCTTTGATCATCAAAGTAGCCTCCATTCCGAATGCTAAGCTTCAGGTTTATTTTATTGATAACGAAGATTATTTTCATCGCAAGTCTGTTTTTCACGACAAGGAAAATAATTTTTACGAAGACAACGATGAACGGGCAATTTTCTTCTGCAAGGGAGTGATTGAAACCGTAAGAAAATTAGGATGGGCTCCTGACGTAGTCCATTGCAATGATTGGATTACAAGCTTTATTCCGTTGTATCTGAAGACTACTTACAAAAACGATCCCTTATTCAAGAATACAAAAACGGTGTTCACGATCTATAACAATCCTTTCAGCCATAAATTTAAGGCCACCTTACTCGACAAGGTCAAAATGATGGATATTGAAGACAATATGCTGGGAAATTTGAAGACAGCCGATTTTGAAGGCTTCATTAAATTAGGCGTTGAGTTTTCTGATGCAGTAATCGTAGCGGGGGACAATAAAAAGCTCGAAGGTCTGTTTAAAAAAGAGAAGAAAATTGAAACCATCGAAACTGAAAATTACACCGAATCATACTACAATCTTTATAATGAACTTGTGGGCTAGATCTTTAAGGCAACTGGCCGTGCTGGCAGTTGCCTTATTTTTTTTTTCTTGTGAAGACGAAACCAGCATCCTTGGATTTAAGAACCCCAATAAAAAGTTTAAGGTCAACTATGTAGATATTCCACTTGAAAGCAGCGTATTTCTGCTTGACTCACTACGCACTTCAAATTTTTTTGGCGTCTCAGAAACAAACCGTTTGTTGGTTGGCAAATATGTCGATGACCAATTCGGGGAGATCAGTGCCACGGCTATTACCCAATACTTTACCGCCAATTCTTCAAAGACCCTTCTAAAAGAAACAGCCGTTTTTGATTCTGTCTCCATAGAACTGCAATTTGATTTTTATTCCTATGGGAGCATTGCGCCAACAATGCAAACGATAAATGTTCATGAAGTTCAGAACGAGATTAAAATCGACAGCACGGGTAATTATTTTAATAAGTCTCGAACGGGTTATGATCCAACGCCGATCGGTTCAAAAAGCTACGCTATTGCCCCTGATCTTTTTAAAGACCTGACCGAAAACCCAAAGGATACATCGCTTACCATTAATTTTCCACTCGACCCGGTTTTTGGTCAAAAAGTATTCGCCAGTGCAATGCGATACAGAAACTCCTCTACAGCGGAAGATTCTGCTTTTGTCACACGTGATTTTTTTAAGGAATTCAACGGCCTTGCCCTTGTGCCAGGTAATGCTGATAAAATTATTGGATTTAACCCCGGCGCAACGGCATCAAAGATTGTTCTTCACTACCATGATGCAGAAACTGATAGTCTGGCTTTAAACTTAACCATGAGAGTCTTCAGTTTTAATGAGATCACCGCTAATTTCGCCTCTACAGAACTTGCGTCATTGACACAATATTCTCAACCGATTGCTCCCGAAAATAAACGTTTTGTGCAATCGGGAACAGGGGTCATGACCCGATTGGATTTTAAAGGATTCTACGATTTTGTGGATGCAGATTCAAATTCAGCCATGATCGTTAATTCAGCGGAATTACACCTTGGTGCAGCCGAACCATCTGCTGTTTTTTTACCTATAACGTCATTATCTCTAAGGGCTATGAAAGGTGAAGCTTACCTGAAACGGGTCGTTGACCCGGCTATCAATAAGGCCCAACACCTTGCAGACAGCGCATCAGTCACCTTATATGCCGGTCAATTGGGTGTTTCAGGAGGGATGTTCACACCGCTCGGTGCTGATGGTACTATCTTTAGGATTGCTAAAGTTGAAGACGACATTTATTATAATGGTTTTCTCACACTTTTCGCACAACAAGTTTTCAAGAAGGAAGAAAATAAAGAAAGGTTTAGATATTTTGCCCTGTATCCTGAAACTCCTCCCGTGGGCAAATCCGTCAACCGGATAATCTTCAATAAACAAAATATTAAAATACGGGTGTATTATACCCGGCCCACTCAACCCCTGCAATAGAATGTGTGGCATTGTTGCTTACGTCGGCAAGCGTAACGCGCGTGATGTAATTATTAAGGGTTTAAAACGCCTGGAGTACCGTGGTTACGATAGTGCAGGCATTGCTATGCTTAACGGGGGGTTGAATGTTTTTAAGAAGAAGGGTAAGGTAACTGACCTTGAAGCCTTCTTAAAAGAAAAAAACGTTGCAGGGCACCTCGGCATGGGCCACACGAGATGGGCCACCCATGGTGAACCCAATGATGTCAATGCACATCCGCATTTTTCCGGTTCGCGTCATTTGGCAATAATCCACAATGGCATTATAGAAAATTACAGTTCTTTAAAGCAAGAATTAATTAATAAAGGACATGACTTTTTGAGTGATACAGATACCGAAGTATTTATTCACTTTATCGAAGATATTCAGGAAAATGAGAAGTGTTCGCTGGAAGAAGCCGTCCGTTTATCTTTAACAAAAGTTATCGGCGCGTATGCCATCGTGATTATGTCAAGCCAGGAACCTGACCTTCTGGTGGCGGCAAGAAAGGGTAGCCCACTCGTTATTGGAGTAGGAAAGGACGAATTTTTTCTTGCTTCTGATGCCACGCCTATTGTTGAATACACAAATGAAGTCGTTTACCTGAATGATCAGGAAGTTGCCACCATACGGGGAAACAAACTGACTGTGAAAAATACCGCCAATCTGCCCTTAACTCCATACATTCAAACGGTCGACCTTGAACTTGAAGCGATTGAGAAAGGTGGCTTCGATCATTTTATGCTTAAAGAAATTTTTGAGCAGCCCAAATCAATCCGGGATTGTATGCGGGGGAGGCTGGATTCACAAACTGGCCGCCTGGTTCTTGGAGGTCTTCATGAGTATCTTAATAAACTTGTCAATGCAGACCGAATATTAATTGTAGCCTGCGGAACATCGTGGCATGCAGGACTGGTGGCTGAATATTTTTTTGAAGAATTTTGCAGGATTCCGGTGGAAGTTGAATATGCCTCGGAATTCAGGTACCGCAATCCGGTAATACGGGAAGGGGACGTAGTCATTGCTATTTCCCAATCAGGAGAAACCGCTGATACCCTTGCCGCAATTGAACTCGCTAAATCAAAAGGTGCTATCATTTTCGGTGTGTGCAATGTGGTGGGATCCTCCATTCCGCGGGCGACTCATGCAGGCGCATACACCCACGCCGGACCTGAAATTGGCGTGGCCAGTACAAAAGCTTTTACAGCCCAGTTAACGGTGCTCAGTATGATTGCACTGATCGTGGCCCAAAAGAAGGGGACCATCGCTGAACACAAACTGCATGAGCTGCTGGTGGAAATGGAGAATATTCCATTTAAAGTGGAGGAAGCTTTAAAACTGAATGATCAGATTGAAAAAATTGCTTTGACTTTTAAAGATGCCCGTAACTTTCTTTATCTGGGCAGGGGTTATAATTTTCCTGTTGCGCTGGAGGGTGCCCTTAAACTAAAAGAGATTTCTTATATCCACGCCGAAGGATATCCGGCAGCGGAAATGAAGCATGGGCCGATCGCTTTAATAGATGAAGAAATGCCAGTGGTGTTCATAGCCACACGCGACAGTTCCTACGAAAAAATTGTTTCCAATATCCAGGAAGTAAAGGCCAGAAAAGGCCGGGTAATTTCCGTCATTACCAGGGGAGATATGCTTATCCCTGAAATGTCAGAATTTGTTATTGAAGTCCCCTCTGTGCATGAAGCACTTATGCCGATGGTTTCCGTAATACCCCTCCAATTACTTTCCTACCACATCGCCGTGATGAGAGGCTGCCATGTTGATCAACCAAGAAATCTGGCTAAGTCCGTGACAGTGGAGTAATGAGCCTGGAGGTGTTACCAAATGGATTCAACGCTTAATTTACCAACGCAGGATGAACTAAGCCTGCACGATTACCCTGTCGAAGTGTCATCGGAATTTTGTAATTCCTTAATGCTTAATGCTTATTAGATATTCTTTCTTCATCAAAGGACAAATTTTGTAACGTTCATCTTTGGTGTCGTGGTAAAGAGCATTCAGCAGGTCATAGATATGTTTTAATCCGATCCTTTCACACCATTCGAA
>JBDSIM010000113.1:0-13180 GCA_039917935.1 Cyclobacteriaceae bacterium | reverse complement strand
AGTTGAGCGCCTTCAAACGATACAAGGCGTAAGCAGCATACAAATTTGGGGAGAACGTAAATACGCTATGCGGATCTGGCTTGACCCCGCAAAACTCAGCGCTTACGGGCTGACGCCACTGGACGTCCAGACGGCACTCAACAAGGAAAATGTTGAATTACCTTCTGGGAAAATTTCGGGAAACAGTACGGAGCTCACGGTAAGAACATTCGGGAGGCTATACAGTGAAGAGGATTTTGAAAACGTGATCATTCAATCAGGCTTTGAGGGTGATATTAAACTGAAAGATGTCGGCGAAGCAATTCTGGGCCCTGAAAATGAAGAGACTATCATGCGTGAGAGTGGTGTCACGATGGTTGGGATGGGAGTAGTTCCTTTGCCAGGTTCAAATTACGTAGAAATATCAAACGAGTTCCACAAGCGGATGGAACAGATAAAAAAGGATGTTCCGGAGGATATTAAAATTGATGTTTCCTTTGACCAGACTGTTTTTATTAAGCGCTCCATTGCAGAAGTAGGCGAAACTTTAATTATTTCTTTCCTGCTCGTTGTTTTAATTATTTATTTATTCTTCCGTGATTTTCTTATTGCGATCAGACCCCTCATAGATATACCGGTGTCATTGATCGCGACTTTCTTTATCATGTACTTACTCGGGTTCTCCATCAATGTGCTGACCATGCTTGGTGTAGTGCTTGCCACGGGACTTGTTGTGGACGACGGGATTGTCGTGACTGAAAATATATACAAGAAACTAGAGAGTGGCATGAATAAGTATCGTGCAGCTATGGAGGGATCAAAAGAAATTTTCTTCGCTGTTATTTCAACTTCCATTACCCTGGCCATTGTATTTCTGCCCATCCTTTTCCTTGAGGGATTTGTGGGAAGATTATTTAAGGAATTTGGTATTGTGGTAGCGGGAGCTGTTCTGGTTTCTTGTTTTGTATCACTGACCTTAACGCCTGTGCTGAGTGTAAAACTTACTCGCTCAGCGCACAAACATTCCAGGTTTTATAATTATACCGAACCATTCTTTGCCGGGATGGAAAATGGATACCGCCGATGGCTTGGCTCTTTCATGAAATTCAGATGGGTTTCTTTTGTCATTATTGCACTTTGCCTCGGCTCAGCGTATCTGATCGGATCGAATATTCAATCGGAACTAGCTCCGATGGAAGATCGCAGCCAGTTTCGATTGCAGATGACGGCAACAGAAGGTACGTCTTATGAATATATGGATGAGTATGTTCAACAGATGACACAATTGATAATGGACTCAGTGCCTGAAGCCAACAATATCATGTCGTTTACAGCACCTGGGTTTTCGGGTGGGGGGTCTTCGAATAATGGATTTATCCGTGTCAGAATTGTGGACCCGAAAGATAGAAACAGGTCCCAGCAGGAAATTGTAGATATGATTGGTAAAAATCTTGGAAGGTTTCAGCAGGGCCGTGCATTCCCCATACAAGAGCAGACAATTTCTGTTAGCCGGAGAGGGGGGCTGCCAGTACAATTTGTAATTCAAAACAACGATCTTAACAAGTTGCAGCAAGCGATACCCAAAATGTTGGAAGCGGCAAACAGTCATCCGGTTTTGCAAGGCGTTGATGTCGATATGAAGTTTAACAAACCCGAATTGAAGGTTGAAATCAATCGCTTAAAGGCAGCTCAATTGGGGATTAGTGTTCAAAGTATTGCGCAAACTTTACAGGTTGCTTATAGCAATCTTCGGTTTGGTTACTTTACAAAAGACGGTAAACAATACCAGGTGATGGGGCAGGTTACGAAAATCAATCGGGATGATCCTGATGATCTTAAGAACCTGTTTGTTCGTTCAAATTCGGGACAGTTAATTTCTTTGGACAATGTGGTGACTACCTACGAATCCACAACGCCACCTTCGCTAAACCACTTTAACCGCTATAAATCCGCAACCCTGTCATCAGGTTTAGCTCCTGGTAAAACGATTGGCGATGGCGTGTTGGCCATGCAGGAGATTTCAGATAGAATCCTCGATGATAGTTTTACGACTTCATTGGCGGGGGTTTCCAGGGATTATCAGGAAAGTGCAAGCAATACAACCTTTGCCTTCATATTGGCTATCATTTTAATCTACCTGGTTTTGGCAGCTCAGTTTGAAAGCTTTGTTGACCCATTAACCATCCTGTTTACAGTGCCGCTGGCTATTTGCGGCGCGTTTATTTCACTTTATATTTTTGGTCAAACCCTGAATATTTTTTCACAAATTGGCATGATCATGCTGATTGGCCTGGTAACCAAGAACGGGATTTTAATCGTCGAATTCGCCAATCAGAAAAGAGCCGAAGGACTGTCCAGGTTGGATGCGGTGCTGGAAGCTTCACGTCTTCGTCTGCGCCCGATTCTGATGACTAGTCTGGCCATGGCACTGGGGTCACTTCCACTAGCCTTATCGTTGGGAGATGCGGCCACAAGTCGTCAGCCTTTGGGGATAGTAATCGTTGGTGGAATTTTATTTTCTCTTGTACTGACCCTATTCATCATACCAGCCATGTATACTTACCTCTCCCGGAAAAGAAAACACGTAGAATTTGGTAACGAAGCCCCGGCAACTCAACCGCAAAAGGATCTGGTGTATGAAGTATAAGATGGTGGTTTTTTTCCTGGTGGGGCTGGCAGGTTTTCGATTTTCTTTTGCACAGGAACAGGTTACGGTTGAACAAGTGATCGCACTTGCGTTAGAAAAAAATTACAATGTACAGATAGCGAGGAAAAACTCCGAGTCCTCCGTTACCACAAAGAATTTCGTCTATGGTGCTTTCTTGCCGGAACTTTCCGCCACCGGCTCTACGGTTTGGAATGACAATGATCAGACGCTTAGGTTCCAGGATGAATCGAGAAACAATAGCGGGGAGGCGCGTTCAAATAATCTTACAGGTTCTGTGCAGCTTGTTTGGACATTATTTGATGGCACCCGGATGTTTGCCACCCGTGAAAGGATAGATCAATTGGCCGAGCAGGGGGAATTACAGTTGAAAGATCAGATGATCAACACCATTGCTTCCACCATTACAAACTATTATGATATTGTGCGGCAGAAGCAACAACTCAAGGCCATTCAGGAGCAAATGTCTGTAAGCGAGGAACGTGTTAAACTCGCGGAGAAAAAACTGCAGGTTGGGACAGGCATAAAACCTGAACTGCTTCAGGCAAAGGTAGATTTTAATGCACAACGCGCGCAGGTATTGCAGCAGGAAACCATTATAGCCCAATTGAAAGAACAGCTAAATAACCTTGTTGGATTGCAACTGCCCGCCGTGTATGACGTCGCAGACACCATCATCATTGATCTACAGTTAAAACAGGACGAAACTTTTCAGAATGTTGACAATACAAATTACGCTCTTTTGGCGGCAAGGCGAAACCTTAATATTTCAAACCTGTCGCTGAGAGAACGAAGGGCCGAGTATTTACCTTTCGTTAATTTTAACGCGGCCTATAATTTTTCGAGAAATGACAACACGAAGCTAATCAACCCTTTCGGTTCCGTTTTCAGCCAGACAGAAGGATTTAACTATGGTTTCTCCGTCAACGTCCCCATCCTGACGGGGTTAAACACAAGACGATTAACGCAGCTTGCCAAAATTGAAGTAGACCGTCAGCAACTGCTCTATGATCAGCAGAGAAACACCATCAATGTTGATTTGAAAAACGCCTTCATCAATTATGACAATGCAAAAAAAGTACTGCTCATTGAAGAAGAGACTATTGGCCTTGCGAAGGAGAATGTTTTTATTGCTCTTGAATCATTTAAGCGCGGAGTGAATACCTTTATCGAGCTGAGAACTGCCCAACAAAGTCTGGCTGAAGCATACAACCGTTTGATCTCGGCGAGATATAATGCGAAATTGGCGGAAACCGAATTACTGCGATTGAATGGCGGTTTACTCGAGTAAACTAATTTATCTTTGCTTGTTATTCTGGTGATCATGTAATTTGCAAACATGTTGAACCAGATTACATCCGCTTGTGAATTCCTCAAAACCAAAGGAGTATCCGATCCTGCCATTGGTGTCATTATGGGAACCGGTTTGGGTCATCTCTTCGTAAAAGAAATCCAAAATCCGGTCACTATTTCTTATGGGGAAATACCTCATTTTCCTGTATCAACAGTTCTCTCTCATACCGGTAATTTAATCTATGGGGAAGTAAAGGGTAAAAAAGTGTTGGCCATGCAGGGTAGATTCCATTACTATGAAGGGTACAGTATGCAACAAATCACTTTCCCGGTTCGTGTGATGAAGATGCTCGGCGTTCAATTCCTGCTGATCTCAAATGCAGCCGGAAATTTGAATTTGAACTGGCAAAAAGGCGACCTCATGCTCCTTGATGACCACATTAATCTGCAACCGGAAAACCCTTTGCGTGGAATAAATCATGCTGTTTTTGGCAATCCTTTTCCGGACATGAGCCAACCTTATTCTTACTTGTTAAATGGAAAATTACTGAAAATCGCGAAGCAAAATAAAATAACGCTTCATAGTGGCGTTTATGCATCGGTAACCGGACCTAATCTGGAAACCCGTGCGGAGTATCGTTACCTACGTGGCATTGGGGCAGATGCAGTGGGTATGTCAACGGTACCGGAAGTAATCGTGGCTAACCATGCCGGATTACCCTGTTGCGCTATTTCAGTGTTAACGGATAATTGTGATCCGGACAATTTGAAACCAGTGAGTATAGAGGAGATTATTTCGGTCGCAGGCAAAGCTGAGGTGCCTTTGACTAAAATTTTCACCTCGTTGATTTCAGATTTGTGATTCCGTAAATTTTCTATCAGCCACGCCAAGTCTAGTTTCTTGTTCTCAAATTCGATCGATACCTGCTGTCGGGTGAAAACGCTTTAATTCAATGAGATCATTTGGGAATGGTTCTGCGTTCCAGGCTAAATGTATGGCAAGGGCAGCGCCAATGGCTGTGGCCTGCGGAATGGAGGAGCCATAAACTTCCATTTGCGGGAAAAAGGTAGCCAGCAAATTCATGTAAATGGAATTATTGCTAAAACCTCCGTCAACATAAATCTTCTTCACCGAGGTGCCCCTTAAAACCAATTGGGTGGAGGTGTGTTGCTGGATGACCAGGTCATACATGAGCTGATGATAAGCTTCCTGATCATCAGAAAAGTCCGAAAGATCACGGGTTGCAAAAGGTAATTCCTTAAGGATAGATTTTGGATCGCCGGGTTGGTCCTTTTTAGAGCGATCAAAAATTTTCGCCAATAGCTCGCTGTTGTACGCGACGTTGTGATAGGTATCGCTGTTTTGATTAAAATGGTCCGCGATCCTTTCCACCTGCGTATCGTGATGGTGGCCGGCAAAAAGTCTTGATGCCTTTACAGGGGTTCCCATGTATTGGAGATAGGAAAGACAATCACACTCCAATTCTTCTTTTGTCAGTGGGTTACTGTTGAAAGGATTGAGACTGATGGCCCAAGTACCGGTAGAGATAAGAACAAACGGATCTTTAAAATTGATGAGATAGGGGATGAGGGCGGAAGAACTGTCGTGAACACCGATTCCGACCAAATACTTGCTTCCAGCCGATGCTGGCTGAACCACCATATCAGAGGGTGCTATCGGCGGCAATTTTTCCAGGATATTTTCTTTTTTAACCCAGTAGTGATAATCATTATTTTGAAAATGCCAGAGGTTTGTATGGCACCCGATGCTGGTTATTTCCGAAAAAGGTTTCCCTGAAATCAGAAAACTTAAGTATTGCGGTAAGTGCAGGGCAAATTTGATTTGGTTAAACAGGGCAGGTTTATCATACTTGGTTCGGAAGAGCTGCATGCCGGAATTTAGACTCCCCAAAACAGGAGAGGCGGTTTGAAAGCAAAACTGAATCTCTCCTCCATAGGTGCCATAAAATTTTTTCAATAACTCCGGTGGATAAGGCTTTAGGTAATTGTACAGGTGACCGATATTTTTACCTGCCTCGTCTATATAAACAAAGCTTGCTCCATAGGCAGAAAAATTGATTGCGCGTATGGCAAACTCATTTGTGTTTTCCAAAGCATGCATAGCTTGCTGGATAAATACCTTGAGACTGTTAATGTCTTCGCAGGGATCATTATCTTCGTCTACCGTTTCAGCAAGCTGTTGTGATTTCTCATACACGATTTGATAGGACTCATTAAACAGAAAAATCTTTTTATTTGTCTTTCCAATATCAAAGATGGCGATTACGGGGACTGGCATGTAAAGTAGTTTTGAATGACATTGAATTGAAGTCGCAATTTAGTTTTAAAAACCAATCTGAGATTTTACGTTCAAATATAATGATCTTCTTGGGAGGTGGAAACCTGCGCAACCTTGAGGGCTCTACCACAGTACATGTCTGTTAAATTCTGGGGGATATATTGTAAAAAGCCTTTTGTCTAAAGGCCGGTAGCGACACTTTTTGTACCTCTTTCTGTGAGAAGTTTTTCCCTTACTTTTAAATCCCGGAAAAGTTTCAATGGCTGTAAGGCACCACCTGCACGCAATCTTGACTCAGCAACAAGTGGCCGAACATCGGTGCGATAGGCTTCCTGAATTATTTCCTGGGCACGTACCACATCGTTTTCCTGTTGGGCCTGCTGGAGGCCTTTTCTGTCAATGATTAGCGCTTGCGCATAAGCGATCATGATGGCTTCCACGGATTGCAAAAGATCTTCCAGTGGATCTTTTACGTTGTGAGAAGCATCGATCATCCAACCGAGGTCTGTAAGGTGATCCATTCCGCGTGAATCCATCCCTTCCACCAGTTCATTAAAAATTAAAAACAATTGATAGGGCCGGATGCATCCGACGGTGAGGTCGTCGTCTCCATATTTGGAATCATTGAAGTGAAATCCACCAAGTTTTCCTTCCATCAGTAACAGGGAAACGATCTGTTCAATGTTGGCATTGGGGAGATGGTGGCCCAAATCCACAAGGGTATAAGCTTTGGATCCGAGTTTGGAAGCATACAAAAGAGATTGACCCCAGTCACCCACGGTCATAGAATAGAAATTCGGTTCAAACGCCTTGTACTCTACAAACATTTTCCATTTCTCGGGCAATGCGCTGTAAATTTTCTGCAAACTATCCAATGTATTCTGAAAAGCTTTCCTGAAATTAAGCTGCCCCGGAAAACTGGATCCGTCCGATAGCCATATGGTTATTGATTCCGATCCCAATTCATTGCCATAATGAATTACTTCCAGATTGTGCTCAATAGCCTGATCGCGCACATCTTTTCTCACATGATGAAGGGATCCGAATTTATAAGAAAGCTTTTGGTCCTTCTGATCCTGAAAAGTATTTGAATTCACCGCATCAAAACGGATATTGTGCTGCGAAGCTAGAATTTTTATTGCTTTCGTATTTTTCGGAATATCCCAGGGGATGTGAAGCGATATTGCTCCGCTTGATTTGTTGAGGGCATGTAACAGGCCGATGTCTTCTATTTTTTCTTCCAGACTTCTAGGCTCGCCCCCTCCTGGAAATCGTCCAAATCGTGTTCCTCCCGTTCCAAGAGCCCAGCTGGGTATGGCTACCTGAAAATCAATTAATTTAATCAGTACATCCTTACTGTTAGGGACAACTTTTGTTAGAAATTCAAATTTCGATTTTTGTTCTGCCAGCAGGGGTTCGTTGTGATTCGCTAAATCATTTTTTCCAAGTTGCATCGCCAGGTTATTAGGGTAAATAAAAGACTTCTTCCAAAGGTATACTGACGGGAGAATCATCCGGGTTTGTCTCCATGATATCCCGCATGTAAGCCCACCATTTCTTCATCACCGGATGTTGCGGTAGATTTTCTAAACGGGCGGGATCCTCCGATTTCAGCACACCAAACAACGTGTTGGTAGTTTCATCCAGGAATATCGAATACTCCTGGATTCCGCTGGCTTTCAGTAACTGGTGAAGTTCCGGCCAAAGCAGATCATGTCGCCTTTTGTACTCATCCTGAAAGCCTGGATTCAATTTCATCTTAAAAGCCCTTCGTTCCATTCCCCTTCAGGTTAAATTATCTTGGAAAGGCAACCGCGAGACCACCATCTACATTTAACATGTTGCCGGTTGATTTTCGCAATAAACCTCCGACGAAAGCAAAGCAGGCATTTGCAATATCTTCAGGCAGAATGATTTCGTCTAACAAAGTCCGTTTGGCATAAAATGCCGGCAGCTCTTCTACTTTTACGCCATACGCTTTGGCTCTTCCTTCAGCCCATCCGCCTGTCCAGATTTTGCTATCCGCTATTACTGCATCCGGATTAATTACGTTAACCCGGATTTTATCAGGACCCAATTCCGCTGCGTTTAATCTGCTGAGGTGTAATTGTGCTGCCTTGGCTGATCCATACCCGGCGTTATTGGGTCCTGAGACCAGCGCATTTTTGCTTACGATGTTCAATATGTCTCCACCAAGCGCTTGTTTTTGCATGACGTTAACGGCACCCTGTGAAATAAGGAACTGACCTTTTACGAGCACATCATATAATATATCCCAATCCTTTTCGCTGTGATCTGTAAGGGATTTTGAAATGGATAGACCAGCATTGTTAACCACAATATCAATCCCGCCAAAGGCAAGGGCACACGTTTTCATGGCTTCTGAAATATTTTCGGCATTGGTGACATCCATCAGAGCCTGCGCGTAAGCGTCTTTTCCATATTGTTTTTTAAACTCTTCATCTGCTTCTTTAAGACGGCCGGCATCATTGTCGCTAAGGACTACGCACGCCCCTTCGTCAGCAAATTTTTTGGCTATGGCTTTCCCAATGCCTCCCGCACTCCCTGTGATCAAGGCTATTTTACCGGACAGCGGTTTGGGCCTGGGCATCCGTTGAAGTTTGGCTTCTTCAAGCAACCAGTATTCAATATCAAAAGCTTCCTGGCGGGGAAGGGAAGTATATTCCGACACAGCTTCCGCTCCTTTCATTACATTGATGGCATTGATATAAAACTCGGCAGCTACGCGCGCTGTTTGTTTATCTTTTGCAAATGTGAACATCCCGACTCCAGGAAACAAGATCACCACAGGGTTAGCATCGCGTATAGCCGGACTGTTAGTATGCTTGCATTTGTCGTAGTAGGCGCTATATAATTTTCGGTATCCTTCAAAAGCAGGTGTCAGTTTTTCTTTCAATGCTTTCACATCGGATAGATTTTCACCAGGTTTTAGATCCAGAACCAAAGGACTTATTTTCGTCCGCAGAAAATGGTCTGGGCAACTGGTGCCCATCGGCGCGAGGCGGTCAAGATCTTTTGAATTAACAAACTCAAGCACCCGGTCATCGTCCGTAAAATTTCCGATCATGCGGGTCTGACTTGAACAAAAGCCACGCAACACCGGGGCTAGCGCAGCTGCCTGCTGAAGTCTATCCGATTTCCCAATACTTTGAATTTTGATGCCTCCGAATACCGGCCCTCTTTTACCATAATTTTCTTCAAGATAGGCTGCGCATTGCTCTACCACTTCGAGGGTGTTGACATAGCTTTCATAGGCGGTGTCTCCCCATGTAAACAAACCGTGCGAGCCTAGCATAATACCACGGATGCCTGGCGTTTCTTCCATGCATTGACGAAGTTTTAGCCCAAGATCAAAACCCGGGCGCTGCCATTCAACCCAACCTATTGTTCCATTGAATAAATCATGGGTTATGCGTTTACCATCCTTGGCTGCGGCAATGGCAATGGCTGCATCAGGATGCAAGTGATCAATGTGTTTATAAGGGAGAAAGCCATGGAGGGCAGTATCAATGGATGGCGCTTTTGAATTTAAATCGTAAATACAGTGATTAAACAATTCTACCATTTCATCCTCATACTGCAGGCCCCGGTAAATCCTCTGCAGGCTTTGCAACCGGTCAACGTAGAGGGCGGCCAATCCACTCTTTTTTAGGGTGCCGATATCTCCACCAGAACCTTTCACCCACATCACTTCAGTTTCGTTCCCTGTTAAAGGATCTTTTGCCATCGCTTTACAAGATGTATTGCCTCCTCCATAGTTGGTTAGCCGAAGATCGGCCCCTAAAAGATTTGAACGATAGATTAACAGTCCGACTTCGTCACCTTTTAATTCAGCGGCTTTTTTTTCGTCCCACAGGTAGCTGACGTGTTTGAATTTTGCAACAGAGATAGCAGGCATAATGCAATATTTAAATTTAAATTAAGTCGTAAGTGAATTTCCGTATCCTACCAGAACCACCGAAGCCAGTATAGTAATGATTCCAATAGTAATTGTACTGCGTGTTCGAGTGCTCACACCTTTCCATTCATTCAGGAAAATGCCCCACATGTTTGAAACAAGAATTATAAAAGCCATGTGCAGGATCCATGAGCTGGCTCCGTTTCCCAATTTGCTTTCTCCCATTCCGTAAAAAAAGAATTGAAAAAACCAGGTTGTGCCAGCAAGGGCCGAAAAAATATAATTTCTTGCTAACGGTGTTTGTTTATTGGTGTAATCGTGGAAAGTTTTATTTTTTGCATTCAGGGCAATGCACCATATAAAATTTGTCGTTAGCCCCCCCCAAAGGAGCACCACGTAAGTAACGTTGTTCTGAAAAAGTGGATTATACCCATGTTGAACTGCCGCTTCGGCCATGGGTTTCCCGGCTTCAATACCAAAGTTGAAACAGGCACTTAATATTCCGGATATGGTGGCAACGATCAGACCCTTTACAAGACTGAATTCTGCAATCGTTTTCTTTTTCTGATCATCAGAAAGGTCCTTTTCTTTTAAAACACCCGCGCGGCCACAAATGAAAATTCCAACCAGACAAACTATTACTCCTAAAAGAACCATTCTGCCGCCGTCTGTGGACATCATGTACGTAAAGGAAATCTTACCGTTCTGCGGAAAATAGTTGTAATAAATGGGTGGGATTAAAGATCCAAAAGCCGCGCAATACCCGAGGATGACCGAATTACCCAAAGACATTCCAAGAAAGC
Organism: Cyclobacteriaceae bacterium; assembly: GCA_039917935.1. Taxonomy (GTDB): domain Bacteria; phylum Bacteroidota; class Bacteroidia; order Cytophagales; family Cyclobacteriaceae; genus Chryseosolibacter. The sequence continues at coordinate 2,222 of JBDSIM010000113.1, read as the reverse complement.
GTATTCCAAGCCCGTAGGTTAAGCCGCCAATACCCCAGAGCACACCCATTATGTAAGTCCAGCTTAATACACTGGTAGGTGTTTGCTTGATGATGTCCTCAAAACCAGGAAGTGTCAGGGCTGCTGCAAGTGGTGGAACAATTAACCAGGAGAATAATCCTCCAATCAGCCAGTAACTCTCCCACGCCCAGACTTTTACCTTTTTAAAGGCCATGTAAAAGCTACCAGAGGCAAACCCCCCGAGAAAGTGAAAAATCACTCCCAGAATTACCATGAATAAATTTTTTTAATAAAAATTTGAGAAATCAATTTTAAAACAAGTTTCTGCCTTTCCTGTCATGTACTGTCATGTTTAAAGGGTTAAATTAAATGATGAAGAAACTTGACCAGATGAGTCCCTTATGATTAGGGGGGCAAAAAATTTCATATCGCAACTTTCTTACCCCCTAAATAGCTGTACAGAATCTGAAAAATAGATTTGTAAACAGTTAAACTGAATTTCTATTAATAAACCTAAAAACATTTTTAACAACTTCTTTTTTCTTTTTCAATATCAGATCGGCTGCGGTTTCGCCCATCAACTTAAAATCGGTGGAAATAACGGTTATACCCAAAAGGTCTTTTAAGGGAGTGTCATTGTAGGAAATGATACCAATATCATTTCCTAGTTTAAAATTTTTATCACGCACTTGTTTTACAAGGTTCACAAGGTCAGATTCTTCGATAAGGATATAAGCATCTTTAGCCTGAAGCTCCATATCATTATAGATTTCTTCGAGTACTTCGAAACTAAAGCCTGAATCTCTGCAGAATTTTTGGAAACCGTGCAAGATTTCTAGTGGATAAGGGTAAACCGTTTTCTGAGGATAAACAAGAATTAATTTATCATAGCGGGCGAGAATTATCCGTCCTTCTGTTAAAGCGTCATAAATATCCGTTTTGAAATCCTGGTAAATGGACGCCACATTTTTTTTCAAATCAGGCAGGTAATTATCGACAAGGACTAATTTATCTTCCGGAATTTTCCGCAAGGCTTCCAATACCTTCACATTGGTGCTTTGGTGGGTCAGGTTTTCATCTTTAAAATGTGGCATAACAACATAGTAGTCATACCTGCCTGTATTTTCCTGAAGTGTATTTAAAAAAAGCTTTGGGTCACAATAATAAATGCTGAGGTCTATCTGGGCATTACTGCCCATACTGTTAACAAAAGAATTATAGATTTGAAGCTTATAAGAACTGAGTTTATTCATCAGGAAAAGCACATTAATTCTGGATGGAAGAATTGTTCTTGCTACATAATAGCCCTTACCTTTCGCTGAAACGATGATCTGTTTTTCTTTTAAATAATTATAGGCTTTTTCAACTGTATCCCTGGAAAGATAGGAGTCCTCACTGATCTCATTTATTGAGGGCACCTTTTGTCCTACCTTTAAAATGCCTTTTTCAATGTCTTCGGTAATTATATTGACTATTTGACGGTATTTGGGGATACGCGATTCGCTGTCGATTTGAATTCTTTTTAAAATGTCCATCCACTATTTTCCTTCCTGCAAAATTAAACAAATAATCTATTTCGATTCCGCAAACGGGATAGTACAGGATACAACATATAATCAAGCACTGTACCTTCTCTGCTGAAAGCGGGAATTCCAGTTAGCATTTAAATTCTTTGACCGCATATATACCTTAAACCAGATTTATAACCTACAATCTATGAAACTCAATTACCATATCTTAAAGCCCTTGCTGCTTTTCATTATTGCCATTTCCTATACCAATTATGGTTATGCTCAAGTCAAGACGATTGCGGGTAAAGTTTCTGCGTCTGAAGATGGCAGTGCCATACCAGGTGTAAACATTTTGGTTAAAAATACGACCACTGGCGCAGTCACCGATGTCAATGGGAATTATGCTTTATCGGTCGATGAAAATGACATTTTGGTGTTTTCGTCTATTGGATATTCCACCCAGGAGGTTGCTGTGGCTGGGAGATCGGTGATTAATTTAACCCTGGAAGCAGATGTTAAAAGTTTGCAGGAAATTGTGGTAGTGGGGTATGGAAGTCAGTTGAAAAAAGAAATAACGGGAGCCGTGCAGACTGTCACGAGCAAAGATTTAAAAGATATTCCTGTTTCTCAAATTAATCAAAAGCTACAAGGACGTTTAGCGGGCGTTCAAATAAATCAAACGACCGGTAAGCCGGGCCAGGGAATGACCGT
>JBDSIM010000112.1:0-22237 GCA_039917935.1 Cyclobacteriaceae bacterium | reverse complement strand
AGCGAAAAAAATATTTGAGGATACTGATCTTACAGAAAACCTTGGATACTTAAAGACCATTTCTAACCAGGGGTTATTATACGCAACCATGGGTCGCTTCACCCAGGCCGAAGGATTTACTGCAGGTGCATTGGATATCCGAAAAACCAGATTTGGAGAGGGTAACATTGGGATAGCGGCCTCGCTTAATAATTACGGTGTGTTGCACTATAATTTAGGGCGTTATAATGAAGCGGAAAAAACGTTGGCACAGGCGGTGAACATAATTGATGGCAACAATCTTCGATCCTCCATGCCCTATGCCATTGTAGTAAATAATCAGGCAATGCTATTTCAGGCAATCGGCCGATTCGAACAAGCTGAGAAAGCATTGACAGATGCGATCGATGTCGCGGAAAAACTTCAGAGTAAAAAGTCCAAAAACCACCTTAAGTTTCTCTCCAATCTGGCATTGCTTTATCAGCAGATGGGGAAGTTTCCGGAAGCTGAAACCATTTATCTCAGTATGGAAAAACGGTTAGGTAAAACCAATCCTGATTATGCGAGCATGCTGAACAATCAGGCCGGACTTTATATGCTGATGGGCAAACCGGAAAAAGTGGAAGACCTCCTGAAGCGTTCAGCCTCCATTTATAAAAGCAGCTTTGGAGAAGAAAATCCCGCGTATGCTAAGGTAATCAGTGATTTGGGAAATTTTTACCGGCTCAATGCCCGGTATCCAGAGGCCTTGCCTCTTTTAGAAAAAGCGCTTTCGACACGCGAGAAAACGCTCGGGAAGAATCATCCGCACTACGTTCAATCCCAGGAAGACCTGGCAATTTTTTATTGGAAGAATGGTGCTTTCGATAAAGCTTATACAACGTATCGCGAGCTGATGGATAAATCACTTGAATTTATCAATACCTACTTTCCTCCGATGAGTGAAGCGGAGAAGACCAAATACTGGGATATTCTTGCCCCCCGGTTTCAACGATTTTACAATTTTGCCATGGAGGCTTTCCCTGCGAAACCAGAAATAATTAAAGATGTTTACGATTATCAAATCGCGACGAAAGCACTGCTCCTGAACTCCACAAATAAGATCAAACAAAACATCTTCACAAGCGGTGACGGCATTCTCATCAAAGACTATGTGACCTGGGTGGATCAAAAAGAACAACTGGCGAGACTTTACGCATATTCAAAAAGTGAATTAAAAGCCCAAAAAATCAACCTTGATTCCACTGAAAGAGCCACGAACGCCATGGAGAAAAGCCTTTCAGAAAGATCGAAAGATTTTTCTCAAGGTTATTCCGCAGCGAAAATAAAATATTCTGACATCAGAAATCTGCTGGCGGATAACGAGGTAATGGTCGAGATTATTCGGGTGAAAAAATTTGATCAGGCGTTTACCCCTGATTCAAAATACCTGGTGCTCATTTTAAAAAAAGGGGTAGAAAATCCTAAAATGGTTGTACTGGAAAATGGCCAGCAGCTCGAAACCCGGTACGCTAAATATTACCGAAACGCCATCCAGCAAAAGGTCACCGATGATTATTCATATGATCAATACTGGGCACCTATCGACAAAGAATTACAAAATAAGAAAGTGATATTCGTCTCCCCCGATGGGGTGTTTAATCAGCTGAATATAAATACACTGAGAAAACCGGCTGGAGATTATGTGATTAACCGATATGAGGTGACCATATTGGGAAACTCAAAAGACTTAATCGGAATGAAAGCCAAAAAAAACCTGGCCCCAAAAAAGAACGCAACGCTCTTGGGCTTTCCAGATTATGGTGGTTCGGCTGTCAAGCCTCTTCCGGGTACCAAATTGGAAATAGATGGCATCTCAAAAATTTTAAAAGCTTCAGGTTATCAGGTGAATCTTTTAACCGACGCATCGGCTTCTGAGGCGAAATTAAAATCATTAAAGGGACCATTGCTTTTACATATTGCAACCCATGGCTATTTCCTTGAGGATGTAGAAAAATCAGGTTCTGCCTTTGGCATACAAATGGAAAATGCAAACGAGAATCCGTTGTTAAGATCGGGCATTATGCTTGCCGGGGCAGCCAAAACTGTTAGCGGAACATCGATGCCAAATCTTTCCAGCAACGATAATGGAATCCTGACTGCCTATGAAGCCATGAACATGAATCTGGAAGGAACTAACTTAATTGTGTTAAGCGCCTGTGAGACAGGACTGGGAGAAGTGAAGGCAGGAGAAGGTGTTTACGGGTTGCAACGCGCTTTTCTGGTGGCAGGCGCAGATGCATTAATTATGAGCCTTTGGAAAGTTGACGATGCTGCTACGCAACAATTGATGAAAAATTTCTATACAAACTGGATAAAAATCGGAAACAAACCGAAAGCTTTCAAGCAAGCCCAGCTCCAGTTAATGGCCCAATACAAAGAACCTTACTTCTGGGGTGCATTTATTATGATGGGTCAGTAAATGACCTATGGCACATGGGTACTTGTTTTATGTTGCTCCCTCATCTTAATTTGGACAAGCAATATTTTAAAGGCATAATTCAGATCATATGGTATTAAAACAATTGGGTAATTCTACAGTAAAAGTTACGCCCCTCGCATTTGGCGCCTGGGCCGTGGGTGGATGGATGTGGGGCGGGGCTGAAGAAAAAGAATCATTACGCGCGATTCGGGCTTCCTATGAAAACGGCATGACCACCATTGACACAGCCCCTGTATATGGTTTTGGCAAAAGTGAAGAACTAGTTTCCCGGGCGATGGAAGGTATTCCCAGGGACAAATATCAGATCCTCACAAAATTTGGAATGAACTGGCAGACCAACCAGGGAGAATTTTTTTTTGATACCGCTGACAATCAAGGCAAGCCTGTAAAAATGTATAAATATTCTGGAAAGGAAAAAGTAAGGCAGGAATGTGAAGACAGCTTACGCAGATTAAAAACGGATTATATCGATTTAATCCAAATCCATTGGCACGATTCAACCACTCCCATTGCTGAATCCATGGGCGAAGTGGCCAGGCTGATCAAAGAAGGTAAAGTTCGTGCTGCCGGTGTTTGTAATTATTCGGCTCAACAGGTGGAAGAGGCATTAAAAACAGTAGACATTGTATCTAATCAGGTTCCCTACAGTATGGTGAATAGGGAAATAGAAAAAGAGGTCATGCCACAGGCAATCCAAAAAGCAATTGGTATTATTCCTTATAGTCCTTTGCAGCGTGGTTTGTTAACAGGAAAAATTACCCGGGAATATGTTTTCAACGAGGGGGATACACGCCCAGGTACTAAATATTATAAACCTGAAAATATTGATCGGATCAATACGATGCTGAACCGTATAAAACCGATTGCTGAAAAGCATAATGCTACTTTATCACAACTGGTTATTAACTGGACCACCAACCGTCCGGCTATAGCCTGCGTACTGGTGGGAGCCCGCAATGAAAAACAGGTAATCGACAACGCTAAATCGCTTACCTTCAAGATCTCAGACCAGGAAATGACTCAGATAAACCAGGCAGTGGATGAACTTAGGCTGGTAGACTAATGTAAGTATGAAGAACGAAGTACGAAGGGTGAATTTTCCTCCCTCGTACCTCGGCTCGTTCCTTATTTAAGGGGAATAATTTTTAACAACATCCCCGGGCCTTCTGTTGCCACATAAATAAATCCTTCAGGGCTTTCGGCGACAGCGCGTACCCTGGCCATCTTATCCATCAATTTTTCCTGCTTTACGTATTTACCCTCCGCCAATTCGACCCGGGCTACATGTTGAAAGGACAACGCGCCGATCAATAAACTGTTTTTCCAACCCGCGTACTTGTCACCCTTCACCTGAGTCATTCCGCAAGGCGCGATAGACGGAACCCAATAAGTGAGGGGTTGCTCCATACCTTCCTGTTCAGTCTTATCAGAAATAGATTTACCATCGTAGTCGATACCGTAAGTAATAACAGGCCATCCATAATTTTTCCCTTTCTCAACTTTATTAAGTTCGTCACCTCCCTTAGGGCCGTGTTCAACATCCCACAAACTCTCCGTGTCAGGATCATAAACCAAACCCTGTGGATTACGGTGACCATAACTCCAGATCTCAGGTTTTGCGCCTTTCGTGTTTACAAATGGATTATCGGTGGGTACCTTGCCATCATCGTGAAGGCGCAGAATCTTACCCAGGTGATTACTTAAAGTCTGAGCATTAGGTTTTGTACCCCGTTCACCAGAAGAGATGAACATATAACCTTTCCCGTCAAAAGCAATTCGCGAACCAAAATGCACACCAGCATCACTCAAGGGCTGTGCGGAAAACAGCTGTTCAAGAGCCGTAAACTTGTTGCCTTCAAGCTTGGTGCGCGCAACAACAGTTCCGCCTCCTCCCTCTCCTTTTTTGGCATAACTGATATAAATCCAGCCGTTTTTATCATAATCCGGATGTAATTGAATGTCCATTAACCCGCCTTGCCCCTGAACAAAAACATCCGGTATTTCAATCTTTTCCGAAAGGCGTTTGTCATCCTGAAATAGTAAGATTTCACCTGCGCGTTCCGTCACTAACATTCTGCCATCCGGCAGAAAAGCAATCCCCCAGGGATTCTTTAAATCCGCGGCAATAGTATCGACACCGTAAGTTAATTTTTCAGATTCAAAAGTTTTTCCGGTATACTTCTCAGCACTGCTGGTATCGTCAGCGCCGTTCTCTTTTTCGGAACAAGCGATCGCGATGAATAAAAAAAACGTCAGCCAATAATTTACTTTCTTCATGATTTATTTTTTAAACATTATTTTGAATTTTTATTTTTTAAATTGATAGCCCATTACGCTGTTCCCAAAGAACGTGGGGACGAATACAGTTTTAGTTTTTGGATCATAGTCAATATCAGCGCTGTTCAATTTCTGCGCCTTGGTATCCAGCATTTTTGTTGATTTACCATTTGCATCAACGAAGTAAATCTCTCCACCCCAACTAGACACAATGAACTCATTTTCTCCTGCCAGCACAATGCCATCAGCGCCGGGAGCCGTCTCAGCAAATTTTGAGAGCTGTTTATCAGCACTAAGCTTGTAGTTCATACCATTACCAGCATCTGCCACGTATATCCCATTCTTCAGCGATAACAAACCATTGATTCTTTTAAACTCCACGCTTTCAAAATACAACGCTGGTGTTTCATCCGTCAGCGTAAATATTTTACCCGTTTCGGAATCCGATAAATAAACCACTCCCCTCTTGTCAACAGTAACATCATTCAGGAACCGGGCTCCATCAATGTCAATTCGCTTTAAGACCTTCCCGGTAGTCAAATCAATGATAGCGACCCGCGATAAATCAGCAACAAATAATTTATTTTTGAAAATGCCCATTCCCTTAGGCGCGTCCAGACCTCCCGCCCATTCTTTCGTAATAATTTTGCCTTCGGGAGAAATTTTGGAAATAAATCCATTGCCATCTTTTTCGTTTGCTTTTCCTGCAATGTTGGATACATATAATAGGTTTGCCTTTCCATCAAAATATACCGATTCAGGAACACTGAGTACCGAATCAGTTTTCCATTTTAATGTCAGCGTTTGTGCGCTGAGCAACGGGTGCAATCCGAGGGCAATGACGATCAATAAAAAGTAACGTTTTTGCATATTCCTTACCAAGATGCCAAAAATAGTGAATCCGGGTATATTTCAATAGCTAAACAGGCCAAGTGGTATGATGTTTTGAAAAATGGATATTTCCCGATTTTAAACACTATACGGCCGAATTCAGTCCATAAATAGGCGGGCAGGTTTACTCAACCATCAATTGTAACCGGCAAAGTTCGGAAGTCTGGATTCGGAGTGGTAATTTCAAGGCAAATTAAACCCCATGTATAACGGATTGCTCATCGCCCATTCCTACCTGCGATACATCATTCTCATCATGTTGATCATTGTGATCATGACTTCTCTCATCGGCCTGATGCACAAAAAACCATATGCAAATACCGATGATAAACTAAGTTTGTTTCTTTTTATTTCAACCCACTTACAACTTTTAATAGGGTTGATTTTATTTTTTGTGAGTCCTGCAGTTCAATTTTCCGGTGCCGCGATGAAGGATGCTATAACCAGGTATTGGCTGGTGGAGCACAACACCGCGATGATCATCGCAATAGTATTTATTACTTTGGCGAGAACCACTTCAAAGAAAATGACCGTTAGCGAAGCCAGACACAAGCGAATGTTGATTTTTAACCTGATTGCGCTGGCCATCATTGTGCTAACGATATCTATCAGCGGCAGGGATTTTATATATTTCCGCTGATAAACTCGATAAACGGATGTTACCGTTCTCCCGTCTGGAGAATTCATACTATAGATATGTTCTGTTTGTACTAAAACCCACATTATGAAATTGTTTGTAACCCTCTTATTTACTGCCTTTACGTTGGGGCTTCAAGGTCAACAGGTTTCAGCAAGGTATGAGTTAGTAAAAATGGACAAAACCGTCAACACCTTCCGGCATGAGGCCGCGCCTGTGGTGTCACCTGAGGGAAATGCCCTGTACTTTTTCGTACAAAATCATCCCGAGAATACCTTTGGCAAGGATGATACTCAGGACATCTGGATGTCAAGAAAAGACGCAAAGGGTATCTGGTCTCCCGCTGAACACCTTGGATCACCGTTCAATATTCATCCTTCAAATCAGGTTTTTACAATTTTACCCGATGGAAACATTTTTATAAAAGGAGGTAAAGCAAAAGGTGAAAAAGGTTTTTCAATTGCTAACGCCAATGGACGCCTGATAGAGCTGGACGTTAAAGATTTTAAAAAAATGAATAAGGGACGATTTTACGGGGCGACGATGTCAACTGATAAAAGACATATCATTATGTACTTTAGTGAAATTGAAAACAGCCCAAACAGCGATCTCTATGCAAGCCATCTTCAAAGCGATGGGTCTTATTCTCAACCAGTCAAATTAAAACTGAGTACAAACACAGATGAAGTGGGACCATTTATCGGCCCTGATCAAAAGACATTATTTTTTGGCAGCGCCCGCCAGGCGCCTGGAAGGCAAGGGGGAGTGGATATTTACAAATCCACTCTGGTGGATGACACCTGGATGAAATGGTCCGAGCCTATCAACATGGGAAAGCCGGTTAATACCGCAGCGCTCGATTTTTATTTTACAATGGACAATGCTGGGAATATTTTTACAAGCCGCGCGAATAAGGCGCTGGAAGGCGCACAACTAGATCTCTACATGCTCGTCCCAAAAACATTGGGAATAACACTTGCCGGTTTGGTATACAATCAAAAAACAAATGACCCCCTGCAGGCAAACGTAGAAATAAGGCTTGTCGATAGTGATCCCATGAAAATACGTTCTGATGCTGCAGGAAAATTTCAATCAAAAATTCCTGAAGTGAGCAGCTATAACCTCACGGCTATCCTCGAAGGCTACCTTCCGGTTACCGAGTCTTTAAAAATCCCAACGATCTATAGTGATACGACAATAAACATCGACATCCCCCTGGTACCCATTGCCAAAGATTTGATGCTCGATGGTCGTGTATTTGATCAGAAAACCAATAAGACAATCCCCGCTAAGCTGGATATAGTATTAAGGGGAAAGCAAAAGACAAATTTTCATCTCAATGCCACCAATGGTGAATATCAGCAATCTATTACGAATTTGGGTTGGTACGTTATCACCGCTGCCTCAGAAGGTTATCTCAATACGGTCGACAGTATCTGGATCAATGATAAGGAGGTATCCCCGGTGACAAAAGATATTGTGCTCCAACCTATTGAAGTTGGCCTTACGGTTCGGCTAAAAAATATATATTTTGACTTTGATAAAACTTCTTTAAAAAATGAATCCTTTGTTGAACTGGACAAAGTGGTTGATTTTCTGAAACAGAATTCGTCCGTGGAAGTTGAGATCTCGGGCCATACCGATAATAAGGGATCGGATGAGTACAATTCAAATTTATCACAAGGCCGTTCGGAGGAAGTTGTTAAATACATCATCACTCAGGGTATTGATAGTTTCCGATTAACCGCACATGGTTATGGAGAATCCAAACCTATTGAAAGCAATGATTCTGATGACGGGCGCGCGAACAACCGGAGGGTTGAGTTCACGGTGATGAAAAAATAACAATCGATTCTACCCATTTGACTTTTAGTGCATATGGCTGACTTTTAAGTAATCTGTAATAACCTTCATCGTTTCATCGATGCTATTGGCAATGACAATTTTATAAGTACCCATCTTTTTGAAAAAACGGATAGTACTTTCATCCTGCTGAAGCAGGATTACTTTTTTGTCGGCCTTAATTGCAAGGGCCACTTCTGAAGCTGTTCCAGCGGCCATTCCTATAACGACAATAACGTGGCTGGAAAGAATGTTGATTATGTTTCGCCCACTTCCCATACCCGTAAGAATTTTTATATCTGCATGACTGGAGGAATTCAATTCATTGTCATTTGGCAGAATTCCAATGGTCAGGCCATCCACTTCATGAGCCCCTTTCATCGCTGCGTCCATGATCCCGAAACTTCTCCCGCCCGTCAACACAATCCATCCCTGTTCCGCGATTGCCTTTCCTAAATCAAAGGCCATCTCATTTTGATCCGGAGTGGCATTTTCGCCAGGTCCCATTACACCAACAATACATTTTGCCATATCGAGAATTTTATCACTCTAAATTAATATGGAATCCCCGATATACAAATCAGAATTCATGATCGCATTGAAGGCAATGATTTACTTTCTTGCCGGGAAATAGTACGCCAAATAGAATAAAGGTTAAACGCTCAGCCAACTTTTTGGGAAATTCCCTGACCACTTTCTGCGATTGACAATTGGGGCACGTCAGCGAATTTTCACGAACAACTGACATGTTTTCCTGAATTAATATTTGCTCCGCCCGTTCATGATCCAGTGCAAAAAGGTGTAACCTGATTTTAAAAGCAGATAAACTTTGACCTGGATAAAGGTTGGCCATGTTTTCTTCGGTCAGAAAACAGGGTATACCATAGGCATCCAGTTTCGTCTTGGCAATATGAGCATCCATCACATTGTCGAACTGCTGAAAGACAATTATATCATCACCATTTTTCAACATCCTATTATGATTTTAGCCATGTAACTTTATGATGCTACTACGGTTTTAAAAACTTTGATGGATCATATCCCAGTGTCGCAATTTTTTCCTAAGAGAACCACCATAAGCCATCTTTTTCTCAACTAAGGAAAAAGCCCCAAAAAAAGGAGTAAATTATAATTTGCATAAAAACGATAAAACACCAACTTTGTCCTTATAGAAAGATAGTAAATCCTCGGGTATGAAACGATTGATTATTGATATGGATGATGTTATGGCGGATGCAACCGGACAATTCCTGCACTATTATGAAAAAGAATTCGGAGTCAGAATTGATCGGTCAGTATTAAACGGTAAAGGAGAGGGTGAGGGATTCCCTGAAAACCACAGCGTGGTTTCAAAATTTCCTTACCGGGATAATTTTTTCCGCACCATGTCTGTAAATGAGAACTGCCAGGAAGTAATGGAAAAACTGAATCGAAAGTTTGACTTATTCATCGTCTCTGCCGCCATGGAGTTCCCGCAATCGCTTTCAGAAAAATTACAATGGATAAAAGAGCACTTTCCTTTTCTTACGTGGAAACAAATAGTTTTCTGCGGAAGTAAAACCGTTGTTTATGGTGACTACATGATCGATGATCTGGTGTATAACCTGGAGCATTTTAATGGGGAGAAATTTATCTTTACAGCGCCACACAACATCCATTTGAATCATTTCAACCGGCTGAATAACTGGAAAGAAGTGGGTGAAAGATTCTTATAGCGTCCTATGTTTTTTCGGTATTTAATCCTCCGATCCGAAGCCCGATCCTTCCGCTAACTTCGCGAAAGTTAAGGACTTTCGTGAAGTTGATACCCGGTTGCAGGTGGCGCGCAGAAATTTGTCATCGGAAAAACTTTCGAAACTTAATAGATTGGGCCTTTAGATTCCGATTCAAAAGATTTTGGAAGGGTTGGCATATCAAAAATTCTGTCGGCATTTTTCAATTCATCAAGGTTTCCAAACCAGCTAATCACCTTTTCTTTTGCAAGAAACGTTTCGTGGGTAGCACATATAGTATTATACGACGAATATCTCCACTTTATTAAATCCTTAACAAACCCATGGTGGACCGGATTCATATGGATATACCGGATAATCCTGGTTAAATATTCATCTGAATCAACTTTCTCCCTTCGGAAGCCGCTGATAAACAGAGTGCCTATTCTATTTTGTTGTTTATTAAACACCTGTGTATAGGAACTAAATAAATTTGAAAATTGCTTGCTGATGAATTGTTCAACAGAATACTTGCATTCAGGAGGGAGTTCTATTTTTTGTTTAACCTCAATAAAAAAATGAATATGGTTGGGCATTAAGCAATACGCATAGGTATGTGAAACCGGATCAATAAAATGCTGGTAGCGCCTTAAAAAATATTGATAATTATCATCGGACAAGAATAAGTTCTCTTTTCCTAACGCATGATTGTAGATATGGTAAAGATGACCGGGTTCTAATAATTCGAGGGCCATGCTTAAAATTAAACTTTTTAGTGAACTTCCCACCTTCAAAGACCATCCTTAAATTTTTACGAAAGTTAAAGGGCTTTCGTAAAATAACCGGAAGTTCTTAAACGCGGCAAAAGTTGGTACTCCAAGAATTCGGAGTTACGACAGAACTTCCGCCTTGGACCAGCATTCCGAAAGTCCTTAACTTTCTGAAAGTGGATTTCGGTGTGTCGTCAATCCCGGTTTCATGGGATTAAACCAAAAAATTCTACGCCCGAAGACCGATCCTTCGGATAACTTCGAGAAAGCTAAGGACTTTCGTGAAGTTGATACCCGCACGTTATCGGGTATTGAAAATATTATTGTGGCTGAAGAATTTCGGTGTGTCCCAGAACTCTCGCCTTGGACCAACTTTCTGAAAGTGGATTTCCGTTTCTTTCTAAAGGCCGGCCTTTACTCCTTCGAACAAGCCGCTTTTCCGGCCAGAGGATTAAGGGCTCTAAAAATATTTAAAAATACTTTGTAACATCTGCCCTACCTTGCCGTCTTGTTATTGAATCTCAGTGAATGAATCTTGAAGCTTTTGAAAACCGGGTTCTACCTGCCAAAAACAAGCTTTTTCGCTTCGCCCTCAAATTTTTGGGAAATGAGGAAGAAGCTAAAGACATCGTACAGGAAGTATTTATTAAGGTTTGGAACGGACGTGAGCGGATGGATCAGATTCAAAATTGGGAAGCCTGGTGTATGCGCATCACCAAAAACCTCTCATTGGACCGGATCCGTGTAATTACAGGAAAACAAACCCAATCCATGGAAGGGACATTTGATATTCGACTGGAAACGTTATCACCCCATGAATCAACCGAAGTAAACGAGCGTATGCAAAAAATTACACTGATGATTGCCGCGCTACCTGAAAAACAACGTCAGGTAATCCACCTTCGCGATGTGGAAGGTTACAGTTATAACGAGATCAGCGAAATACTTGAAATTGATATAAATCAAGTGAAAGTAAATTTATTCAGAGCAAGAAATGCGGTGCGTGAGAAAATGACGAAAATAGATGCCTATGGACTCTAAAAAGATTGACGAACTGTTGAACAAGTATTGGAACTGCGAAACATCTCTTGAAGAAGAGCAGGAATTGCATAACTACTTCCAGGAAGGAAATATTCCCGAACAGTTAAAAGAGACCGCAGAACTTTTCCGATACTTTGATGAGCATAAAAAAAAGACCCTGACCGACGTGGCTTTTGACCATCATGTGATGAAAAAGGTAAAAGCTCCGACAACGGGGAAAATGGCAACACTGGTATACAACAGCATGCGTATAGCCGCTGGGGTTGTTGTATTGATGGTGGCCGTCTGGCTAGTACGAAGCGAAATCAGAAAATCCACACCACAGGAAATGGTCGATACTTATAACGATCCAAAGCTCGCTTTTGAAGAGACCAAAAAAGCACTCATGATGATCTCAAAAAGTTTCGGCACGGCGGAGGAACAAGCCCGGAAGATAAATGTCTTCAACGAAGCCCAGGAAGAAATTCAAAAGGAAGAAGCGAATACTAACTTATAATAATTTAATTAATTAATCCGTACTGAGAATTGAACTTAAAATTGAAGAATATGAAAAAAATTGTCGCAATAGTTGTGCTGATGACCACCCTGACCACCTTGAATGCGCAGGATGTTATTTCCCGGTTTTTCAGCAAATATCAGAATGACGAATCGTTTACTAATGTAAATATCTCCAGTAAAATGTTTGGGCTATTCACCCAGATGGACGCTGAGAACCCGGAAGACAAAGAAGTCCTGGATGCCATCAGCAAACTCAAGGGTCTAAAAATAATTGCCAAGCAAAATGCCCGAAATTCTCGTGAGTTATACAAGGAGGCCTTCACCCTGATCCCAAAAGATTTTGAAGAACTCATGTCTGTTCGCGATAAAGACAAAGATATGAGGTTCATGATCAAAGAAAATGGCGGAAAAATTTCTGAAATGGTGATGGTGGTGGGTGGAAATGAAGAATTTATGCTCATGAGTATTTTTGGTGAGATCGATCTTAAACAAATCTCACGCATCGGCACCAAGATGAATATAAAAGGCCTGGAGCATCTTCAGAAAATGAATAAAGATGAAAAAGATAATGATGAAAAAGGTAAGGGCGATAATTCCAGGGAGAGGAAAAATTAAATATTGAAAAGCGTTGCTGAAGTAAGCAGCGCTTTTCGTTTACACAAAATATGCTGATGGTTAAGCAAACCCAAAAATGAAATTCGCAGCAGTATACTTTATCCTTATTATAGCGGGGATTTCAGCCGCAAAAGCCCAAAGCCATAGCTTTGAAACTTTAAAAAAGAAATTTTCTGGAAATGAAAATGTACATTCATTCAGCGCCTCTGGATTTCTGGCGCGCACTGTGTTGTGGTTATCAGGCGAACAGGAATTTACCAGGGCTATTCAGGAAATTAGACACATCCGGCTGATCACCATTCCGATATCAGCCTTTGAGGAAAAAGGGTTGTCCGTTCGGGGGTTCACTAAGATTTTGAAAAGAGATGCATTTGAGGAGTTAGCTTTATTCCGTAACGAAAGTGATCTGCTGACCGTGTACCTGCAAACAAATCAAGATCATGATGAAAACCGATACTTTCTCTTAATCGAAAACTCCCATGAAGTAGTAGCGGTTGAAATAAAAGGCTACATAGATCCAAACCTTCTTCATACAAAAAAGGAAAATCTAACCTACACCAATTAAATCCTCTATGAACGCAAGATTATTAATGCTAATAGGTATCCTCCTGATCACTCCGGAAATATTGATGGGCCAAAGCCTGACGACAGAAGCGCTTCATAAAAAAAACGGTGAAGCACTCTCATTATTTTTTTATGCCAATACACTGCGGATGCTCAATCAATCAGAGGATAAAGAATTTGATGAAATCATTAAGGATATTGAGAAGATGAGATTTCTTATGATTGATAAAAAAGGAAGCGATTTTGGCAGTAATGATTATAAAAAATTACTGACTGATTATAAATCCGAATCGTATGAAGAGATCATGACAAGCCGGTACGAAGGCAAGAATTTTGACGTATACATGAAAGAAAAAGATGGTAAAACCAAAGGCATGCTGGTGCTGATTAACGATTCAACCAATTTGTACGTATTGGATATACTGGGACGTATTGCCCTTGATAAAGTAACTAAGTTGTATAGTACCCTGGATAAGAGCTCGGATATCGGAAAAAAAATAAAAGCATTTACAGGTGATGATGATGACGACGACAATGAAAATCATGGCGATAAAAAATCGGAGAAAAATCATTAATTTGTAATGTTAGATCGAAGTCAGCGACAAATTAATCATTCCTCAATCCCACGAACCTTCTAGCTTTGGAAACAGTCTTGTCTATTTCTAATCTTACCAAGCACTTCGGCCTGATAAAGGCTGTCAATAACCTGAACCTTGAGGTAAACCGCGGTCAGGTTTTTGGTATGCTGGGTCCAAACGGAAGCGGTAAAACCACAACCCTGGGAATGCTGATGGGAGTAGTCAACCCCACTGCGGGAGAATTTTCCTGGTTTGGTGAGCCATCATCTCACCACGTCAGAAAAAAAATTGGCGCCGTACTGGAACATCCTATTTTCTATCCGTATCTCTCTGGTCAGAAAAATCTTGAACTGAATGCGATGGTAAAGGAATGTTCCCCGGAAAATATTCCACATGTTTTAGAATTGGTTGAACTCACAGAACGCAGGCACCATCAATATAAAACGTATTCATTGGGCATGAAACAACGTCTTGCAATTGCTTCAGCGTTGTTAAATGATCCCACAGTTTTAATTCTCGATGAGCCCACGAATGGCCTTGACCCCATGGGGATAGCCGAAATACGCGAGCTAATTAAAAAGATTGCCGCCAACGGTAAAACCATTATCCTCGCCAGTCATCTTCTCGACGAAGTTCAGAAAGTATGCAGCCATTTCTCGGTGCTGAAAAAGGGGAATTTAGTGCATACGGGTCCCGTGCATGAGGTGACGAAAGGCACAGAAACGGTGGAAGTATTTGCTGATACTCCCAACCTGAACGAACTTTTGATGACATTCAGCGGCACTTCCTCCCTAAATCGGGAGAATGGGAGTTTTCAAGTAGCGCTGCGGGATGGATTTCACAGCAAGGATCTTAACCAATTCCTGTTCGAAAAAGGAATTGTGGCCTCCCACCTTGTAACAAAAAAGAAAAGCCTCGAAAAACAATTCTTAGAAATCCTCGCAGGTTCCTAATTCATCATTAAAATGTCGTTAGTTAATCTAGTGAACCAAAATGCAATTACACAGTGAAACCCACCTGTATGTCAGAGACTCAGATGATCAGGCCCGATGAAAGCAGCGTTACACACAAAAGTATTCTTTGTGATCCTTTGTGTCTTCTCTGTGAACTTTGTGATACTGTATTTTTAGACTAACATTCTTTGAATCATGCTACACCTTCTCAAAATAGATTTAAAAAAACTTACCAGCTATCGTACCTTCTGGGTGGTTTGTGGATTATATTTTATTACGCTGGCATTTTCCACTGCCAGCGGGATGGAGTTTTTAAAGTGGGTTGCACGCACCTTCGAAGAGTTTGGTTCCCAACTGAACATCAACCGGATTCCGTTGTATCATTTCCCTGATGTGTGGCTGAACCTGATTTATTTCAGCGGATTATTTAAAATTGTGCTGGCGATCATGACTGTGATCTCAATCACTAACGAATATCAATACCGGACGGTAAGACAAAACGTAATCGACGGGTTAAGCCGGTGGCAGTTTTTGTCAACGAAAATATTAACGAATCTTTTGTTGAGTTTTCTCAGCGTGATCATGATCCTGATCATCAGTTTTGCCACAGGATTGATTTATACGCCTGTCATCAATTGGGATTTTGTGTTCGCGGACATGGAATTTCTGATCGCTTACTTTTTAGAAATTTTCGCTTTCCTGTCTTATGCGCTCATGCTGGGTGTGCTGGTTCAGCGTTCGGGATTGACCATTATTTTACTGTTGCTGTCTAATATGTTGGAAATTATTGTCCGGGAAAATGTGGACGAATACGTACCCTGGCTGATTCAATTTTTCCCGATGGAGAGTATTTCAAACCTGGTACCTTTCCCGTTAAAACGTTATGCTTTCCAGGAAATTCGCGACTATCTCACATTTGCATCAATAACAATAGCCCTGGGTTGGACATTCCTCTTTAACTACTTCAGTTATCTGAAGTTAAAGCATTCCGATATTTAATCTTACGCCCCAACCGTCTGTAGATGCTTGGTTAAGTAGCTCTGAATTGTACCACACGGTATAAGGAATGGCTTTGAGTCTATGGTGATGTCCAGATCCTGTCCCGAAATAATATACGAGCCCCGTATCTCGCTCCCCATTATGCTTAGCTGGAACGCACCCGACATATCGTCACCTTTAAATTGACCACCCTGATCCTGAATAGCTGACTGAGCCCGGCTTAAAATGCTGCTTGGCTCTCCTGAAAATGGGATACTAAAATTGCATGCTGACATAGTTTTCTTTTTCCAGAAATCTTAAAAAGCTTGTGCCAAATACTTGTTAAAGACGAACTACCGTAATGATGGATTAAGGATCGGTGTTTGCTTTCCTGACGCCAAAGTAGTACACCCATCCTATCAACAACAGCTGTAAAGGTATCCTGAACCAGAGGTAGTCTAATCCGCTGCCGTCATAGGTGGCCGTTTGTAAATTGACATGATGAATAACAGCATAAATGTTTGCCGGAAAAATGCTGATCAGGAAAATAATTAGGAGCCAGGCGGTTAGTTTCTGGAGTCTTGGGATAAGAAGGCCGATCGATGCTGCCATCTCAATGACTCCTGTAACATAGATTATCGCCATTTTAAATGGGATAAAATCCGGCAGCATCAGCACCATTCCTTCAGGAAAAATAAAATGACCGACACCTGTCAGCAATAGCGTCACGCTCATGGCAATTCTTCCCGCCAATGGAAATTGCCAGTCCTTTTTAATAATTTTTAAGGTGACAATTGACAAAAAAAAGGAGGCGATAAGAACAATTAAAAGCAACATGTTTTTTTATAGCGCATTAAGTTCAAGGCAGCATAAATTCTTCCCTACTTTGATTCTGATTTCTAAAAAGCTTGCTGGAGAAAGCGCTCAGATTTTATTGTATCTATTTTCTGCTATTTTACTCTTTTTGTCAGATAAAGTGAAAGCGCACCATTGTCCTCTTTTATATGTGCACAAAGTGTTAAGGTCGCATTTGATTTTTGTTTCGATGTAAAGTGGGGGTCTTTTCATTCAATGTCCTCTTTTAATGGACAGGTAACGTATTAAATAACCCCGTCTTATATCCCATTAATATATTTGAAATTTACCTCTACTCCAATCCGTCGCCCAAGCGTCAGGCTTGGGAAGGGTACCGACGCCAGACTGCGCTTCAGCGCGCAAACTGGCTTGGCTTCGTCGGACAAGCCAGGAGGCAGTGCGGAGCACCGGAGCGAAGCAAGCCCTGAACAACCCCGAGGAACGAGGGAAAACGCCCATAATCGGACATCACCCTTCATTACCGAACAACGAAATTTGCCGCAATGGTCTTTAAAAACCTTAAACGACACCTTTTTACAGGTACGGTGTTTGTGAATACCACAACAACTATTATCTATGATCCGTCATTATCTGCTTCATTTCTTCAGAAACCTTCAGCGTCAGAAACTCTTTTCGTTCATCAATCTCCTGGGACTGACGGTCAGCATGGCCAGTACCCTGCTGATATACCTGTATGTGCACCACGAATTCAGCTTCGACAGGTTTCACAAGCATTCGGAGCGCATCTATCGCATCAATCAAACTTTTATTTACGGTGAAAATAGTGACCATCAATTCGCGTCCACCGGCCCGGGCGTTGCCTATTCTGTAAAAGAAGAAGTGAGTGAAGTTGACTTGATAACAAGCATCCATACACCCGGGAACTTCATTATTTCATACGTAACGCCAGATCAGGAAGTGATTGCTTTTGAAGAGGACCGCATCCTGGCAGCAGACACGAACTTTTTTAGCATGTTCAACTTTCCATTCTTAAAAGGAGATCCAGCCTCAGCGTTGCGGTTAGCCAATACGCTTATCATGACTGAATCGACGGCTAAAAAATATTTTGGAGAAGACAACCCGATAGGAAAACTCGTTACGCTTGGTGCGTTGAATGGAAATGATCATACGACTTATGAAGTTACCGGGGTTGTAAAAGAGACGCCCGATAACAGTTATATTGAATTTGATGTCTTATTGTCAATGAAAACCTTCCCAATTGAAAAGTTAAACTGGAGTTGGGCCTGGACACAACTTGAAACGTATTTGTTATTAAACAAACAAGCGAACGTTGATCATGTACGAGCAAAACTTCAGACTATTCCACGCAAGCATGCCGAACAAACCCTTCAACGTGTAATGAACACTTCCTTTGACGAATACATAAAATCAGGAAAGAAATGGGAATTGTTCCTTCAACCAATGACCAGTATTCATTTGCCTGAGGAGACGGTTCTGAACAGATTGAATGAACCAGGTAATATCAAAATTATTTATTCCCTCATCAGTGCCGCAGCATTTATCATACTCTTATCGTGTATCAACTTTATGAACTTGTCTACAGCACAATTCACACGAAGGGTAAAAGATGCCAGCGTAAGAAAAATACTCGGTCTCGGAAAGAGGGAATTGAGCTTCGGCTACTTTCTGGAGGCACTCATACTTTGTACAATTGCCCTCGGCGCTGCCCTATCTATTACGCAGATTTTGTTGCCTGCGTTTAACCTGATGACTGGTAAATCGCTGGAATTGCATATGTTCGGTGACCCATCACTGCTGGCCTCGTTGCTCATTTTGGTTTTAGTGATGGCGTTGTTTTCAAGCATATACCCAGCGTTGTTCCTAAACGGGTTCCATCCCGTGGAGGCGCTCAAGGGAAAGATCAGGGTTGGGAGAGAAGGGAAATCATTCCGCAATGGTCTGGTGGTCTTTCAGTTTACAATGTCTATTGTACTGATCATCTGTACAGGAATTGTCTTTGAGCAACTAAAATTCGTATCCGAAAAATCTTTGGGGTTTGATAAAGAAAACCTACTGGTGCTGGAGCATATAGAAGGTTTAAAGAACAGACAAACTCTTGCGGATGCTGTCAGAGATGTTCGTGGTGTGATGGATGTCTCCTGGTGTACATCCTTGCCTCCGAAGGTCTGGGGAGGCGACACCTTCAGCGCGGAGGGTTTGAACGGAATTTCATTTCCGCTCAACTATACCTCAAGTGATGAACATTATTTGTCCACGCTCGATATCAGATTGTTAGTCGGTGGAAACTTTTCAAAGAACAATCCTTCCGATGCAAACAGGGTAATATTGAATGAAATGGCAATCAAGAAGATCGGATGGAAAGTCGATGAATCAGTTATTGGGAAAAAAATTCAATCACCTGACGGAGGTCTAAGCTGGGAAGTCATCGGTGTGGTGGCAGATTTTCATTACTGGTCGCTCGAAAATCCCATCGAGCCGATGGCTATTTTTAATATTCAGAATACTGTTCTCAATACCGGACAAAAACAATTTTTAGCTTTGCGTATAGAAGCACAAAACACAGAAGCATGGCAAAATACGCTATTATCATTGAACACAATGTGGAAAAAACATGCCGGCGATGCTCCTTTTCAATATGCTTTCGTAGATCAAACATTTGCCGAGACCTTTAAGATACAAAATCAATTTGCAAGTGTACTTTCAGTAATGGCAGGTCTCGCAATTTTGATCGCCAGTCTTGGATTATTAGGGATGATCATTTATGCACTTGAACAAAGGACGAAAGAGATCGGGATACGCAAAGTTTCGGGCGCAACGGTCTGGCAAATTCTGGTGCTGATCTCAAAAGGTTATACGAGGCTGATCTTTATTGCCTTCGTGATTGGCGCACCGGTTTCATATTACCTGATGCATGAATGGCTTAAAGATTTTGCTTATCGCATAGCGCCTTCCCTGTTGACTTTTGCATTAACAGGAGCTGGCACGTTGCTAATCGCGGTGGTCATCACAAGTTATCATTCCATTCGCGCTGCACTTCAGAATCCGGCGAATATTCTGAAGGAAGAGTAGGTATCTTTTCTAAATAAGGCATCCTCCACCATCGTCCATGGGCCCAAGTTCTATTGAACTTTCTCATCTTACCTAACATTCGTTAACTATAAAATCAAAAATTTTTTCTGTCATTCACTTGAATACTAAATGATTATTCGTGAAAATTGTGGTGTAACAAAACAAAATGGTACAGTTTCAGGATATGGCAAGTCAATTCATCTGCACTGCAAACGTGAGAAATCTCGTTTCCATGCTACTGAACCTCATTAACGTCATCATAAAACCCTCAGGAGCGCCCGTGGTATAATATTTTAAAAATATAACCCGACCGCCCCTGAGAAATCTGGGGCGGTTTTGTTTTATAGAGCTTATAACAAACTAACAGTTGTAAATATGTATTACACAAAGGACACGGTCCTCTTCTTAAATGGTAAGTTCATCAAGGCCGTTGATGCGCATATCGATCCTTATAGCCAGACATTGCATTATGGCTTTGGGGCATACGAGGGAATCCGGTCATACCAAACTTTGAACGGGGTAAAAGTTTTTAAAGCATACGAACATTTTGAACGTTTGAAAAACAGCTGCTCTCAAATGAGCATCAACCTTGAGTATAATGCAGAAGAACTCACCCAGGTAGCCTATCAGTTACTGGAGAAAAACAATCTTACGGATGCGTATCTGCGGCCCCTTGTCTTTTGTGGTCCAAACATGAGGCTTACCAAAACTCCGGATGTCTACCTGATGATTGGCGCCTGGAAATGGGCCAAGTATCATGGTGGAAAATTGTTAAAAATTTGTGTCTCCTCACATCGAAGGCCTGACCCGGCCTCCATGAAAGTGGATGCTAAAATTACAGGGTATTATGTAAATAACATTTTGGCTACCAGTGAAGCAAAAAGCAGGGGTTATGACGATGCACTGATGCTTGATCTCCACGGAAATGTTGCTGCCGCCCCCGCTGGAAATTTTTTCCTGGAAAAAGATGGCGTGCTATACACCGCACCATTCGGTCACATTTTTCCTGGAATTACCCGCCAGGTAGTATTGAATATTTGTCGGGAGTTAGATATACCGGTGGTCGAAAGACAAATCAATCCCCATGAACTTGAATCTGCCGACAGCGCTTTCCTCTGCGGAACCGCAGTTGACATAGCCGGAATAGAATCGATCGACGCCAATACATTTAAAAAAGAATGGAAAGAAAGCCTCGGCGCAATCGTTCAGGAAGCTTACCGGTGCCAGGTTCTTGAACGGTCTTTTAGTTATGTTATCATTTAAGTTAATTGATATTTTCACATAGATAATTCTGAGAGATTGAATAAGTATAGCAGAACCCTTACGCAAGACCCGACATTACCTGCCGCACAGGCAATGTTTTATGGCATTGGATTAACCGAGACTGATTTAGATAAAGCCCAGGTAGGAATTGTCAGCACGGGCTATGATGGAAATACCTGTAACATGCACCTGAATAAACTGGCAGAAGAAGTGAAAACTGCGGTGTGGGATCAGGAGCTAGTTGGATTAATCTTTCATACGATCGGAGTCAGTGACGGCATGAGCAATGGAACAGAGGGAATGCGTTACTCATTGGTGAGCCGTGAAATTATTGCTGATTCTATTGAGACAGTTTGCGGTGCCCAATACTATGATGGACTGCTCGCGGTAGTCGGCTGTGATAAAAATATGCCGGGCGCACTGATCGCAATGGCAAGATTAAACCGCCCTTCCATTATGGTCTACGGTGGAACCATTGCAGGTGGTCATTGGAAAGGAAAGGAACTTAACATCATCTCCGCCTTCGAAGCGCTGGGAGAAAAAATGGCCGGCAAAATTACACCGGAGGATTTTAAGGGTATTGTTCAGAATGCATGCCCTGGTGCAGGCGCGTGCGGGGGAATGTACACAGCCAACACCATGGCATCCGCAATAGAGGCGATGGGAATGGCCCTGCCCTATTCTTCATCAAACCCGGCTTTAAGAAAGGAAAAATCCGAAGAGTGTCGCGCGGCAGGGAAAGCCATTCACCACTTATTGAAACACGATATCAAACCGCTGGATATCATGACTCTGAAGGCGTTTGAAAACGCGATTACAGTAGTCATGGCGTTGGGTGGCTCGACGAATGCGGTGTTACATCTGATTGCCATGGCCAGATCGGCTTCGGTTAATATCACGCAAGAAGATTTTCAACGCATCTCTGATAAAACTCCATTGATAGCAGACCTGAAGCCCAGCGGAAAATATTTAATGGAAGATCTTCATAAAATAGGTGGTGTGCCTGCCGTTATGAAATATCTATTGGAGAAAGGATTTATTGATGGCGAATGTATGACGGTAACAGGAAAAACAATCCGTGAAAATTTAATCAACATACCCTCGCTTGATTTTACTAAACAAGATATTATTGTCCCCTTTGAAAGACCAATCAAAGCAACAGGTCACTTACAGATCCTTTACGGAAATCTGGCAGAGAAAGGTTCTGTAGCAAAGATTACGGGTAAAGAAGGTGAGAAGTTTAGTGGGCCA
>JBDSIM010000111.1:0-8710 GCA_039917935.1 Cyclobacteriaceae bacterium | reverse complement strand
AGAATAGCATAAAACCTTTTCTTGCCGCTGTGGCGGGAGCGATGAAAGCTAACGCATCGAGGTATAAACCAGCCATTTTCACGAGTATTTTGTTCATATCTATGAGGATATTATATACCTATTAAGATAGATACCAATCGGTATCTATCTTGTTAAAAAAAATTAAAGCTCAATACACTTCACTTGACTTTCCAGATGTTTGATTACCCTTCGGACATCGTGGTTATCGCCCCTGAGTTTGCTCATCATAATAGCGCCTTCGAGTGATGAGATGATAATCGTTGCATAAAATTCCAGATCGGTATCTTTCTTGATCTGTTTATACCGTATCCCGTTCTT
This sequence comes from Cyclobacteriaceae bacterium, assembly GCA_039917935.1. Classification (GTDB taxonomy): domain Bacteria; phylum Bacteroidota; class Bacteroidia; order Cytophagales; family Cyclobacteriaceae; genus Chryseosolibacter. The sequence continues at coordinate 8,371 of JBDSIM010000111.1, read as the reverse complement.
CAGGATATGGACTACGGAATCGCGAAGGATATCCAGAATTTTAACAGCCTCTTTTCGCAGGCCTGGATTAGAGTCGTCGGCTTCAATGGCTGCATTCAACAACGGGCATCCGCCTTTTAAAGGAGGGCTTGTGATATAGGATTCAAAGTATCGGAATACGGCTCTCAGCTTATCGCCGGCTGTAGACTCACATTTCATTCGCTCCTGCAACTTTCCAAACATGATGGATGACAAGTGAAATAGGGTATCCTTTTCGAGGTGGGCTTTACTCTTAAAATGGCGATAAATAGCGCCTTTGGTGAACCCCGTTGAGGTCGTAATATCACTGATAGAAGTAGCCTTATAGCCCTGCGTATTGAATAAAACACCTGATCTAGTTAATATTCTTTCTTTCGTGGCATCCGGGTTACGCATGCACAAAGATACCGATCGGTATGTATATTGGCAAAGACGCGGATAAGTTTCCTTACTTCCTGGTCGCTTATTTTTCGGGGATTTCACGGAATTCCTTGATTGCAGATAGTTGATTATTTCTGACGATGGGATCGGTCATGCAGGTGTAGGTATCTGGATCGGTGAATTTAACAAAGCTTGGCAAAGACATTTGCAGATTATTCCGCTTTCAGCACCTCTGCCGGATTCGCCTGAGATGCTTTTATCGTCTGATAGCTGATCGTAAAGTGAAGAGCCTGGATGTTACGCCTTTACGTAAAAAAATGGGTGCTTCATCCAAAGATGAACCTTGTTAATCTGGTTATATTTATACTATTTAAAACCCATTCCGATGTTCATCTTAAATGCTAACGATTTACCTTCATTAACTACCTATTTACATAAACAGGCATGGCTGCGCCGGGAAGAGAAAATTATTGAAGTATCCAAACCTGGTGAAGGCAATATGAATTGTGTTTTGCGAATTACTACCGATCAGGGGTCATTCATAATCAAGCAATCTAAAGGACATGTAGAGAAGTATCCGCAAATCCCTGCTCCTCAATGCAGAGTATTGATAGAAGGTGCATTTTATGAAAAGATAAAAAAGGTTCATGAAATCCAAAAATATATGCCAGTCCTGATTGGAATTGATTCGATCAACTACATCATTGCGCTGGAAGACTTAGCCCAAAGCCATGACTATACGCACTTGTATGGCATGAAGGCTAAATTAAAGGACACTGACATACAATCGTTGACCAGTTACCTGACGCTTCTTCATCAATCGTTTTACAAACCTCAGACCAATAATGAATTCCTCAATAGCGAAATGCGTGAACTCAATCACCGTCACATTTTCAGCTATCCTTTTATGGAAGACAACGGGTTTAATCTTGACACAATCCACGCAGGAATGCAAGCGGAAGCAATCCCCTACAAAACCGATAGTGATTTAAAAAATACAATTTCCGAAGTGGGAAAAATATACCTGACACAAGGCCACTTCTTGCTGCATGGTGATTTCTATCCGGGGAGCTGGGTCAAAAGCAGGGACGGTTTGAAAGTAATCGATCCTGAATTTTGCTTTTACGGACCATTGGAATTTGATCTCGGGGTAATGATGGCCCATCTGATTATGACCAAACAAGAAGCTGCCGTACAGAATAGTATTTACAAGAACTACCAATCCAGCAAAACTGTCGACAAAAAGCTCCTTCAACAGTTCATCGGAGTTGAAATCATGCGCAGGCTGATCGGCTTAGCGCAGTTACCACTGGCGCTGGATATCCGGGCAAAAAAAGAATTACTAGCCTATGCCAGGCAATTGATCTTCACCTATTAAAATTTCTTTTTAGGATGCGAACCTGTTAAGTGGTTATTTTCTTTTCAACCTTTAAGCGAAGAAATTGAAGAAAGTCTTTGCTGATATGGCTTTAGCTAAATAATACACTTTCGATGTTGATTGGGCGGACCCCAACGAGAAACCGCTAGCCATATTTATAGGAATGACTCATTTAACCTCAGCTCTTCCAAATTCCACGCTGAATTGCTCGCACCAAATGTGTAAGTGCGTGTAGGGAGCTAAGTCAAGATCTCGAGGGATTTCATAAGACTGCTTACCTGTGGTTGACTTGAGAGGGCCTAATTTTATGTATTGGAAAGCATTTTTGTCTTTGCTTAGGTAGACTTTAAGGTCTGGGCCGTTTTTGTGAAGAAAAAGGATCAAGAACCACAATCTGTTTTCCAGCCTCATCATAAATTTTCACAGTTCCACTTACAGTATGCCCGATACCTGTTATTGTACCTTGCTTAACTAAGGTTGCTGGTTCCGGATCAAAAGTATCGTCGAGAGCCGCTGTTGGCGAACTATCTTCTTCTTGGTCATAAGAAATTCCAAACCCTTACCAGGTGATTCTCCTTTTCAATCAACCGGGTAAATGTTTTCTTAGAACTTTCTAACCGTCCAAATTTTTATCAGTGATTTTGGGAACCTTGCCATTTCTTAGTTGCTTATTTTTCGAGGATTTCACGGAATTCCTTCATGGGAGACAATAGATTATTTCTAATGATAGGATCGGTCATCCAGGCAGGAAGTATTTTACTGGGAGTTGTCGTGATAAAGTATTCTACCTGAATACCTTTCGGTTTTTTTGTTAAAATCCATTTACCGCTGGTACCGTTGATTCTGTCAACATTCTTTTGCTCGGGAAACAAGGGATGATCCACACTTTTAAACGCAATTGTCAGGCTGTCGGGAGAGGGAAGCTCAATGTATTGTAGAACGCAATCCTGATTGTGAAGGGGCCAGGGCAAATCATATTGGATGTAACCAATCCAATGATTGTCTGCCTTAATTATTTTATAAACGCTTGCGTTTTTATTCCATTTGGTACCTCTTATTTCATTCTGAAGAAGTAAAGCCGCTGATCTGATTTCTGTATTTATGGAGAATACTACTTTAATTTCCCTGGCAGAGATGTTTGAATCAATAGCATCCCACTTTTCAAATAATTCTATACCTTGAAATTTTTTAACAAGGATATAGGCGGAGGTATCGTTTTTATAAAGTTTGGCCACAGGGCCAAATTCAGGAGTTGCAAACGCCATAGAAACATTGATAATCATCATAAAAATGGCCCCCTTTTTCATCTGTTTTATTAAAAGACAATCTCAAAGCATATAACCCCTATTACTGCTCCAAAAATATAGCGTCGCAACCGATTTAGTTCCGCGGGATTGAGGAACCGATTTTTGCGAGGCAATGCGCGTACCCGATGAACCCGAGACCCGCAATCCCTTTTGAAATATTTTTGAGCGCCTGTAATAAATGGATGGGCATTGCCACTTATATTAAAACAATTATTATAAAACAGGCAATAACAGCAAACGGCAAGGAACGCTCCATTCGGATAAATCGCTTTGGGTATATCCTTTACCTGGGTCTTGTACTTTTTCTCATATTTATTTCATCACCAAACTCCCTCAGGGAAGAACTTCAAAAAAACTACACCAGCTTCCAAAAGTGGTGGTCGATTCAGCTCAGAGCAAGTTTATTTGTATTTCCGATCGCGGTATCGGGGGGATTTATTCTCGGAGGAGTCGTAGGTTCCGGTAAAACTGTGGAAGCATTCTTATATAATCCGCGAATGTTATTGATTTTAGGAATTACCATGTTAGTGTTGTGCCCTTTATGCTACTATGGTGCGAAATGGATGTTTAACTACTCCTATGGTAAACACTTGAAGAACTCAAGGTATTTATTGATGAGTTATCCCAATAAAGGTGACTAAAAATTGTGAAGTCTGTTGCGAAAAAAGGGGCCTTCCGGCACCCCTTTGAGTCATTCAGCGCGCATATTTTTTTATTTGATCTCGAACTGCGCCGTAATCTGCGCCTGCATTTTTATTTTCCTGAATGCAATGGGTTCCTCCATTTCCTGAGGGCTGTCCATGCTTTGCATGCGTACGTTTGATTTCATTTCCATATAGGGTTGTTGAAAATCAAAGTCACGCACCATCAAGGGTTTTCCAATTTCTGCACCAATAGCTCTCAACAGGATTTCTGCTTTTGATTTCGCGGCTTTCAAGGCCTTTACTTTTAAGTCGAGCTTGATTTTTTCGTAGTCGGAATGATGTAGTCTGGTAACATCCACCGAATCAACTTTTACGGCAGACAACTTTTCAATGAATTTTCCAAGCTCTGCACCACTGGTGAGTTTTATCTGGAAAGTTTTTTCACGGAAAGCCTCTTTGTCCTTTCGCCGGAATTTTTCCAGGTCAGAGCCCACGTCAGCCAGCTCTATTCGCTTGCGATCAATTCCCGCTTCCTTCATAGCATTATAAAAATCTTTCTCAATCTTTTCCAGGGAAGTTTTCTGGCGGTTCTCTTCAAATTCTTTCAGCCTCACCAGCACGTATATTTCGTTAGGTTCTATTTCCTGGTCGGCTGTACCGGTTACTTCGATAAAATGTTCGCCTTTAAAAGTTTCTTGCGCAGAAATAAAAAACGGTAAAAGCAAAAATGGCCATAAAATCAATTTTTTCATTTGGATTGTTTTTCTCTTAGACACCAAAGAACGGGCCAACGGTTGGATTTTGGGATCGATGAGGCAAAGAATTTTTCATCTGAGGAAGATTCGCCTACCAGAAAGTGTTTGAGAAGGCAGTCGGTTAACTACCGATTTGATCAGCGCTGACAGAGACTAGCCGAATACATAGACCAACACCCCTACCATCAGGGTGCTGATGAAGTAAAAGTAAAACCGTTCCTTCCGAACGGCTTTTTTTATGGTAATTTCATGAGGCCGGCGTTTTTTCCAACATAGTTGTAACCTTTCAGAGGTCTTCGGGTAACTAACACGAACCATTATTCAGGATATACCAGGACGGGACGCGAGAAATTGGATAACGGGAGATGGGTTTGTCCGGTCGTGATGAACAGCCTTAACCTGGATGACAATACGGGATTGGGAATTCATGTTGTTGATAAGGGTAATATTGTTCAGGTATATCAATTAAAGAAGACTGATTCGCCTGACATCAAAATACTAGTTCCAAAAAATCTGATTATTTCGTTCAACCACGACTCCCAATATGGCGGGGAGGCCAGGTTTGTGAATCTGTCCAATGAGATTGAAGTCTCTGCTCTTTACAATAGTATTGAATTGGAAAATGTAACGGGCCCACTGACCATAGAAACTACTTATGGGGATGTAGAGGCCATCTTCAATACGAGTATAAAGGATCCCATCTCAATTGTTTCGATCTATGGTTATTGTTGATGTGACCCTTCCCGAGGCTACTAAAGCAAACTTAAAACTCAGCACCTCCTATGGGGACATATTTGTAGCTCCTGAATTCAAGATTGATGTACAAACGAAGGATGGTATGCAGGTATACAGTGATAAAGTTTCCGGCACAATTAACGGTGGAGGAATCAACATTGATCTGAATTGTAATTACGGGAAGATATATCTCAGAAAGAAATAAATAGTGCCCTTGACTGCGGTGAAAAAAATGAATTGACAAAATTTTAAAAATGCAAAAAATGAAAAAACCGATTTTAATACTGGTGTTTGGGTTGTTGCTTATCAGGTCTGTGTATGCGCAGGAGTACAAACTTGCCAAGAGCACGGGTCGGTTAGAGATCAGAGAAGTTAATAATGTTTCCGTCGAGGGTTATAGCGGAAATGAAATTATTTTTAGTTCCAGCAACCATGATCATGATCATGATGGGCGTGCAAAAGGCCTTCGCCCCCTCAGCAGTCTGGGATTGGAAGATAACACAGGGTTGGGACTTTCGGTATTGGATAAAGGAAATGTTGTGGAGGTTCAGCAGCTGAAAAAAACGGATGGACCGGATGTAAAGATTATGGTACCCAGAGGCGTTACCATTTCCTATTCTCATTCTTCTCCTTATGGTGATGAAATCGAGATCAAGAATTTCGAAGGAGTGATTGAAGTCTCAACAGTCCATAATGGCGTTGTGCTTACCAATACTACCGGACCTATGTCAATAAAAACGGTGCATGGTGACATTGATGCATCTCTGGGCGCAGTGTTAAAGAGTCCCGCTGCCCTGGAGTCTGTCCATGGTCATGTGGATCTTGCTTTGCCTTTGGCCACAAAAGCAAATCTGCAAAGATTTCTATACATTTGTTTCGGCTAAACCTGGAAGCGGGCCCAGGTATAGTTTTGAATCCAAATTTGGTAATGTGTATTTAAGGAAGGCAACTCACAGTTATTACCCTGGCTCAGGTATTTTCTATTTTTTACGCATGAATATTCACGGGTGTACCCGATACCTTTTCCAGGTATTTTGGGTAATTCCTTTTGATCAAAGAATCTATCTTATATTTACCTGACGCGAAAACTATGTCAGGATTAAGCAGAAAAGATTTTGATGCCGTCGTCGTAGGCTCAGGACCCAATGGTCTTGCTGCAGCCATTACGTTGCAACAAGCCGGACAATCGGTCATAGTATTGGAGGGCAAAGATACCGTGGGAGGTGGCGTTCGGTCAGCTGAATTGACACTTCCCGGCTTTATCCACGATATCTGTTCGGCTATTCATCCGCTGGCTATAGGGTCACCTTTCTTTAAAACCCTTCCTTTGGAAAAGCATGGCCTGGAATTTATTCAACCTAAGTTGGCAGCCGCGCATCCTTTGGACGGAGGAACAGCAGCCGCGTTGCAAAATTCCGTTCACGAAACTGCCCGGGGTTTAGGAAGGGATGCGCGCACTTATCTTCAACTAATGGAAGGTCTGGTAAAAGATTGGCCACACATGGCGGGCCATGTTTTGGGTCCTTTGCGGTTTCCGAAAGACCCCGTTGCCATGGCTAAGTTCGGATTAAATGCCCTTACCTCAGCACAATATTTATCAAAAAAATTTCACACGAGAGAAGGTAAAGCATTATTCGGTGGTATGGCGGCCCATTCGATTCAACCACTATCAAATTTTACAACATCAGCCATTGCGTTGGTACTGATGGCCAACGCTCACCTGGCGGGGTGGCCTACTCCCAAGGGCGGCTCTCAGAAAATATCCGATGCGCTGGCTTCCTATTTTACTTCAATCGGCGGAAAAATTGAGACGAACTTTTATGTTGATAGGATGGATCAGCTTCCTTCCGCTCACGCTGTTTTATTTGATATAACTCCGCGACAATTATTAAAGATCGCCGGACATAAATTTTCCTCCTTTTATCAGTGGCAATTGCGCAGGTATCGCTATGGGATGGGCGTGTTCAAAATTGACTGGGCGTTGGATGGTCCGGTCCCTTTTGTGGCAAAGGAATGCCGGCTTGCGGGCACCCTACACCTTGGCAATACCTTTGAAGAGATTGCCGAAGGAGAACACCTGATCTGGAACGGCAAACATGCTGACAAACCGTTTGTATTATTTGCACAACAGAGTGTGTTTGATCCAAGCCGTGCTCCTGTAGGAAAACATACTGCATGGGCATATTGCCACGTGCCCAATGGTTCTACCGTTGATATGACGGAGCGCATTGAAAAGCAGGTTGAGCGCTTTGCGCCAGGTTTTAGAGACCTTATTCTGGGACGGCATACTTTGAATAGTTTGCAATTAGAGGAATATAATCCCAATTATATTGGAGGGGATATAAATGGCGGAGTGATTGATATCACCCAGCTTTTTACAAGACCAGCGCTTCGGCTTTCACCCTATCGAACTTCTTCGAAAGGAATTTATATTTGCTCATCTTCCACTCCCCCTGGTGGTGGCGTTCATGGAATGTGCGGGTTTCACGCCGCCCATCAAGCTTTAAAAGATGTCTTTCGCATTCGGGCAAAAAAATCATAATTTGAAAATCCTAAAATGAACGGCAGCTATGTCAGAAACAAATAACCGAACGCTAATCTCTTCGGAGAAATCCAGATTAACCATTCATGAAGATTGGGCGGTGGTGCTGTTGGGGTTTGTCATTATCTTCATTTTCCTCAGTGGTGTAATTATCCCGACACCCAACTATTCATGGGGCAGTGGAGAGGAATTATCGGGAAAGATTTTTTCTGCCGGCAATTTATTACGCGTGCTGTTTCAGTTTGCGCTTGTTTTTGTTTTTTCAATAATCGCTGCCTTCCTCACGAATAAACCCGTGCTGCCATCGCTTAAGGTATTTCCGGTTTTGTATTTGATCAGTTTTGCTGCCTTCCTGCTGGAAGGTAATAAGGGCATCAAGTCCGTCAATCTGGAAGCGGTAATTTTTAGCCTATCCATTGGATTATTGATCGGAAATTTTATCAGGCTTCCAGCCTGGTTTCGTGCTGCCTTAAACGCGGAGATGTTTGTGAAAATCGGACTGGTGCTGCTCGGTACACGGATTATATTTTCTGATATTCTGGAAGCCGGATCGCTCGGCCTTATTCAGGCCTTGATCGTTGTATTATCGGTTTGGTATTTTGCGTTTTGGG
>JBDSIM010000110.1:0-7626 GCA_039917935.1 Cyclobacteriaceae bacterium | reverse complement strand
GATCACCACGAGCATCATTACCGATAGTGGATCAAGTAATATTCCCAAATGAATCTGCAAATGATCGGTAAATGCGAGCCAGAGAATACTGAATGTTTCTATCGATGAGTATCCTTCTTCAGGATCGGGGGTTGCGAAATACTTGTAAGCCGTGTAATAAGAAAGGATAGTAATAATGAATAAGCTTGTCGTTCCGATTATTCCTGCCACCTCGGGTTTGAGGCGGTTGCTTAACAAACCCAGCGTGAGGAAAGTGGCGAGGGGAACAAGAAGAATCAGAAGAGCAAATGAATAGTCCATGGCCTTTAATATTTCAGTTCGTCCACTGTGTCAACGCTGACGGTCGCGAACTTCCGGTAGATGTTTATAATCAAGGCAATCGCTACTGCGGCTTCTGCGGCAGCGATGGCCATTACGAACAAAGCAAAGAAATGTCCTTCCAAACGGTTGGGATACAGGTAATGGTTGAATGCCACAAAGTTGATGTTCACAGCATTCAGCATCAGTTCGATACCCATAAGCATAGTGATGAGGTTTCTGCGGATGAGTACTCCCAACAATCCTATAAAAAAGAGCAGCGTGCTTAGCACGATCATATATATCAGCGGTATTTCAGATTCCAGGTTCATGTTGTGTTTTTCGTGCAATGAAAATAGTCCCTACCAATGCGGTCAATAATAAAATACTGATCACTTCGAAAGGAAGTGCATAGCCATGCTCACCCGTGTCCATCAACTGAAGACCAATTGTATGCATATTGGGTTCTATTGTTGCTGCCTTAGTTGGCCTGAATGTATACTGTAAAAGCGTTACAGAAGAAAGCGCAATGCCTCCGACAGCAGTAATGATCGCGGAAACTAAATGACTTGCTTTGGGCGGATCAAGTTTGCTATTGATCTGACTGGTGAGCAGAATAGAAAAGATGATGAGCACCACAATGCCACCGGCATAGAGAATCAGTTGTACAGCAGCAAGAAACTGGAAATTCATCATATAGTACAAACCTGCCATGGCCACCAGCACAAAGAGCAAGTAGATGGCAGCCCGCAGGATTCTCCTGGAAAACACGGAAAGAATGGAGAACACAACAATCGAGGTGGCCAGAATAAAGAATATAATTTTTGGTCCGGTCATTCCTGTTTGGCTTTATATGTGGAGCCTGGTTTGTTTAGTTTTTTGATCAGCTTGCCTTTATCGAAAACAGCATGCTCAAACTCCTGACTGAAGGCGAGTGCATGTTCTTCTTCACACGCTTTCACACATAATCCACAGAAAGTACACATATCGAGGTGATAAATGTATTTGTCCAAAACGCGTTTTGTTCTGCCATCTTCGCCCTGCACGCGTGTGGAGATCACCTCAATAGAACCATTGGGACACTTACGTTCACAATTGTTGCAGGCATTGCAGGAATGCTGATTATTCTCATCGTGCAATAAGATCAGTTCGCCTTTAAAATTGTCAAACATCTTCAACTGGTCGCGGTTCTCCGGGTACTGCTGAGTAACAATCTCGCTTGACTTCAAAAAGTACTTACCCGTGACCTTCAGGCCCCGAAGTAGGGAAGCAACACCCTCGTAGATTTCCCGGAAGTAGTTGCCTGTTTCTTTTATCGTGTTCAGAAGTGCCATTGCATCAGAGTTAAGAAAGCGATCAGCACGAGGTTCATCAGGTTAATCGGCAAAAGGTATTTCCATTCCAAGGTCAGCAATTGGTCGATGCGCAAGCGCGGGAAGGTCCATTTGAACCACATCATCAGGTAGATCACAAAGGCAGTCTTGCCGAAGAACCAGAATACCGGAGGAATAAAATCCATCACCTTGTTAAAACCATCCCAGTTGAATAAATGGAAGGGCAGCCACCCTCCGAGAAAGAGCGTAGTCGCAATAGAAGCGATTATGAACATATTCATATACTCAGCCAGGAAAAAGAACGCGAACTTGATCCCGGAGTATTCAGTATGAAATCCGGCAGTGAGTTCTGACTCGGCCTCTGCCAGATCAAATGGCCCACGATTGGTTTCTGCAGTTCCGGCAATCAGGTAAATCACAAAAGCAATCAATGCTGGAATGTGTCCCTTAAATATCCACCAGCCGTCTTTTTGTGATTCGATAATTTCAGATAGCTGCATGGACCCTGCATAAATAATGATACACAGCAGAGCAAGACCCACCGACAATTCATAACTAATTATCTGCGCACCGCTGCGCATGGCGCCAATTACTGAGTATTTGCTATTGCTACCCCATCCGGCAATGAGAATGCCGATCACTCCCATACTAGAAATGGCAAGAATGTACAGCACTCCAATGTTGAGGTCAATGGCCTGCAATCCTTTAGCGAAAGGAATGGAACCGATTGCCATAATGGATGCGACAATCACAATGAAAGGCGCGATGTTGAATAGAAAACCATCTGCATTGCGTATGTAGATCAGTTCTTTCAAAAGCAGTTTGATCAAGTCGGCAATGGTTTGAAACAATCCCATGGGGCCCACACGGTTCGGGCCTATCCTGTTTTGCATGCGTGCGCAGATCTTGCGTTCAGCGTACACGAGGTACAATCCAATGACAGCGTAGAAAAGTAGGATCACAATTCCGAGTAAGAGCATGGAAATCACACCGGCCCACAACGGAGAAAATTTCCCGTTCAGGTACGTTGTTATGGAATCGATCAGAGGTGTGAAATCGTACATACTCAATCATTTATCGGTCTATGTCGGGAATAACCAAATCCAAAGAGCCACTGATGGCCACGAGGTCAGCAATCTTGTGACCGGCTGAAATCTTATTAAGCACAAACAGGTTGGAGAAATTCGGAGAACGATATTTTATACGTGCCGGTGAAGGTCCGCCATCACTCACGATGTAAACACCTAATTCTCCGCGTGCCGTTTCCACACGCTGATAATAATCACCTTTGGGAGCTTTGATCGCTTTAAGAGTTAACATGATGTCTCCCTGAGGTACATTATCCACCAACTGCTCAATGATGCTCAACGATTCCCACATCTCATTCATCCGCACGAGATAGCGATGGTACGTATCACCTTCGGTGTAAGTTATCTCGTTGAACTTCACCAACGGATAGGCGCTGTAAGGCGCGATCTTTCGAATGTCACAATGGAAACCGGAGCCACGGCCACTGGGCCCTGTTACTCCATAATCAATTGCCACTTCTTTGGAGAGAACACCGATCCCTTGCGTACGCTCGCGGAAGATTACGTTGCCGGTAAGCAGTTCATCATATTCCGGTAATTTTTTACGAAAATACTGGATAAACTCTTTCACCCGCTTCTGAAACTTAGGATGTACGTCATTCATTAGGCCTCCAGGAGTGATGAAACTTTGAATCAAACGTGAGCCGGTGGTCTCTTCGAAAATGTCGAGAATTTTTTCGCGGTCGCGCATGCCATAGAAGAAGGTCGTCAGCGCACCAAGGTCCATTCCAAAGGCCGCCCACCAGAGTTGATGGGAAGCAATGCGGCTGAGTTCTGCAAGGATCGTGCGTATATATTTCACGCGATCGCTCACTTCCACCTCCATGGCTTTCTCTACACATAAAGCAACCGCCTCATTATTCATATGAGCCGAGAGGTAATCCATGCGATCCGTGAGATGTAATAGTTGCGGATAGGTGAGCTTCTCGCTCATTTTCTCAATGCCGCGGTGGATGTAACCACAATGTGGGATAATGTACTTGACCTTTTCACCCTGAAGGCATGTCTCCAGACGCAGCACACCGTGAGTACTCGGGTGTTGTGGACCTATGTTTATGATGTATTCTTCTTTTTCTTTCAGATCAATATCAACCAGTGTCTCTTCCATAGCTCACCGTTCAAGGGTAAAAGTATCTTTATAATCTTTTCGCAACGGAAAGCCTACCCAATCGTCATCGAGAAATATTCTTCGCAGGTCCGGATGATTTTCAAAACGGATTCCGAACAGGTCGAATACCTCGCGCTCGTAAAATTCAGCGGCCTTCCAGACGTAACTGACTGTGGATACAACAGCGTTCGCTTTTTCCGGCAGGATCACTCTCAACATAGCCGAATGGCCGTGCACGGAAGAAGTGAGATGGTACACCACATGCAGACCGTCTTTGCGATCCACAGCGGTAAGACAGAACAGGTAATCCATTTTCGTTGCCGGATGTTCTTTCAGTGTATTGGCTAGTGCGTGAATCTTATCTGCCGGTACGATTAACTCCGGAAACTCCTTGCACGGGCCAGTCTTCATCTCCGGTACCTGTTCAGTAACAAAAGCGGTAAGTTCTTCGCGTGTCATGATGCCGGAGTTTGAGTGTGTTGAACATCAGTCTCAACAGGCTTCTCTTCCTGTTTGGAATTCTCTTTTTTTATTTCCTTCTTCTGCAGCGACTGAGCTTTAATCTTGCGTTGCAATTGCATTACCCCATATAACAGAGCTTCAGGTCTGGGTGGACAGCCAGGGATGTACACATCCACAGGGATCACCTGGTCAACTCCCCTGACTACTGAATATGAATTGTAATAAAATGGTCCGCCCGATACCGCACAAGCTCCCATGGCAATCACATACTTCGGTTCGGCCATCTGGTCGTACAAACGTTTCAGCACCGGTGCCATCTTTCTTACAATCGTACCGGCTACCACAATCACATCGGCCTGGCGTGGACTGGCTCGATACACTTCAATGCCAAAGCGGGCGAAGTCATGACGCGAGGCTCCGGCAGCCATCATTTCGATGCCACAGCAACTGGTGGCAAATGTTAAAGGCCATACGGAGTTAGAGCGACCCCAGTTTATTACTGAGTCAAGGGTGGTGAGCAATACATTGCTTCCGCTTTTCTTTAGCTCCTCCAGTGACTCATTGTCGTTGAAGTCTTCGTAGGGTATCGATTTAATTTCTACTCCCATATCAATGCTTTTTTCTTCCAGGCGTAGAGCAGGCCCAATCCTAACACTGTGAGAAAGATGAGTATTTCGATGAAGGCTGTAAGTCCAAGCTCCCGCATCACCACAGCCCACGGATAGAGGAAGACCGTTTCCACATCGAAGATCAGATAGATGATGGCAAACATATAATAACTTACATGAAACTGAATCCACGTAGGCCCTTCGGTGGGAATCCCGCATTCGTAAGGCTCAGATTTGACTGTGCCGGGCTTGTAGGGCGCTGCATAATAGCTGAACGCAATACCCCCGCCAACGAGGATAACCGCAGTGATAAATAAGATAAGGAGTAGATAGCTTTCCATGTCTCTGACTTTGTCCCTTGTTTTAATCTCAAAATTGAAAGGCGGTTTTTGCGGCTTTAGTTACCCTTTACCCCCTTGCTTTCATCGAATTAAAGTAAAGTGTTTAACCCCCGCCCCCACATGACCTAGGTTACCGGGGAAAATGACTTTTGTCAGGAAGTTGAAAATTGGATTGAAAGTGAATGGTGAAATCTCGGGGATATAAAGTGTAGTCCTTCAAGGGGACAAATTGTACTTTCGCTCAGTAGAATTTTGTCCTGGCCGGGCACTATCGGACTGATTTAGCTTGTAAATGACGAGCAGTAGTAGTTGCGAAAAATGTTTAAATACATAATTAATTCTCGCGGCTTAGCCGAACTAATATAAAACAGTGTCAGTAGTTATCACCTCGCGGATGAATCACTGATCCGAAACCATAACAATCACATTTCCCTTCTTCAGCCCTTTCCCTACATAATCATGTGCTTCCTGAATCTGATCTAAGGAATAACGCCTGTCAATTACGGTTCTTAATTTTCCCGACGCAATGAGTTGCGCGATATGATTCAGATCTTCTACTTTTTCAGCAGCGAACGCGAAGATCACTTTTCTTTTGCTCGTCCATGAGACCCACAATGCTTTGATCATCCGCCGCGGACCGGGATTAGCCATGAGATAATAACCGTCTTCCGTCAGAGAGTTTATACAACGGGAAAAACTACTTTTGTATACTGTATCGAAAATTACGTGATACTTCTCTCCGTTCCGGGAGAAATCTGCCTTTGTATAATCGATCACATGATCTGCTCCAAGCGTTCTCAGGGTGTCTGATTTTTCGCCACTGTCGACAGCGGTCACCTCAGCGCCATACAGTTTCGCGAGTTGCACCCCGAACGTTCCGATACTTCCACCCGCGCCGTTGACAAGTATTTTTTGTCCTGGTTGGATGTTCGCTTTTCTTAAAAAATGCAGGGCATTCAGACCGCCAACCGCAACGGGAGCCACTTCTTCAAAGCTTACATTGGCGGGTTTTATTGCGAGCGCAGCCGTACGCGGCAGGGATATATATTCTGCGTTCCCTCCCATCCCCATCCCACAAGATCCAAAAACAGGATCGCCCTGCTTGAAGGAAACCACATTTTTACCAACCGATTCAATGACACCCGAAAGTTCCATACCGGGTATAAATTTTCGCGGCTTGCGATACCCCATATACAACCGCATTGGAATCCGGGTCCACAACGGTAGGGTTAGGCTTCGAAGCTCACAGTCGCCCATGGTTACGGTGGCCGCATGAATTTTTACGAGCACATCGTTATCTCCCGGAACAGGTTTTTCAACGTGCTTTAGTTGAAGCACTTCCGGAGGTCCGTATTGTGTGCAAATAACAGCTTTCATTCAGGCGCGTGGTTTTTGGTAGGTGTTGAAGAAGGATTCTAAATCTTGATGGATTCATTAAAGTAATACTTTACTTCCTGTGAGTTACCGGAACTCTCCGACAAAGATCGGACGAAAAATGATCGTAAAGAAGTATACGCCGAACCAGGCTGGAATGTACATGGGTTGGGCCATTCTAACGAAGATGAACACTATTTTTCAGCAAACAGAAATTGAACAGAACGCTGAGTTTAAAAACTTACCTGTCTTGGCCGCCAGTATAGAAACTGGACGCTGTATTGAATACCCTGTTTTCATGTCTTCCTGATACCTCATTTGATCAAAACCTCACTTAATTTTTGGTATGTATTCATTTCTTCTTCAAATAATTTTCTTAAACGGGCCATGGATTTGCATTTTTGATTTTTCGCGGTAGCGGAATTGTTATACTTGAGGATGGTGCTTATTTCTTTCATACTTTTTCTTTCAAAATAAAAAAGTTCGATGAGCTTCCGTCCGTTTTCCCCTAACTTCGCCACCGCTTTGTTCGCAGCTTCAAAAATACATTCGTCAATCTGATCGTTCGGTTCGTCAACAAAGTATTCCCTCAACGATCTTTCCTGCTGGAATAGCGTATCGCGTTTTATTTTTCGCAAATGTTCCCGCACCACATTTTTTCCGATTCCAAACAAATAAGTCTTAATGGAACTGACCAGGTACTCAAGCTTGCCGCTCTTCACGTTGTCATAAAATATGAGGATCGTGATCTGGTAAATGTCTTTGCTGTCCTCCGGAGAGCAGTGAAACTCCTTCACTATCCAATGGAGAAATTCCGAACGGTATTTTTCATAGATCAGCGCCAGTTGCTGCTGACCGTCGTTGCGGATGCGCTTGAGAATTTCATTTTCTGACATGGTGATCTGTGTTTAAGTGAATGTCAAACTGGAGTCTGTGACAATGAGCAATAGTCATCCATCGCCCGTGTCTCAATCACTGAATTCAGGGGTGGTGATTTTCGTAGCCCCTTGAACA